>OZ241363.1:3375000-3870768 GCA_965200575.1 Thermoanaerobaculia bacterium | reverse complement strand
CGGCGGCTTCAAGCTCCGCGTGCTGCTGGCCCAGACCCTCGCCGCCGCGCCCGACGCGCTGCTGCTCGACGAGCCAACGAACCACCTCGACATCCTCTCCATTCGCTGGCTGGAGAAGTTCCTGACCAGCTTCGGCGGCGTGGTGGTTGTCGTCTCTCACGACCACCGCTTCCTGGACAACGTGTGCACGCACATCCTGGACATCGACTACGAGACGATGACCTCCTATCCGGGCGCCTACTCCAACTTCGAGCGCAAGAAGGTCGAGGAGCGGGCGCGCCGCGAGGCGGAGATTGCTCAGCGACAGCAGGAGATCGACCACCACCAGAAGTTCGTCGAGCGGTTCCGCTACAAGGCGAGCAAGGCGCGGCAGGCGCAGAGCCGGGTGAAGCTGATCAACCGCATGACGATCGAGCCGCTGCCGCAGAGCTCGCGTCGCTACCCGCTGTTCCGCTTCCAGTCACGCCGCCCCTCCGGCAAGCGCGTGCTGACGCTCGACGGGATCTCGAAAAGCTACGGCGACAACGACGTGCTCGAGGACGTGTCGCTCGAGATCGGGCGCGGCGAGCGGGTGGCGGTCATCGGGCCGAACGGCATCGGCAAGTCCACGCTGCTCAAGATCGCCACCGGCGACGTGGCCGCCGACCTGGGCGAGATCGACTGGGGCTACGAGACCCACCCCGGGTACTTCGCGCAGGACCACCGGCAACAGCTGCTCGATTCGGAAGGCGCCGCGCGCAAGACCGTCGAGAGCTGGCTGTGGGACTGCTGCCCAGGCGAACCGATCGGCTTCGTGCGCGGTCAGCTCGGCGCGGTGCTGTTCTCGAAGGACGAGGCCGCCAAGAAGATCGGCAGCCTGTCAGGCGGCGAGGCGGCGAGGCTTCTCTTCTGCCGGCACGTCGTGCTCAAGCCGAACGTCCTGATCCTGGACGAGCCGACGAACCACCTCGACCTCGAAGCCATCGAAGCGCTGATCAAGGGACTGCTCGACTATCCCGGCACCCTGCTGCTCGTCTCGCACGACCGCTGGTTCGTGAGCAAGCTGGCCACCCGCATTGTCGAGATCTCCGCCCACGGCGTGAACGACTTCGTGGGCAGCTACGACGAGTACCTCGACCGCCTCGGCGACGACCACCTCGACCGCGCCGCCGCCCTGGTGCGGGCAAGGCGCGACAGACGGCAGAAGAAGCAGGCAGCAAGAGCCGGCAGCCGCTGATTCGGGCAGCCGGCGACGCGGCTGGCGGCGCTACACGCCGAAGTAGCGGGCGTCGGGATGGTGGAAGACGAGCGCCGAGACGGTGGCTTCCGGGCTCATCATGTCGCCTTCGGTGAGTTCCACGCCGATGTCGGCCGGCTGCAACGCGGCGAAGAGCTGGCGCTGGCCCGCGAGGTCGGGGCAGGCCGGGTAGCCGAAGGAGTAGCGCTTGCCCCGGTACTTCGCCGCCAGGCAGTCGCGGGCGGTCATGCCCGGCGGGTCGGGGAAGCCGAGCGCGGCGCGCAGCCGCTGGTGCAGCAGCTCGGCCGCGGCTTCGGCCGTTTCGAGCGCCAGGGCGGCGTACGCGTGGCTCCTCAGGTACTCGCCGTCCTTCCGGAAGCGTTCGGCGGCCTCGCGCACTCCGGCGCCGGCGGTGACGACGAAGAGTGCCACGTGGTCGCCCCGAGGCAACACCCAGTCGGCCAGGCACAGCCCGTTCTCGCGCGGCTGGCGCGGCAGCGTCCACTCCGCGGCGACCTGCTGCCCGGCGCCGCTTCCCGATCGCCTGCCGATCCCCAGGGCCGCGCCCGGCGCGGCGTTGCCGACCCCGGCGCCCGCATCGGGGCCGGCTGCTTCGCCTTTCCCGGGCACGAACAGCACGAGACGGTTGCCCTCACTCCTCGCCGGGAAGAAGCGCCACGCGCCATGCACCTTCATCTCGCCGCGGGCGAAGTCCTTGACCCCGTCGACCACGGCCTCCAGCTTCTGGAGCTTCGGGTCGCCTGCCTCGCGCAGCCGCCCCACTGCGCCCTTGAGGCCCAGGTGCTTCCCGTACAGCATCTGCAGGTTCAAGTGCGCCCAGACGTCGTCGAGGTCGAACCGCTCGGCGTGACGCTCCAGGTCAGGCGGGCGGGGCGGCGACACGTCGATGCGCACCGCCGTGCTCCGCCGGTTGCCCTGAGTCGCAGCCGTCGGCGCAGTACGCACCCGCAGGGCCGCCGCGTCCCGCTTCCGCAGAGACTCGACTTCCTCCAGCAGGGCCTCGCGCCTGCCGTCGTCGCACAGGCGCTCGATCAGGTGGAGGCCGCTCATCGCGTCGCTTGCATAGGTGCAGACGCCGTCGTACTCGGGGGCGATGCGGCCATGCGTGAACCGGCGGGTCAGCGCCGCGCCGCCGACCACCAGGTCCGTGTCGATCCCGGCAGCGGCGAAGTCTCCGGCGGTGGCCACCATCTGCTGCGCACTCTTGACCAGCAGACCGGAGAGACCAATCACGTCGGGCCGGTGCTCGCGCACGGCCTGGATCAGCTGCTCGCTCGGCACCTTGATGCCCAGGTTCACCACCTCGAAGCCGTTGTTGGTCAGGATGATGTCGACCAGGTTCTTGCCGATGTCGTGCACGTCGCCCTTGACCGTGGCCAGGACGACCCGGCCCCGTGACATCCCCTCCATGCGCTCCATGTGCGGTTCGAGCCGGTCAACCGCCGCCTTCATCACCTCGGCGCTCTGCAGGACCTCGGCCACGATCAGCTCGTTGTCGTTGAACAGCCGCCCGACCTCGGCCATCCCGGCCATCAGGGGGCCGTTGACTATGTCGAGCGGATCAGGCCAGCGGGGGTCCGCGAGCGCCTGGTCGAGATCCTCCGCGAGACCCTCCTTGCTTCCCTCCACCACTGACCGGGAAAGTCGCTCCGGCAGCGGCAGGCCCTCCCTCGGCGCCTGCTCTCGTCGCCCCTTGCGCCCGCGGAACGCTGCGGTGAAAGCCTCCACCGCCTGCCGACCGGCTTCGACGTCGCCCGGCTGCAGGCTCAGCAGGGCTTCCGCCAGCGCCCGTTCGGAGGCCGGAATCTCGGCGTAGCGGGCCAGGCCCTGGGTGTTCACGATGGCCGCGTCGAGCCCGGCCAGCGTGCAGCGGTAGAGGAACACGGCGTTCACCACTTCCCTGCCGGCCAGCGGCAGGCCGAAGCTCACGTTCGAAATGCCCAGGATCGTCCGCGTGCCAGGGAAGGCCTCGCGAACCCGGCGCACGCCCTCGATCGTCGCGGCCGCCGACCCCAGAAACGCCTCGTCGCCGGTGCCGCACGGGAAGACCAGGGGGTCCCACCAGATGTCCTGGGGTTCGAGGCCCCATTTCCCGACAAGGAGCTCGTGGCTGCGGGCCGCGACCTCGAGCTTCCGCTCTACCGACACCGCCATGCCCCGTTCGTCGATCAGGCCCGCGACCAGGGCGCAGCCGAACTCCCGAGCCAGCGGCACGACCCGGTCGAAGCGCTCCGTGCCGTCCTCCAGGTTGACCGAGTTGAGGATCGATCGCCCCTGGCACCAGGTGAGCGCGCGGGCCATCACCTCGTGGTCCGTGCTGTCGAGCATCAGCGGCGCCTTGACCCGGCGCACCAGCCGCTCCAGAAACAGCTCCATGTCGTGGGATTCATCCCGCTCCGTGTCCTGCAGGCAGACGTCGACCACCTGCGCTCCGCCCCGTACCTGGGCGCGCCCCACCTCGGCGGCGGCCTCGTACTCGCCGCTCCTGATCAGGCGCCGGAACTTGCGGCTGCCGAGCACGTTGGTGCGCTCTCCGACCAGGAGCGGTCGGTTGTCCTCGGTCAGTTCCGCCGCATCGAGGCCCGAGACGATGCAGCGGCGATGCGCGGGCGGTCGGCGGGGCTTGCGGCTCCGGACAAGATCGGCGAGGGCCTCGATGTGGGCGCCGGTCGTGCCGCAGCAGCCGCCCACCAGGTTCAGCCAGCCGTGGTCCAGGAAGCGGGAGAAGACCGCCCGAAAGTCCTCCGGCGTCTGGGTGTAGCAACCGTCCTCGTCGGGAAGACCGGCATTCGGGACGCAGGCCACCCGGGTTCGGCAGACCGCGGAGAGAGCCCTCAGGTGGTCGAACATCTGGTCCGGCCCGGTGGCGCAGTTCAGGCCGACGTACAGCAGGTCGCGACCGTCCCGACTCGGCAGCTCACGATGCATCAGGGAGGCGGCGAACGCCTCGACCTCCTGACCGCCGAGCATCGTGCCGGTGGTTTCGATGGTCGCCGAGACCGCCACCGGCAGGCGCCAGCCCAGTTGCTCGAAGGCGCGCTCGATGCCGATGAGCCCGGCCTTCACGTTCAGCGTGTCCTGGCAGGTCTCGAGCAGAAGGTAGTCGGCGCCGCCGACCGCCAGCCCGAGCGCCTGCGCGCAGTAGTCATCGCGCAGCTGCTCGAAGGTGACGCCGCCCGTGACCGACATGGCCTTCGTCGTCGGCCCCATGGAGCCGCAGACGAAGCACTCCCGCTCCGTCTCGTTGCAGGCCTGCCGGGCCAGTTCGGACGCCCTCCGGTTCAGTTCGAAGGCGCCCTCCTCGAGCCCGTACTCGGCCAGGACGAGGGCCGTGCCGCCGAAGGTGTTCGTCTCGACGATGTCGGCGCCCGCGGCAAGGTACGAGCGGTGGACATCGAGCACGACGTCCGGCCGGGTCGCCACCAGGTTCTCGTTGCAGCCTTCGAGCTCGACGCCGCCGAAGTCCTCCGGGCCGAGACCGGCCGCCTGGAACGCCGTGCCGGCGGGGCCGTCCAGCACCAGGACGCGCTGCTCGAGCGCGGACAGGAGCGCTCGTTCCCGAGCCGCCAGCGACTCGAGCAGCGGCGAGCGATCAGCCGGCAAGGTCACGGCGCCCTCCAACTGCGAACCGGGGCGTCAGGTCGAAGCGGCCCGGGCGCGCCGACCGCGAAAAGGCAGACGCCAGGAGGCGAGCAGCGCACCCAGGACGACTCCGGTGGCGTCCGCGAACAGGTCGGGCCATTCTCCGGATCGGTAGCCGACCAGCATCTGGAACAGCTCCAGCGCGCCGCCGTACGCCACGGCCGCCGCTGCCGTGACGACCACCCCGCGCACCCGTCCGGCGCGCGCCGGCGCCCGGCACCAGACCCAGGCCAGCAGACAGAACAGGAGGCCGTGGACGATCTGATCCCACGGCAGATCCGCCGCCTGTCGACGCGTCTCGGCGCCGAGGAAACCAGCCAGCCAGCGCAAGGCGCTCTCGGCCGCGTCGGCGAAGGCCGAAGTCGGAACGAGCAGCAACAGGGCGACCAGCCCGGCCACCCCGACCGAGAGAAGTCGCCATCTGGGCGCGACGGGCGATCGGGGACAGTCAGCGTGGTCCGACGAACCCCTCCTTCTCGAGATGGAGGATGACCCGCTGGGCGGCCTCCTCGGCCGTGACGTCCGTGGTGTCGATGACCAGGTCCGGGTTCTCCGGCACCTCGTACGGATCCGAGACGCCGGTGAACGAGTCGATGAGCCCGGCCCGTGCCTTCGCGTAGAGCCCCTTGACATCCCGACCCTCGCACACGTCGAGCGGCGTCGCGACATGCACCAGGATGAAGCCGCCGACCTCCTCGATCATCTCGCGCACGTCGTCCCGGACGCTTCGGTAGGGCGCGATCGGAGCGCAGATGGCGACCCCGCCGTTCTTCGTGATCTCCGAGGCGACGAAGCCGATGCGGCGGATGTTGATGTCCCGGTGCTCGCGGGAGAACCCGAGCTCGGACGACAGGTTGGTGCGCACGATGTCGCCGTCGAGCAGCGTCACCGGGCGTCCGCCGGTCTCCAGGAACTTGACCAGCAGAACGTTGGCGATGGTCGACTTCCCGGCGCCGGACAGTCCGGTGAAGAACACCGTGAAGCCCTGGTTGCTGCGCGCCGGATGGCTGCGGCGCAGTTCGCGCGCCACCTCCGGGAAGGTGAACCACTCGGGGATCGGCAGGCCCCGACGCAGGCGGCGGCGCAGGTCGCTGCCCGAGATGGAGAGCGTCCGCTCGCCCTCCTCGACGGAGTCGACGGGCTCGTAGCAGTCCCGACTCTCAACGTACGCCATCATCCGGAACGGCACCATCTTCACGCCGAGCTCGGCTTCGTGGCGGAGCAACAGCTCCTGGGCGTCGTAGGGCCCGTAGAACGGCTCGCCCGACGAATCGGCTCCGGGCCCGGCGTGGTCGCGGCCCACGATCAGGTGCGTGCAGCCGTAGTTCCTTCGAATCAGCGCGTGCCAGAGGGCCTCGCGCGGACCCGCCATTCGCATCGCGAGCGGCAGCAACGCCAGTTCCGCCGTGTGGCGCGGGTAGTGCCTCAGGACCTTGCGATAGCACCTGACCCGCGTGTAGTGGTCCAGGTCGCCCGGCTTGGTCATGCCGACGACCGGGTGGATCAGCAGATTCGCCTCCAGCTGCCGGGCCGCCCGCAGGGTCAGCTCGAAGTGGGCCCGGTGCATCGGATTGCGGGTCTGGAAGGCGACCGTCGTCTTCCACCCGAGCTGCGCGAAGCGGCGCCGTAGCTGGGCGGGCGTCCTGCGAAGCCCGGGGAAGTCATAGTGCTTGGGAAGCTGAACGCCCTCGACGCGGCCGCCGACGGACATCGTGTTCGTGCGCCGGAACAGATGGGCCACGCCCGGGTGCGCCTGGTCCAGCGTGCCGTAGACCAGCTCCGCCTCCTTCTCTCGGTCGTGCTCCCGGACGTCGTCCACCGTGAGCACCGCCAACATCAGCCCTTCCGGGTCGCGCAGGACCAGCGCGGATCCGACGTCCAGGCCACTGGCCGCCTCCGGCGTGACGTCCAGGGTGATGGGGATCGGCCACAGCTCGCCCGAAGGCAGCCGCATCGTTTCGCACAAGCTGTCGAACGCCGCACCGGTCATGAACCCGTCAAGCGGCGCAAAGCCGCCGCACAGCAACAGCTCCAGGTCGCAGATCTGGCGCGGAGTGAGCGTCCACGACGGCCACTCACGCGAGTACCCGTGCAGTTCCTCCAGGCGCGCAGACGAGGCGATCAAAGACCGAGGCGCACCGTCAAGGTGCACCGATTGCGGGTCGGTCATCGTCAGGCTTCTCTACGTCGTGGCGGCACGGCCGGTTACCGCCGGCAAGTGCCGCACTCTACAGCAGCAGCCCGGGTCCGGGCCGCTGCTACATTCGCTTGACCGTGGGGGCGAGGAAGCCAGCAGCGCAAGGCGACCGACCGCGAGTGCGCGACCTGCTTCGTTCAGCCGTCGCGAGGTCCGTTCTCCTCGCCCTGGTCGCCTTCTCGCCGCCCTCCGCGGCCATGGCGCAGACCGGCGAGATTTCAGGCGTGGTCGCCGACGAAGCCGGCCGGCCGGCGCCCGGCGCCGAGGTGACGCTCGCGTCCCCGGGCAGCGACGTGCGGACCGCCCGGACCGACGAGCAGGGCCGCTTCCGGCTCGCCGACCTCGGTCCGGGCGTCCACAGCCTGACGGTACGGATCGGTCACCAGCACCAGGCCCCACTCGACGGCATCGAAGTCGGCGACGAGCCGGTCCCGCTGCCCGCCGCTGAACATCTCGGTCGTCACCGGCGCGGACATCGAGCAACGGGCGATCGAGAACCTGACCGAACTCGCCCGGTGGACGCCCGGCCTGACGGTCATCGACCAGGGGTCCCGCGCCAGCAACGTCGTCATCGCGCGCGGTCTGCACACGGACTCCATCGCCGCATCGGAGGCCGCAGGGAACAACTGCAACAACGGCGTCGCCACCTGCCTCGGCGACATCCCGCCGTCGGTGAACCTCCGGCAGCACGACATCGAGCGAGTCGAGGTGCTGCTCGGAACCCGGGGCGCCCTGTGCGGCGCCGGAACTCTCGCCGGCGCGGTGCGGTACCTGCCGCGTCGACCCGACGCCACGGCCAGGTCGTTCGCGTTTCGCGGCGACCTGTTCGCCCTCGAGCACGGCGTCTCGGATGGCAGCAACGCAGGGCTGACGTTCAACCTGCGGCTCGTGACCGGGAAGCTGGCGCTCTCCGGCTCGGCCAATCCCTTCCTCGACCCGGGCTTCATCGACTCCGGAACACGAGAGGCCAGATCGGCCTGACCGACGACGGCTTCCGCTCCCGTCGCCACTTCGTCAACGTGCTGCGCCCGCGCCGCGCCGGCGTGCGCATGACGTTCCGCCTCTGACGGCACGGAAGGACAACGAGATGGTCTGGGAGCCAGAGATCGAGGAACTGCAGCGCCGACGCGAGTTCGCGCGCGAGATGGGCGGCGAGGCGGGCATCGCGGAGCAGCATCGCCGCGGCAAGCTGACCATCCGGGAACGCCTGGACGTCCTGACCGACGAAGGCTCGTTCCAGGAGATCGGCGAGCTCGCCGGAGCGGCCACCTACGACGGGAACGATCTCCAGCACGTGCGCCCCTCGAACCGGGTGATCGGTCTGGCACGCCTGAACGGGCGGCGGGTGGTCCTGAACGGCGGCGACTTCACCGTGCGCGGAGGCGCTTCCGACGCCTCCATCGGCGACAAGAGCGGCCACGCACAGCGTCTGGCCCTGGGCTGGCGCCTGCCGTACGTGCGGCTTCTCGACTCCACCGGCGGCAGCGTGAAGACGTTCGAGAAGATCGGCCGCACCTACATTCCGACCAACGCCGCCACCCCCGGCGTCGAGGACCTGCTGTGCCGCGTGCCGGTCGCCGCCGGCGTGCTCGGTTCCGTGGCCGGGCTGCCGGCGGTCGAGTCCTGCCTGGCCCACTTCAACGTGATGGTCCGGGGCACGAGCCAGGTGTTCCCGGGCGGACCTCCGGTAGTCAAGGCGGCCCTCGGCATCAACATCACGAAGGAGGACCTCGGCGACGAGCGCACCCAGGTGTACGGCAGCGGCGTCATCGACAACCTCGCCGAATCCGAGGACCAGGCGTTCTCGATGATCAAGCGGTTCCTGGGCTACCTGCCGGACAGCGTGTGGCAGATGCCGCCGCGCGGCGAGATTCGCGACGACCCGGAGCGGCGCGACCGGGACCTGCTCTCCATCATCCCGAGGGAGAAGAACCGGCCCTACGACCCGAGGCGCATCCTGAACGCCGTGCTCGACCGCGACTCCTTCTTCGAGATCACGCCCCTGTACGGGCGCTCGCGCATCGTCGGCCTGGCCCGGGTGAACGGTCATCCGGTGGGAACGATGATCAACAACCCCGCGCATCTCGGCGGCTCGATGAACGTGAACGCAGGCACGAAGGTGATCCGCTTCCTCCAGCTGTGCGACACCTTCCACCTGCCGATGGTCTACTTCGCCGACGAGCCCGGCTTCATGGTCGGTCCCGAGCAGCAGCGCCTGGGGATCGTCCGCGCCGGCGCGAAGATGCTCTGCGCGACGCTAAGGACCCGCGTGCCGTGGCTGACGGTCGTCATCCGGCAGCTCTACGGCGTCGCCGGCCAGTGCCACGACCGCCCGAGCGGCATGTTCCGGCGCGTCGCCTGGCCGTCAGGTCACTGGGGATCCATGCACATCTCGGGCGGCGTCAGCGCCGCCTACCGCCGCATCATCCGCGAGTCGGACGATCCCGAGGCCGCGCAGAAGGAGATCGAGGACCGCCTGGAGGCTCTGGCGTCACCGTTTCGCACCGCCGAGGCCTTCAACATCGAGGAGATCATCGATCCGCGCGAGACCCGACCGCTTGTCTGCGAGTTCGTGGATGCCGCCCAGCCGGTGCTCGGAACCCAGCTCGGGCCCGGACCGACGCCCTACATGCCCTGAGCCGGCAGAAGCACCGCGCAAGACGCTGGCCTGTCGAGCGTGCCCCGCTCGCGGACGTGGCGACCGAGCACGCGCGAATACGTGCCTGTCCGACGCGGGACCGCCGGAACGGTCGGGGACCTTCCAGCCAGTCGTCGGCCAGCTCGCGGAGCGTGAGCCGACCGCGCCGCGCGGCCAGGCCTCAGCCGGGCGTGCCGCAGCCGACCGCCGCCAGGTCGGCGTCGACCATCATCTCGACGAGCTGCCGGAAGGTCACCCGCGGCTGCCAGCCCAGGCGCTCCCGCGCCAGGTTCGCGTCGCCGCACAGCGCGTCCACCTCGGCCTTGCGGAAGTGGCGACCGTCGACCGCCACCCGAACCCGCCCGTCCGCATCCACGCCCTCCTCCGCCAGGCCGGCGCCGCGCCAGCGGAGCGGCAGCCCGGCGTGGGCGAAGGCGATATCGCAAAACTCCCGCACGCTGCGCGTTTCGCCGGTGGCGACGACGAAGTCCGCGGGGCGGTCCGCCCGAAGCATGAGCTGCATGGCCTCGACGTAGTCGCCCGCGAAACCCCAGTCCCGCCTGGCGTCCAGGTTGCCCAGTTCGAGGCGCTGCTGCAGCCCGGCCCGGATGCGGGCCACCGCGAGGCTGATCTTCCGCGTCACGAAGATCTCTCCCCGCCGGGGCGACTCGTGGTTGAACAGGATTCCGTTGACCGCGAACAGGCCGTGGGCCTCGCGGTAGTTGCGAGTGATGTGGAAGCCGAAGGCCTTGGCCGCCGCGTACGGACTGCGCGGATGAAAGGGGGTCGTCTCGCGTTGCGGCGACTCGCGGACAAGGCCGAACAGCTCGGACGACGAGGCCTGGTAAAAGCGAGCCTCGGGCGCATGCCGGCGCATCGCCTCCAGCAGCCGCAGCACGCCCATGCCGGTCGCGTCGCTCGTGGCGGCCGGCAGCTGGAACGAGACCTGCACGTGCGACTGGGCGCCGAGGTTGTAGATCTCGTGCGGCGCGGACTCGGCGACGGCGCGCTCCAGCGACGAGGCATCGGTGAGGTCGCCCGCGATCAGGCGCAACCGCGCCCCGGAGTCGCTCGGAGCGCCGAGCAGGTGGTCGATTCGCTCCGTGCCGCGGCCGCTCGAGACGGGACGCACCAGGCCCCAGACATTCCGGCCCTCCTCCAGCAGGCGTTCGGCGAGGTAGGAGCCGTCCTGCCCGGTCACGCCGGTAACGAGCGCCCTGCGGCGAGACTGATCGGCGCTCAAACCAGGTTGAGCAGGTGGCCCATCTTCTCGCGCTTGACCCGGAGATAGTCGCGGTTGGACTCCGTCGGCTCGATCTCGATCTGGATTCGCTCGACGATCTCCAGGCCGTAGCCGGAAAGCGCTATGTACTTCTTGGGGTTGTTCGTCATCAACCGCATGCGGCGCACCCCAATGTCGCGCAGGATCTGCGCGCCGATGCCGTAGTTCCGCAGGTCGGCCGGAAAACCCAGCTTGTGGTTCGCCTCGACCGTGTCGTGGCCCTCCTCCTGCAAGTCGTAGGCGCGCAGCTTGTTGAACAGGCCGATGCCCCGGCCCTCCTGCAGCAGGTAGAGGAGGACGCCCTCGCCCTCGTCCGCAATCCTGGACAGGGCCCGGTACAGCTGGATGCCGCAGTCGCACCGCTGAGACTGGAAGACGTCGCCGGTCAGGCACTGGCTGTGTACCCGCACCAGAACGTCCCGGTCGGGCGCGGGGTCGCCCAGAACGAACGCCACGTGCTCCTCGCCGGTCGCCTCGGAGCAGTAGGCGAGGGCCTTCATCGCTCCGAAGGGCGTCGGCAGCGTCGGCGAAGCGACGAGCTCGACCAGGCTCTCGTTCGTCAGCCGATAGCTGATCAGGTCCGAGACCGTGATCATCGGAATCCCGTGCCTGCGGCGGTACTTCACGAGGTCGGGCACCCGCGCCATCGAGCCGTCCTCGTTCATGATCTCGCAGATGACGCCGGCCGGCGCCAGGCCGGCCAGGGACGCCAGGTCGACCGAGGCCTCCGTCTGCCCGGCGCGCTTCAGCACCCCGCCGCGCTGTGCGCGCAGCGGGAACACGTGCCCGGGGCGCAGCAGATCCTGCGGCCCAGCGGCAGGATCGATGGCGGTGAGGATGGTCGCCGCCCGGTCGGCCGCCGAGATGCCGGTCGTGACCTTGCCGCGCGCCTCGATGGACACGGTGAAGGCCGTCTTGAACGGAGCCGTGTTGTCCCGGACCATGAGAGGAAGATCAAGTTCGTCGCAGCGGTCCTCGGTCATCGCCAGGCAGATCAGCCCGCGGCCGTGGGTGGCCATGAAGTTGATCGCCTCGGGAGTCGCCTTCTCCGCCGCGATCGCCAGATCGCCCTCATTCTCCCGGTCCTCGTCGTCGACGATGATGACCTGCCTGCCGGCGCGAAACGCCGCGATCGCATCCTCGATGGATGCGAAGACCGACTCGGAATCCCGGCTGGCCTCTTCCATGCCGCTGATCGTACCAGCGACGCCAGCCGGCGGGCCGCCGCGTCGCTGCATCGCCGCCAGGTCCGGGGAGCCCGCAGAGGACGCGGGTGCTGGCAGGCTGTCGGACCTGCCAGCGGGCGAGGACCGCTGGGCCGACAGTCTGCTGGAGCGGTGGCGTCACAGGGCCAGGCGCGGCGTCTGCCACGCGGCTGGCGGCGCTAGCCGCCCCAGCTGAGCTTGCTGCGCAGCGCGTCGAAGTGGGTCTGGCCGCTGGGCCGGACGAGCACGGCCCGGCGGTCGGACGCCGTCACGATGACCCGGTCGCCGGCGTCGAGCCGGGCGCCCTCCTGACCGTCCAGGGTCAGGAAGACCTCGCCGTCCAGGTCGCCCAGGGTCATCAGGATTCGACTCCTTTCGGGCACCACGATCGGCCGCATGGACAGGGTGTGGGGCGAGATCGGCGTCAGAAGGGCCACCGGCAGCGTCGGATAGAGGATCGGCCCGCCGGCCGAGAGGCTGTAGGCCGTCGATCCGGTGGGCGTCGACACGATCAGGCCGTCCGCCCGATAGCAGGCCACCGGCTCGCCGTCGATCTCCACCGAGAGATCGATCATCCGCGCCAGGGCGCTCTTGTGAACCACCGCGTCGTTCAGCGCCCGATACCGCGACGACTCACCGCTGGCTCGCAGGAGCTCGACGGCCAGCAGCAGCCGTTCCTCGACCTCGAAGCGGCCCTCGAGGAGCGCCCCCAGGCTGGCGTGGAGCCGGTCGAGCCCGATCTCGGCAAGGTAGCCCAGACTGCCCAGATTCACCCCCACGGTGGGTACCCCGGGGCGGTTGCGGGCCACCGACAGGAGCGTGCCGTCGCCGCCCAGGACGACGATCAGATCGAGAACCGGCGCGTCGAGGCCGCCGACCGCGACGCCGCGCTCGCCGAGCCACTTCTCGACTTCGGCGGCGGTGTCGGCGGCGCGGCCGCTGTCCGGCTTGGCGACCACCGCGGCGGCCCCGATCCTGGTCACGATCTCATGCTCTGAAGTGGGCGAAGACCTCACGATTGCCCGCCGGGCCGCGCAGGTCGCAGTCTACCGAGTCGAGAAAGGCCGGCCCGAGAGCCGCAATGTCCGCAATGCGCCGCTCGGCCACTTCGCGCCGGACCGTCTCGTCCCGCACCACACCACCCCGGCCAACCTGGCGCCGGCCGGCCTCGAACTGGGGCTTGATCAGCGTCAGCAGGTCGCCTCCGGGCGCCAGGTGCGGCAGCAGCGCCGGAACGATCTTCACCACCGAGATGAACGACACGTCGACGGTGGCGATCCGACAGGGCTCCGGCAGGGCATCGGCCGCCAGGTGGCGGGCGTTCGTGCGCTCCATGACGACAACCCGCGGGTCGTTTCGCAGGCCGGCGTCCAGCTGACCGTGCCCGACGTCGATAGCGTAGACTTTGGCCGCACCGTGACCCAGAAGACAGTCGGTGAAGCCGCCGGTCGAGGCGCCGACATCCACGCACACGGCTTCCGCGGGATGCACGTCGAAGCAGCCCAGGGCCTGCTCCAGCTTGCGGCCGCCCCGCGACACCCAGGGCTCCGGGCGTCCGCGTACCTTGATGTCCGCGGCGGCATCGACCGCGACGCCCGGCTTGTCCCGCCTCTCGCCGTCCACCCAGACCCAGCCCGCCATCACCGCTCGCTTCGACCGCTCCCGGCTGTGAAACAGACCACGCTCGACCAGCAGCTGATCGAGCCGCCGCTTCACGAGCCGCGGTGGATCAGGAAGGCGACCAGAGCGCGGAAGAGCTCCCTGCCGGCCGGCAGGCCATCGACCAGGCCCAGGCATCTGTCCGCCGCCTCCTGCGCCTTCACCCGGCTGCCGGCCAGGCCGTACAGGCTCGGATACGTGAGCTTCCCGGCCCGTCGGTCCTTGCCGGCGGTCTTGCCGAGCTCCTCCGAGCTGCCGACCTCGTCCAGGATGTCGTCGCCGATCTGAAACAGCAGACCCAGCTCGGCGCCGATGCCGGCGAGCTCCTCCAGTTCCTCGGCGCCCGCGCCCGCGAGGACGCCGCCGAGTCGCGTGCTCGCCTCGATGAGGGCGCCCGTCTTCAGGCGGTGGATCCCCTCCAGCACGCGGGCCGACGCCTCCCGGCTCTCGGCGTCGCCGGGTTCCGCCTCGGCCGCCGCGCTGCCGGCCAGGCGACCTTCGTTGCGGAGGTCGAGCACCTGGCCGCCGATCATCCCGATACCGCCGACGGCGTCCGCCACCGTCTGCACCGCCTGCAGCCGCCGCTCGGCCGAGAGCGCCGCTGGCTCGCGCGCCAGCACCTCGTACGCCCTGTTCAGGAGTGCGTCGCCGGCCAGAATCGCCAGGGCCTCGCCCCGGGCGCGATGCAACGTTGGCCGGCCGCGGCGCAGGTCGTCATTGTCCAGAGCCGGCAGATCGTCGTGAATCAGGCTGAAGGCGTGCACCATCTCGATGGCCGCCCCGCCCACCAGCAGGTCCGCGCGACGAACGCCCCAGGCTTCACCGGCAAGGACCACGAGCGCCGGACGCACCCGCTTGCCACCGGCGAGAACGCTGTAGCGCATGGCCTCATGCAGTTCGGCAGGCTCGGCGTCGGCACCCGGCAGGAGCCGGTCCAGCGCCTCGTCGACCTGCGGGCCGAGGGCAGAGAGAAAGGCGGGGAAGTCGCTCACGTTCAGGCCTTGCCTTCGCTCTCTGCGCCGGCTTCCGGCAGGACTTCGGACGCCGCCAGCGCTTCGTCCACCAGCATCACCGGCACGTCGTCCACCACGGGATAGACCAGGCCCGATTCCCGGCACCACAGCCCTTCGGACACCGTCGGTTCCTCGCCCTCGAAGTGCTCCCGGTAGCGCGACCCGAGCTCGGCGCAGACCGCGGCCGGCAGCGACACCACCTCCAGGGCGCCCCTTGATCGCGGACACACGAGCATGTCCAGCAACTCCGAATCGACTGCCATGCGACGGTTCTCCTCCCTACCTCGACCACCGGACGACGAGGGAGTTGGCGCCCGGGTTCCGCCGATAGTAGGACGAGTTCGACAGATGGAAGAAACCCAGGCCGAGGCTGGAGCCGCCGGCCAGCCTGCGTCCCAGGACGATGCCCGACCGAAACTCCAGAGCGCCGCCCAGGTCCTTGCCGTCGCCAGCCTCGTGGTGGCCGGCAGCCAGGCTGGGGTTCAGGAACCACCCGCCGCCCAGCTCGAAGCGCCGGTCGAGTCCGGCGTACACGTAGAGGGACGAGTCCGCCGTGACGAGCGCGCCGGCGTGGAAGCCGATCCCCAGGCACAGGTCTCCGCGGAAGCGGTGTTCCACGCCCGCTTCGAAGGCCTCCTGCCCCTTGCCGAAGTCGAATGCACCGACGCTGACGCTGATGCCTGCCTCGTCGGCCCGCGACGGACCGGAGCCGGAGGAGCCGGCGCCGCAGGCAAGGGCGGCTTCGACCGGGAGCCCCAGCAACAGGAAAAGAAGGCCTTGGGGCAAACCGGGCAAGCGCAAGGTGACGCAGCATACAATGGGCCGCGGTGGGAGAACGGCGGAAGCACGAGTCCCGGACGCCGATCTCGGCCCTGGTGACCACCTGGAACGAAGAGCGTCTCATCGGAGACTGCCTGAAGTCCCTTTCCTGGTGCGACGAGGTTCTGGTAGTCGACTCGTTCTCCACGGACCGGACTGCCGAGCTCGTCCGTCAGCACGAAGGCGTCCGCTTCGAACAGCGGACCTACTACGGATCCGCGTCCCAGAAGAACTGGGGCATGGACCGGACCAGCCACGACTGGATCCTGATCCTCGATGCCGACGAACGCTGCACGCCGGCACTCAGACGCGAGATAGAAGGCCTGTTCCGGGACGGCGACCCGCCGCACGACGCCTACACGGTGAACCGCCGCGTCTACTTCCTGGGCAAGGTCATCCGCTTCTCGGGCTGGCAGCACGACCGGGTCATCCGCCTGGTGCGCCGCGGCTGCGGGCGCTATCCAAACCGGCGAGTCCATACCGACATGCGGACCGATTCGCCGGCGCCCGTGCTGCGAGAGCCGATGATCCACCTGATGATCAACGACCTGCTGTCGTACTCGCAGAGGATCCAGCGGTACGCCTGGTGGGGCGCGGCCCAGATGTGGCGGGAACAGCGACGTTCGGGCCTGGCCGAGATCCTGGGACGCTCGGTGTGGCGATTCATGCGTACCTACATCGTGCAGTTCGGCGTTCTCGACGGCCTTCGGGGGCTGGTGTTCTGCCTCCTGCAGTCCTACGGCACCTACCTCAAGTGGTCTTACGTCTGGTCCTGGCACCTGGAACACGAAGCCGGGAGCGACGAACCCCCGCTGCCGGAGTTCGACGACAGCAACCGGACCTGGCAGGCCCCCGACGACGCCGAGCCCGAGGTCGGCGGCGGCCGGTAGCGCCGCCGGCCGCGTCCGCGGACGCCGCACCAAGCCCCGGCCCATCTCCACCTTTCCAGCAGTTCGCCGGTCGGACAGGACCGCCAGCACCGCGACCCGGAGCGGCCGTCGCGCCCGGCCGATTGCGCGGGCTTCGCCAGCAGGCCGCCGAACCGATGGAGGGTCAGTCCGCCTCGAGCAGGAGCGACCTGATCGCGGTCGCCTGACCCGTGGCCTCGTCCGCGTCCACCAGGGCGGCCGCCAGGCGCACATCGCGCTTCGCCACCTGGAAACCCGCCGGCGTGTTCAGGAGGAACCTCTTGAGCGCCCTTTCGGCGCGTACGCCGATGACCGAGTCGTAGGGACCCGTCATGCCCACGTCGGTCACCAGCGCGGTGCCCTGCGGCAGGATCCGGGCATCCGCGGTGGGAACGTGGGTGTGGGTGCCGAGCACCGCCGTCACCCGTCCGTCGGTGTGGTACGCGAAGGCCTGCTTCTCGCTCGTGGCCTCGGCGTGAAAGTCGACCAGGACGATCCGGACGGCCGGGTCGAGGTCGGCCAGAATCTCGTCGACCGCAACGAAGGGTGACGGCAGCGGCTTCATGAAGGCCTGGCCTTCCAGGTTGATCACGGCGTACGGAGTGCCTGCCGGCAGCTCGCCGACGAAGACCCCGCCGCCCGGGTTCCCGTCGGGGTAGTTGGCGGGACGCAGGAGGTTCGGCCTCTCGTTGTAGCAGGGCAGGCCCTCCTTCTTGGCCCATGCGTGGTTCCCGGTCGTCATGCAATCGATGGGGAGCGCAGCGATTTCCTCAACGACCGGGGGCGTGACGCCGCTGCCGCCGGCGGCGTTCTCGACGTTGACGATCACCGCATCGACCATGTGACGGTCGATCAGCTCCGGGAGCATTCGCGACAGGGCGCGCCGACCCGGCTTCCCCACCACGTCGCCCACGAAGAGAAATCTGGCCATTCCGTCCTTCAGCGCGCGTACTCGATCGCCCGCGAATCCCGGATCACGGTGACCTTGATCTGCCCGGGGTACGTCAGCTCGCTCTCGATGCGGCGCGCCACGTCACGGCTGAGCCACACCGTCTGCTCATCGCTCAGCTCCTTGCAGTCCACCATGACCCGGACTTCCCGACCGGCCTGGACCGCATAGCTCTTATGCACGCCCCTGAACTCCATCGCCAGGTCCTCGAGCTTCTTCAGACGCTTCACGTAGCTCTCGAGGACCTCCCGGCGTGCGCCCGGCCGAGCCGCCGACACCGTATCGGCGGCGGTCACCAGAACGGCCTCGACCGTCTCCGGATCGTAGTCGCCGTGATGGCAGGCCATCGCGTGCACGACCTCCTCGCTCTCGCCGTGGCGGCGGAGCAGGTCGATGCCGATCTCAAGATGCGTACCGTCCACTTCCCGGTCCACCGCCTTGCCGATGTCGTGGAACAGGCCGGCCCGCCTGGCGGTCCCGACATTCACCTTCAATTCCCCGGCCATGGCGCCGGCCAGCCAGGCGACCTCCTTGCTGTGATGCAGCACGTTCTGGCCGTACGAAGTACGGAAGCGGAGCCGTCCGAGCAGGGTCATCAGCTCGGGATGAACGCCCGACAGGTTGAGCTCCAGCAGGGCCTTGCTGCCTTCATCCTGCACGCGGTCCTCGAAGCTCGCCTTGACCTTGGCGGCAACTTCCTCGATGCGGGCCGGGTGGATGCGGCCGTCGGCAATCAGCCGTTCCAGGGTGACGCGCGCGATCTCCCGTCGATACGGGTCGAAGCCCGAGAGAATGACCGCTTCCGGCGTGTCGTCGACGATCAGGTCGACCCCGGTGATCAGTTCCAGGGCCCGGATGTTGCGCCCCTCCCGACCGATGATCCGCCCCTTCATCTCGTCGTTGGGCAGCAGCACGACCGAGACCGTCGTCTCGGACACGAAATCCGACGCCGACCGCTCGATGGCAAGGCTGATGATGCGCTGCGCCTCGCGCTGGGCTGACTCCCGGGCCTCGTTCTCGATGCGCCTGGCCATGTGCGCGGCTTCGAGGCGCACCTCATGCTCCAGGCTGTGGCTCAGTTCCTCCCGCGCCTGCTGCACCGTCAGGCCGGAGATCCGTTCCAGCTGCCTGCGCACCTCCGCCATCTGCTCGGCGACAGCCGTCCGTTCCTCGGCCAGTTGCCCCTCGGCGCCGGCAAGCCTCTCCCGGCGCCGCGCCAGCTCCTGTTCGAGCGACTCCAGCTTCGCGGCCTTCTCGCCGGCGCTCACGCGGTCGGCGGCGAGCTCTCGCTCCCGCCCCTCCAGCTGCCGACGCTCTTCCCCGATGGTGCGCTCCAGATCGGAGCGCAGGGTCAGCAGCTCCTCCCTGGCAGTGAGCTCCTGCTCCCGACGCCGTGCGGCGCAGTCGCGCTCGGCCTCCTCGACGAGAGACGCGGCCCTCCGCTCAGCCTCCTCGATCAGCTGC
The DNA here is from genome assembly GCA_965200575.1 of Thermoanaerobaculia bacterium. Lineage (GTDB taxonomy): Bacteria > Acidobacteriota > Thermoanaerobaculia > Multivoradales > Multivoraceae > Multivorans. Next base: position 3,851,755 of record OZ241363.1, on the reverse strand, counting down.
TTCGCGCCACGCTTTCCAGCCAGGCGCCACAGCAACCAGGCCGCAGCCAGGGTCGCGAGGACCACCACGCCCGCGGCGAGAATGAAGTCGGTCATCTGCCCTCAGTCGGGCGCCCTCCATTCGGGCGAAAGGGCACCCCCCGCACGGCCGTGTGAATGCGCCCCGACAAGGAACCAGAGCGGGACCAGGTGGGTGTCCTCGCCACACGCCGTCAGCGTCCTCGTTCGAGCGAGGCTGGCACGGGCGAGCGGTATGTGGACTCCCTCTACAAGAGCGATGGTTCCGACCACGGCTTCCATCACGAACCACGCAGGGGATGCAAGGTGAGTTGTCTTTCGGGCAACCGTCAGCGATCGAGCGCGGCCTCGAGCTCGGACGCCAGGCTCGTCACTCGTTCCACGAGCTCGCCGTAGCGCCCGCCATCGGCCTCCGCAGGATCCGCGCCGGACTCGTTGGCGAGATTCAGGGCGGCAAGGACGGCAATCTGGCCCGGCGGCAGGTTCGGCGCCTTCTCGGCAACCTCCCGCATCGTCCGGTCCACACGTTCGGCGAGCAGCCGAAGCCGGGACGGATCAACCGTCCCGTCGTCGCGGAGGTCGTACGGCACATCAAAGATCTCGACCGCGACCGTCGTCGCAACCTGCTGCTGCCGTTGATCTTCTAACGTCGTCACGCCGCCGCCCGGCGGCGACTATAGCAGCCGGCCACGACGGCGACCTCGACGGATCAGGCGCCTTCGTCGGCGGCGAGAAGGCTCTCGAGCCCCTCGGCCAGAGCCTCGACCCGGTCGCCGATCTCCGCGCGTTCCTGCGCGGCGCTCCGTTCCGTCGCCTCGAGCTCCTCGGCGAGTTCGCGGCTTCGCTCCCGCTCAGCGGCCAGTGCCTCGGATGCCCGACGAACGACCGCCTCCAGGCGAGCGATGGCAGCGGCCGCCTCCTCCGCCTTCACGGTTCCCCAGCCTTCACGGTTCCCCAGCCTTCACGGGGCGGAGACGGCGCCCGCTTCGAGCGCGCCACGCGCAGTGCCGGCCAGGGCCGCGAAGCCCTCGGGATCGTGCACCGCCAGATCGGCGAGCATCTTCCGGTTCAGCTCGACGCCGGCCAGCCGAAGCCCCGACATCAGCCGGCTGTAGGACAGCCCGTTCATGCGCGCCGCCGCGTTGATGCGGACGATCCAGAGACTCCGGAACTCCCGCTTCCGTTGCCGACGGTCGCGATACGCGAAGGCGAGCGAACGATCGACCGCCTGCTTCGCTATCCGGTGGCCCTTCGACTTGACGCCGTAGTACCCCTTGGCCTGCTTCAGAATCTTCTTGCGCCGGCGCGCCCGCCGGCTGCCGCGTTTCACTCGTGCCATTGTCCAGACTCCCGCCGACAGCCCGAGCTACCGGATCATCCCCTTGATCGCCTTGGCGAAGCCGCCCGAAACGGCGGTCTGCTTGCGCAGCTTCCGCTTCCGCTTCTGCGACTTCTTGGTCAGGATGTGGTTCATCATCGAGTGGCTGCGCTTCACCTTCCCCCTGGCGGTGAGCTTGAAGCGCTTGGCCGCTCCTCTGTGGGTCTTCTGCTTGGGCATCTCGGAGCCTCCTGCTGTGGCTCGGAAGAGCCGCCGAACGGCGGATAGTACCCGCAAACGCCCGCGACGGCTACCCGCAGTGCTGTCCGGCGCCACCGGCGGGCGCCCGCTGGCCAGCTGGCCCGCCGGCAGGCGCCGTGAACTCCGGGCCGCCGCTTTTCAGCCATCTCTCGACCCGGGCCGCGAGGTCCTCCACGCCAGCCGCAGGCCGCAGCGCGCACTCCCAGGTCACGCCGACTCGCCAGCCGCCCGCGAGCAGGGCCGCCTGCGTGTCGCCATCGCGGTGAACGCTGGCGGCCGCTTGCCTTCCTTCGAGGGGCGAACCAGCTGGCACGGCCGCCACTTGCGGGTCCAGTGCTCGTCGGTCTGCACGTGGCCGGCGCGGACGCTCTTGCAGACGGAGTCGCCGAAGTCGGCAGCGGGGAACGGCCCTGCCCGGCGAACGACGACGCCCTCGCGCTCGCCGCCCAGGGCGGAAGGTTCGGCGTGGGCGGCGGTCACGAAGTCCCGCATCTCGGCCTCGGAGCGGAATTCGCCCTCGAACAGGACCGGTACCACCGGGATGGCGCGCTGCCGGGCGTAGTCGCACAGCTCGGCGAACGCCCGGAAACGGTCATTGGCGTCCCGCAGGCCAAACGCTCGGAACGTCTCGTCCTCCCGTACCGGCTCGTACTCGATGCTGTGGACGCCGTAGATGTCCTCGCCGTAGAGGAAGACGCTCGGCTCGGTCACCTTCCAGGCGTGGTGCTTCCGCACCATCGCCATCCACCTCGCGGTGGTCGGCGCCGAGACGCTGCGGCCGTACACCTCGCCCCGATGAAGCAGGGTGCAACTGCCGTCCAGCTTCTCGGTGACGACGACCGGGACGCCGACGAACCGGGAGGGATCAGCGAGGCGCTCGCCACTGCCAGTGGAAGGCGACCAGGGCAGGCAGGGAGTGCGGGGGTACCTGGGCGGCGTGGCCACCCACCTCGAACTCACGACCTGCTCGACTGACACGGGCAGAGCTGCTGCACCTTGACTCCGAGGAAGTCCATCAGGTCTCCGTGTTCGCGCCAATCGCTGTCGGTGGAGTTGAGGACCTCCGCACCAGCCTCCCTGGCCACGGCAAGGAACTTTCTGTCGGATCGGTCGAAGTCGTTCACCGGCAGTTCCCCGAAGCCGCGGTCGTCACCGGCCTCGGTGATGGCGATCTGCCGCACCCTCCGCTCGTCCCACAGGTAGCTGGAGATGTGCTTGTAGAACTGGAAGCCGGAGCCGGTCGGGCCGGGGAACCGACGCCACGCTTCCTCGTACTCCTTCAGGATCCGGCGCCTCTCGTCCACGGCAACGACTGCGCGCTGGCTGAGCTCCCGCAGGGCATGGTCGCAGTTCTTCCGGCACTGCTCGTCTCCTTCTGCCTGCTCGCCACCGTTCGCATTGATCAGAACGTTGCTGTCCACCACATACGAACAGCCGCCGGAGATCGTCATGCGCGTGCGTTGATCCGGCGTTCAAGACCGGCCTGTGTGGTCGCCGAGATCTCGCCGAACTCGTCACCGAAGAAGTCGTCCGGCCAGTTCTCGATGCCACCCCACTCGTTCAGCCTCAGCCGGTCGAGAATCGCGTGGCTGCCGTCCGATCGCACGAAGAAGAGCCGAAGATCGCTGTTGCGCACCGCCTGGCCGGAGTTCGGCTCGCTCTCCTCGGCCACTCGCCGAAGGAAGCGACGAAGCAGATGCTCGCTATGGCTCTCCACAACGATCTGCACGTTCCGGTGCATGGCGACGGCGAGCATCACGTCGGCAAGGCCACTCTGAACCGAGGGGTGCAGGTGAATCTCCGGCTGCTCCAAGAGCACAATCGAGCCCTTCGGCACGTAGTAGAGGAGCGTCAGCACCGGCAAAATCTGAGAGACCCCAAAACCGACGTCAACCAGGCTGGTCATCGGGCCGCCACGAGATCGCCCGACTCTTGCCTCGTAGATGCCGGTACCACTGGCCACCTCCTTCACTTCGAAGGACCTGATCAACCCAAGAGTCTTCAGCCAGTGGGCCAGCATGGCCTGGAAGCTCTTCTTCTTGTAGTGCTTCTTGAGGTTCTCTGTCCATTCACCTCTGGTCGCCGCCAGGATCGCGTCAATCGCGTACTCGCCTCTGGCGCCAACGCCGTCCCGGCCTGCCCCCGTCCATCTGTACTCCCGCTCCGGGTGCGCGCGCAGGGGCCCGAGGTAGAAGATCCGGTCCATCAGCGTTTCGTACTCGTTCTCGAACTCGCCGAGAAAGTCCGTGTTCTGGAACAGACTGCGAGCGGCGTCGGGAAAGAGATGGGTCTTGACCGGCCCGGGGAGCGGCCAGCCACGACCCCGGTTCCTCCTGAACGAGAAAGCACTGCGTCCGCTCGAGGCCAGTTCGAAATCACGACGCGCACCAGCGTTCCCGTTTCTCGACCTCCCGCCTGCCTTCGGACGGAGCTCGAAGGCTGTGCCGTCGAACTCGTAGGCAAGGCGCCTGGCGATCTCGCCACCCGCAGCGTCCAGGCCAACCTCCGTCGTCAGCTTCAGCTGCTCGCCCGAGAACCGCACGCCATTCGGATCGGCGGGAGGGCGGATCCGGAGCTCGGATGGCAGGCGCCACTCGAGGTCCCACCGCATGTCCGGCAGTTCGTCCGTTCCCCGCCGACGATGCACTATCGTCCCGAAGTCGCCGAGATTGACCAGTTCCGCAGGGCCGCCACCGAAGTCGAGCGTCAAGCTACGGTCGGCCGCGTTCTTCGTCTGCTTCAGCATGAGCAGGAACTGCATCAGACTGCTCTTGCCGGCGCTGTTCTCGCCGAACAGAGCGGTGACCTTGCCGAACTCGATGTCGAGCTCCCGCCAAGCCTTGAAGTTCTTCAGGTTGAGGCTCTTCAGCATTGCCCTGTCTCCCTCCACGCGGCCGGGTGGCCCAGCAGAGTCTGCGACCTTGCGGCGACACTAGCAATCGCTCGGCGGCCAGCGGGTCGGCAACGCCGGACGAAGATCAGTCCTCCGGGGCCAGCGGCACGTCTCCGGGGACCCGCGCCGTGCGGCTGCAGGCACCGCGGGGCCCGATCGATGGTATCGCCGGCCCACAATCTGCGGACGAGCGTCTCGGCCGGCAGCAGGTCGATCGGCGTCGAAGAGCCGCGGGATGTGGGCGTAGCCCAGCGTGGTGCGGATCGAGGAGCCGTTCTTCGACTCGACGCGGGCGTGTCGTTGCTGCTGCGGGCGCGGGACCTGGTGAAGTCGATCTGCAGCCGCTTGAGCAGACGGTCGGTGGCCCAGTTGAGGTACTCCGAGCCGTTGTCGGTGTGAAAGCCCCTGATCACAAAGGGATGGCTCTCGATCATCCTCCGATGATCCCCGAGTGCCGATCCACGTGCTCACTTCTCGCTGGATTGCCCATTCCCCGTTCATGCTCACTTCTCGTTGGAGAAGACGCCGCGTTGACAGGGGAACGGCCGCCTCTGTAGCGTTGCCGTTCCTGTCGCCACGGCCCTTGTTCGTCGGGCTGCAGGAGTCAGGCCCGTAGCTCAGTTGGTTAGAGCGCTACGTTGACATCGTAGAGGTCAGCGGTTCGAGTCCGCTCGGGCCTACCAGGCATGGGCCTGCCGGCCTGTGGCTCAGGCGCTTAGCTCAGTTGGTCAGAGCGCTACCTTCACACGGTAGAGGTCAGCGGTTCGAGTCCGCTAGCGCCTACCATCGCGGCGTTGGCAGATGGAACGTCGGCGGTCGCGGCAACCGGGACGGACCCGCTCATGATTGAAGTCACCCTGCCGGATGGATCCGTACGCAGCGTCCCTGCCGGCACGACGGCGCTCGACGTGGCGCGCTCGATCGGGCCCGGGCTGGCGAAGGCGGCGGTCGGAGCGGAGCTCGACGGCAGTCCGCTCGACCTGCGCACGCCGCTTGAGGCCTCGGGCGGTCTGCGCCTGATCACGGTTGGAAACGAGGAGGCGGGCGCGTTCCTGCGTCACACGGCCGAGCACGTGCTCGCGGACGCCGTCCAGCGGTTGTGGCCGGACACCCGAATCGACGTCGGCCGCCGCGATCACACGGAGAAGTACCAGTATGACTTCCGCTTTCCGCGTTCCTTCGTGCCCGAGGACCTCGTGGCCATCGAGGGGAAGATGCGCGAGATCCTGCGCGAGAAGCACGAAGTCGAGCGCGTGGAGATGGGGCGCGACGAGGCGCGGGAGCTGTTCGCCTCGCTGGGGGAGGACCTCAAGCTGGAGCGGCTCGAGGACATACCCGAAGGCGAGCCGATCACGATCTTCCGCCATGGCGACTTCGTGGATCTGTGCCGGGGACCCCATGCCCAGCGTGTGGACCAGATCGGCGCCTTCAAGCTGCTCGAGAGCTCGGGCGTCTTCTACCGCGGCGATGAAGGCGGTGAGCGGCTGCAGCGGATCTACGGCACCGCGTTCGCCAGCAAGGCCGCGCTTCAGGAGTACCTCGCCGACCAGGAACTGCGCCGCGCGCGCGACCATCGTCGCCTGGGGCCCGCGCTCGACCTGTTCAGCTTCAATCCCAGCGCTCCGGGCAGCCCGTTCTTCCACCCGCGCGGCACGGTCGTCTACAACCAGCTCGTCGAGTACGTGCAGGGTCTGAATCGACGCGACGGCTTCGAGGAAGTCCGGACCCCCCAGATTCTCGACGTTGATCTGTGGCGCCGCTCCGGGCACTGGGACAACTACCGCGAGAGCATGTTCTTCACCGAGGTCGATGAACGGCAGTACGCGGTGAAGCCCATGAACTGCCCGACCCACTGCCTGATTTACCGCACCGACATCCGTTCCTACCGCGACCTGCCGGTTCGCTACGCCGACTTCGGGCGCCTGCACCGCTACGAGCGTTCGGGCGTGATTACCGGCCTGACCCGCGTCCGGACCTTCTGCCAGGACGACGCGCACACCTTCTGCACCGAGGAGCAGGTCGAAGCCGAAGTGCTGCGCCCGGTGTCGACGATCCTGGAGATCTACCGGACCTTCGGCTTCAGCGGCATCCGCATCGAGGTCTCGACCCGACCCGAGAAATCAATAGGCAGCGCCGAATTGTGGGAGCGGGCCGAGAACACCCTCACCGGTGCGCTCGAGAGCCAGGGTCTCGAGTTCGAGATGAACGAAGGGGACGGCGCCTTCTACGGTCCGAAGATCGACTTCGAGGTGCTCGACGCGCTCGGCCGGAGCTGGCAGCTCGGCACCGTGCAGCTGGACTACCAGATGCCGGAGCGCCTCGGCCTGGAGTACACCGCCAGCGACGGCGGCACGCGGCGTCCGGTCATGCTGCATCGGGCGATGCTGGGCTCGGTGGAGCGCTTCCTCGGCATCCTCATCGAACACACCGGCGGCGCCTTCCCGGTCTGGCTGGCGCCGGTGCAGGCGGTCGTGCTGCCGGTCTCCGACCGCTTCCTCGACTACGGCGCCGAGGTGGAGAGGCAACTCCTGGCCAGCGGTGTCCGCGTCGAACTCGACCGGCGAAGCGAGAAGCTCGGCTACAAGATTCGCGACGCCCAGAAGCAGAAGGTCCCCTACATGCTGGTCGTCGGCGGCCGCGAACGGGAGGCAGGCACCGTCTCGCTCCGCCTGCGCGAAGCCCCGGAAGGCGGCAGCCCGGACCAGGGCGCCGTGTCGGTCGACGACCTGGCCGCCCGCATCGCCGACCGCGTGGCCGCGAAGTCGCTCGATCTGTGAAGCCGAGCATGGCCAGCGCTCGACCGGCAGTGACTGGCCTGCGGACCGCAGATCGGCGGCGGGTCCGTGGCGCTGCTGATGTGAAGCGCGGAGCGGAGCTGGCCGCGAACCGGAAGTTCCTGGGCCAGTTCGGCCTGCAGTAGCCGCGCCGCGGCCTTTCGGCCGCCCGGCCTTCGCTCGCCTGTTTCGTGGCGGTGACGCGGCAGGTCTGCTGGCACTGCGGGCTCCTGCACCGCCCGGCAGCCTGTGCTGCCGCGCTGGTGGCGAAGCTGGCGTCTTGCTGACCTTCAGGGCGGCCCTGCGTTGCGCCTTCGTCCCTCGACGGCGAGGTCGCCCTCGGGGGGCGTGTCGACGCTCAGGGCGCCGCGGAGGAGGGTGTTTCCACGGACTTTCAGCCAGACGCTGACTGTACCCACCGATCCCTTGCCCCAGTTCACCTGGGATCCGGACGCGCGATACTCGAAGCTCAGAATGTCGTCCTCGAACCGGACGGCCGTTACCTCCATCTCGCCGTCCACGTCGTCGTGGAGCGTCGCCGCCAGTGCGCCATCCTGCAAGGCCAGGGTCAGGACGCTGTGCCGGAACTCGCCAAGGACCTTCGTTACCACGTCCCAGGCGCCGACGATGGCCGCCAGGTTTGCCGGTTCCCCGGCGCCCGCAACGCCGGGAGCGTCGCGCCAGAGCCAGCGCAGCGTGTCGGGAAAGATGGCCCCACCATGCTTCAGGTCGTGGCCGCCGGTTCCCATCTCGAAGCGGTAGTCGTAGCGGGCGAACATCAGCGCCGAGTCCATCTGGCGGTTGGCCAGCGCCCAGTTACCCTCCGCAAGGTTGATGTCGTTCTCCCCGTCCTGGAGAAAGACGCGAATCGGCTTGGGGTTCCCGCGGGTCTGGCGGATCAGGTAGGGGTACCGCGACCCGCCTTCGAGCCTGGTGTAGCTGCCGACATGGCTGACGACCTTGCTGAACGCGTCCGGCCGCTGCCAGGCGACGGTGAAGGAGGCAAGCCCGCCGTCGCTCATGCCGACGACCGCCCGGCCGGCAGCCTCGTCCGTCAGGCTGTAGTCCTTGCCGACCTCCGCAAGGATCTCCTCCAGCAGGAAGCGGGCGTAGGTGTCGTCAAGCGGCGTGTACTGGTTACTTCGCTGGTCCCAGGGGGCTTCCTTCATGCCCGGGTTGATGAAGACGCCGATCGTCACCGGCATCTCGCCCCGGTGGATCAGGTTGTCGAGGACGGTCGGCGCCCGGACAGGGCCTTCGGGTTCCAGGTAGAACTGGCCGTCCTGAAAGACGATGACCGCCGCCGGTTCGGCGTCCGTGTACTGGGCCGGCACGTAGACCCAATACTCGTGCGCGGTTCCCGGATAGATACGGCTGGCGTCCCAGGTGTGCTGCTCGATCGCGCCGGTCGGCACGCCTTCCTGCGGCAGGGATTCCGGGCCGAGTGTGTAGTCCTCGGCGCCGGAGGCGGCGGGAAGCACGAGGGACAGGGACAGGACGGCAAAGGGGGATCGGGCCAACGCTCCGATCCCCCTTCCCGAGCCCACAAGCTGCTAGTTGAACGGCCGGAAGCGGACCTGCATGCCGGCTTCGCGTGGGGGCGTCAGGAAGCCCAGCGCCGGAACGCCTCCGTTCCCCGAAACCGGCAGGTACTCGAGGACAGCAACCTCGTCCATCACGTTCTTGAGGAACAGCGAGATCGACCATCTGTCGCTCCGCGCGCTCCAGGCGCCGCTTACGTCCAGCCGGTCGAACGAAGGCAACTCCCAGATGTCGATGTTGCCGATGCTGGGATACGCAGAATCGGTGTAGGCCCAGGTCGACTGGAACGAGAGGTGTCCCGCGGACGCCAACGACTTGAACCAGGACGCCGTCAGAGCGAGCTTGTTCGTCGGCTGCTTGGGCAACCGGTTCCCGGTCTGGTCGGTCGGCAGGTCATACTCGCTGGTGGCCATCTCCCCGGTGTCGAAGTCGATGTAGTTCCACGTTGCCGTCTGGCCATAGGGGTGGCCATCGATCACCGAGGCGTGCCGACCGATCTCCGAGTCCTGCCAGGCAAAGAAGCCCCTGAGCCCGAAGGCGCCGATGCGGTAGCTGAATTCGACGTCCACGCCCTGAATCGTGGTGTCGGGAATGTTCGCCGTGTACTCGACGAGCGGCGTCGTGGAGTAGATCGAGATCGGGATGTCAACGCCCGGCGGCGGCGCCTGGATGGCGCTGAGCTGGTAGTCGTCGAACTGGTTGTACCAGAGCCCGGCCGAGAGCTGCAGGCGCGAATCGAGGAAGAAACCCTTCGCCCCCAGCTCATAGTTCACCAGGGTTTCTTCCTTGATGTAGGGGGGCACCTGGCCCGGCAGGCCGATGTTGAACCCGCCAGAGCGGAAGCCTGTGGACACGCGGCCGTACATCAGATGGCCGGCGCCCGTCGTGCGCTCCAGAGCAAGGTGGCCGATCGGCCGCGACCAGGTCTGAGGGTAGGGGTTGCCCTCGCCTGCCAGCGCGATCGTCACCGGGGCGCCGCCGAGCGCCAGCGTGAAGAACCCGCCCTGGTCCTCGGGCTTCTGTTCCTTCTCGTCTTCCGTGTAGCGAACGCCGCCCGAGAGCGCCCAACTGTCGTTGAACCGGTAATCGGCGCTGAAGAACGCGGCCTGGGTCCGGTTCTTGCCCGTGTTGAAGAAGCTGAGGAGATGGCTGAGGTCGTTGCCCTCCGGGCAGTACCAGTAAAGCCCCTCGTCGTCGCCCGCCGGATCGCTGGTGCCGATGCCGAATCCTTCGACGATCCCGGTCAGGACATCCTGGCAACTGCTGACGGGGACACCCCAGACGGATCCAAGCCTTTGGGCCTGCTCGTCAGCGGTCCCGAAACGGAACGGGACTTGCAGATCGTGGCGGTGGATCGTACCGCTCCTGACGTTGTCGTACATGAACAAGCCGCCGATGAAGTTGAAGTCACCGGCGTAGCTCGATCTGAACAGGAGTTCCTGAGAGTCTTCTTCGTACTCGAACGGAAGGTCGTAGAACGAGTTGGAGAACTGCACCGTCCCGTCCAGGCACAAGCCGTCCCAGCGCCCCGACGTGCAGGTCGTCAGCGTGTGGTCCAGCGAGTTCGCGTCGCCGCCCGTTCCCGTACCGCCCGGAGGCGTTCCAATCGGCACTCGGTCCGTGTAGTCGGCGTCCCTGAGAGCCCGCTGCACCGTGTCGCCGCTGCTCGCGTTGAAGCTGATGCCGAGGCCGCTCGAAACCTGCCAGTCGGCCCGGAGCACGCCGAAATCCGTTTCGCTCTCGTTGGAGCCGGGGTAGTTGAACGCCACCCGGTTCCTGATCTCGCCGGGGCAGTTCCAGGCAGGGATGTTGGCGCCGCAGCTCGGATCGAGAGCCGGATTGCCGGTCTCCCAGAGGTAGTAGCGGTCACGGGAGTAACCGGCGACCGTCCGGTCGACGTTCGAGAGCTGCACGAAGCCCCGCGGCGTTCCGTTGTCCTCGACGTGGGACCAGCGCGCCCTCACCGAGAACCTCTCCGTCTCGGCGCGGAGCTGCGGCGTGTAGAAGGTCTGGTCCGGCGCGTCATGATCGCCGCCGGGTCCGACGTTCTCCTGCCTGCCGTCACCCGTGTGGGTGCCGCCGGTCAGGCGGAAGCTGAAGGGACTGTCGCCGAAAGGACCCCCGACTGCCCCGTTCAGCCGCTGCTGCGAGACATCGGTGACTTCCCCCATCAACTCGGCATACCAGTCATCCGTTGGCCCCTTGGTGACGACGTTGATCGCTCCCGCGATCGAGTTGCGGCCGTTCAGGGTTCCCTGGGGTCCACGCGCGACCTCGACGCGTTCGAGGTCGAAGCCACCACCGGGCGTCGTGCCGTAAACGCCGAGCGTGTAGGCACCGTCGACGTAGGTGGCGACGGCATAGTCGGCCTGGTCGTACTGGGCGTTCCGCGTGCCGATGCCGCGAATGACGGTGCCCTGGCCCTGCTGCTCGACCTCGTCGCCGAACTGAAGGCCAGGAACGAGGTTCTGAAGGTCCGTCCTCTCCTGGATGACAAGCTCCTCCAGCACGCTCGAGTCGAAAGCGGTGATCGTCATCGGCACTTCCATCACGTTTTCCTCGACGCGCTCCGCCGTGACCATGACGCTGTCGTGGTAGGCCGGACGGATCTCGAAGGAGACCGTTGCCCCACTTGCCGTCACGTCCAGCGACTGGCTCGACGACTGGAAGCCATCGAGGCTGGCCGTCACGGTGTAGCTGCCGGCGGCGACGCCGCTGATGGAGAAGGTGCCGTCCGCTCCGGTCCTCGCTTCACCGGCGTCGTTCTCCACGTTGACCAGGACGCCAGGAAGCGGGTCGCCGTCCGCGTCGGTGACGGTGCCCGAAACGCTGCCCTCCTGAGCCCCTGCCGGCAAGGCCAGAAGCGCCAGGGTGAGGGTCCAGAGGGTAAAGACCCTGGCAGTCTTCCGTACAATTCGAGGTCTGCTCTCCATGACGATACTCCCTACGTTGTTGTTACCGACGGCGGGGCGGGAAACCGGCAATCCGGCTCTTGACGGGCTGAACATGATACACCGTTCAACCTTCGCGCCTGGCAACCCCGCGAGACAGACGCAGAGCCAGCGACTCCGGCGCCTGGCGACCGTGGTTGCGCGGTCAGGAAACCGCAGCGAGCCGGCCGGCCTGGAGCAGCGCGGCGGCTGCCTCCGTTGATCCTCTCGAATGACAGGCCGGTGTGTCTTGCGATGTAGCCCAGGGAATGGTCGCCGTCGCTCTGGTTCAGCACCCACAGGACCGCGATCTTGAACTCCTTGCGGCCGGCGCCGCCCAGGCCGCCGGCCCGGCGCCGGCTACTGACCAAGGCGGTCAGTCTCCCAGGCAGGAACACCAGAAACCACCCCGGGAACGACCACGGTTCACTGGTCTTCCAGCGCCGGGTTCATGCTCACTTCAGGATTGGAAGAGACGCGCGGACCGGACTCGCATTCGCCGCCGACCGTCGCGATCCCGGGCCAGGCCATGAAGCCGGCAGCGGGTCCGGCGACGCGACGTGTTGCAGAATCCCGGCATGCTGGACGGTGTCCGGATGGCGGAGCTGATCGAGCGGGCGCGACGGCGCATCGCCGGTGCGGTGTACACGAGCCCCTGCGCCCGCTCGGAGTACATCTCCCGCCTGTGCGGCGTGGAAGCCTTCGTCAAGCTCGAAAACCTGCAGATGACGGGCTCCTTCAAGGAGAGGGGAGCGCTCAACCGGATCCTCACGCTGACGGACGCCGAGCAGCAACGCGGACTGATCACCGCATCCGCCGGCAACCACGGCCAGGCCGTCGCCTGGCACGCGAGTCGACTCGGCCTGGAAGCGACCGTGGTCATGCCGCTGCCCACCCCCCTGATCAAGGTGGCCAACACGCGCAACTTCGGCGCCGACGTGCAGCTGGCCGGGGAGACGTTCGACGACGCAATGGTCCACGCCCGGGAACTCGAAGCCGAGCTCGGCGCTACCTGGGTTTCCCCCTTCGACGACGCGGAGGTGATCGCCGGCCAGGGCACGATCGGCCTGGAGCTCATGGAGCAGAATCCGGACCTGGAGGCCGTGGTCGTCCCCATCGGCGGCGGCGGCCTGATCGCAGGCATCGCGGCGGCCTACCGGACGCACCGGCCGCAGACCCGGATCATCGGCGTGCAGGCGGCCGCCATCCCGTCCATGACCGAGAGCCTGGCCGCCGGCAGGCCGGTCACCGTCGAGCGCCGACACACCATCGCCGAGGGCATCGCGGTCAAGCAACCCAGCGACCTCACCCTTGGCCTGGTGCGCGAGCTGGTGGACGACATCGTGACCGTGAGCGAGGAGGAGATCGCCAGCGCCGTCCTCCTGCTGCTGGAACGCGAGAAGACGGTGGTCGAGGGCGCCGGGGCCGCGGCGCTTGCTGCGGTGGTCGACCATCACGTCCCCGACATCGCGGGACGCCAGACGGCCATGGTGCTGACCGGCGGCAACATCGACGTCACGCTGCTCAGCCGGATCATTGACCGCGGGCTGACCAGGGACGGCCGCCTGGTGCGACTGGACGTCTCCGTGCGAGATCGACCCGGCGCCCTCGCCGCGCTCCTCGACCTGGTCGGAACGGCGGGCGCCAACGTGCTCGAGACGCACCACGAAAGGGCCTTCGGAAACCTCGGCCTGAACCGGGTGCAGATCGAGCTGCGGCTCGAAACCCGAGGCCTGAACCACGTCCAGGAACTGGTCGAGACGCTGACTACGGCCGGCCACGAGGTGCGGCTGGCGTCACCGGGACCGGAGCCGGCGCCCGCTTCGGCCCGGCCCGCGACCTCGCCGGCAGGCCGCCGGACCAGCCAGCGTCGGGCTCGGTGAACCGGCAGCTCCCGCAGCCTGCGGGACGGCGAACCGGCTGCCGCCGCAGAACCGTCGGCGGCCCGCGCGCGGCCGGACCGGCCGCCGAAATGCCGCGCCCCCGGGGACCGTGGCCGCGGCCGGGCGACGGGCTGTTACTCTACGCCTGCGTGCACGACGAACCTCCGGCACCCGCGCCATCCGACGCCAGTCTCGACGACCCGGACCCGGAGTCCGAGAAGCGCAGTCCTGATCAGCAGCGCCGCCGTCGCCGGGTCGCCGGCCCGGCAGCGCCCGCCACGATTCGCGAGCTCCGATGATGCCGCCCGTGATCGCGGCCACCGGGCCGGCGCTGGATCTTGACCTGCCGCTCGGCTGGGGGCTCGCCCTTGCCCTGTTTCTGGTCGGGTTGAACGGCTTCTTCGTGGCCGCGGAGTTCGCCCTGGTCAAGGTGCGGCCAACGCAGGTCACGCCTCACCTGGACTCTCTGCGCGGGCGCCTTGCCAAGCGCATGATCGACCATCTTGACGCCTACCTGTCCGCCACCCAACTGGGCATCACGCTGGCCAGCATCGGCCTCGGCATCGTCGGCGAGCCGGCGGTGAACCTGCTGCTCCAGCCCGCCTTCGACCTGGCGCCCAACCTGTCCGAGGAAGCCGGTCACTCGATCAGCCTGATGGTCTCCTTCGCGATCATCAGCATGTTCCACATTGTGCTGGGGGAACTGGCCCCCAAGTCGCTCGCCATTCGGCGACCCGAACCGACCAGCCTGTGGGTGGCGGCGCCGCTGTGGTTCTTCTACCAGGTCACGTACCCGTTCATCTGGGTTCTGAACAAGATGGCGAACGGCTTCCTGCGGCTGTTCGGCATCAGGCCGGTCGGGCACGGGGAGCAGGCCCACAGCGAGGAGGAGATTCGCAGGCTGCTCGCGTCGACGCAGGAGGTAAAGCTCTCGGGACCCAAGCGGGAACTGCTCGACAACGTCTTCGAGCTCTCCGACCGCAACGCCCGGCAGGTCATGGTACCTCGCACCGAGGTCGTGTTCCTGGACGACGCGGCGCCGATGGAGGCGAACCTGAAACGGGCGCGCGACAGCGGTCACACTCGCTTCCCCCTGTGCGACGGCGACCTGGACCACCTCGTCGGCCTGGTCCACATCAAGGACCTGTTCATCGCCGAGGACCCTCCGGACTCGCTCCGCGACATCGCCCGCGAGACGTTCGCCGTACCCGAGACCCTGCAGCTCGATCAGCTGCTGGCGCGCATGCGGCACGAACACATCCACATGGCCGCGGTGGTCAACGAGTACGGCGGCGTGGCCGGCATCGTCGCCCTCGAGAACGTGCTCGAGGAGATCGTCGGCGAGATCCAGGACGAGTTCGACACCGAAGCGCCCGAGCTCCAGCGTCTCGACGACGGCGGCTACCAGGTCGCGGGCAGCATGCTGCTCGACGATCTGGAGGACGAGCTCGGCATGGAGATGTCGGAAGACCGCGAGGAGGACACGGTCGCCGGCATCGCCATGTCCGAGCTCGGGCGCACCGCCGAGGTCGGCGACACGGTCGAGGTCGACAAGCTGAGTCTCGAGGTCGTTCAGGTGGACGGCAACCGCATCATGTCGCTGCGCCTGCAGGTTCTGCCGCCCGCGAAGAACGGCGAGCAAGGCTGAGGACCGGCAGCTGCGATCGGCCTGCATCGGGCGACCGCCGGCGCCTCCGCAGGTCAGGGCTTGAACCGCGGCTCAGTTCAGCCGCGCGAGCACGTTTTCCGTCACGCTGTCGAGGGGGACGACCTCCCGATGGCCCTCCCGGCGCGCCGAAACCTCGGCGCCGCCGGACCGCAGCGAGCGGGCGCCGACCACCACCCGGACCGGGAATCCCACCAGATCGGCATCCTTGAACTTGACGCCGGGCCGTTCCCGCCGGTCGTCGTACAGCACGTCGCCGCCGCGTGAGGCGAGCGCCTCGCCGAGTTCGCCGTAGAGCCGGTCCGCGGCGGCGCTCACCGCATCGTCGCCCGGGTCGAGCGAGCCGAGCACGACCGTGAAGGGCGCCAGCGCCTGCGGCCAGACGATGCCGTTCTCGTCGTGGCCCTGCTCGATCGCCGCGGCGGCCGTGCGGCCGACCCCCAGGCCGTAGCAACCCATCTCGGCCGGCTGCAACCGGCCCCGATCGTCCGTGAAGGTGCAGTTCATCTTCTCCGAGTACGTCGTGCCCAGCTTGAAGATGTGGCCAACCTCGATCCCCCGGGAGATGCGCAGCCTGCCGCTGGCGCACTGCGGGCACGGATCGGAAGCCTCGGCCTTCGCCACGTCGACCCACTCGATCGGCCGGGTGGCCGCGACGTCGCGATCCCAGCTCACGGAGACCAGGTGCTGGTCGCCGGCATTGGCGCCGCAGACGAATCCGCTCAGCGGGCGCACCGATTCGTCGGCCAGGAGACGCACCTCCGGCGCGAGCCCGACCGGCCCGGAGAAGCCGAGCGGGCCTCCGGTCACCGCCGTCACCTGCTCGGCGGCCGCGAGGCGCAGGCCGAGGCCGCCCAGGAGGTTCAACAGCTTCAGTTCGTTCACTTCGCGGTCGCCTCGAATCGCCACCGCCACCGGGCGGTCGTCCGCCTCGTAGATCAGGGTCTTCACCACCAGCGCGGTGTCGACTTCGAGTATCCCGGCGACCTCGGCGACGGCGACGGCGCCAGGCGTCGACACCCGCCGTGGACCGTCGCCGGGGCCGGGGCCGGCCGGCGGCGGCAGGACGCCGACCGCGGCCCGTTCGACGTTCGCGCCGTAGCCGCAGCTCACGCAGCTGGCCACGGCGCTCTCGCCGGTGTCGGCCACAACCATGAACTCATGCGACGAGGAGCCGCCGATCGTCCCCTGATCCGCCTCGACCACCGAGTACTCGACCCCGCAGGCCTCGAAGATCCGGGAGTAGGCCCGATACATCTTCTGGTAGCTCCGATCGAGACCCTCCTCGGTGGCATCGAACGAGTAGGCATCCTTCATGATGAACTCGCGACCGCGCATCAGGCCGAAGCGCGGGCGAATCTCGTCCCGGAACTTGGTCTGGATCTGGAACAGGTTCAGCGGCAGCTGCCGGTAGCTCCTGACGTCCCGGCGCACGAGATCGGTGATCACCTCCTCGTGGGTCGGCCCGAAGCAGAAGCGCCTGCCGTGGCGATCCTCCATGCGCAGGAGTTCCGCGCCGTACTTGAACCAGCGACCGGATTCCTCCCACAGTTCCGCCGGCTGAATCGCCGGCATGGAGAGTTCCACCGCGCCAGCCTGCTCCATCTCCCTGCGGACGATCGCCATCAGCTTGCGCAGGGTGCGCCAGCCGGCCGGTTGCAGCGTGTAGATGCCTGCAGCCAGACGCCGCACCAGCCCGGCGCGCGCCATGAGCTGATGACTGACGACCTCCGCGTCCCTGGGCGCCTCGCGGGCAGTCATCAGGTAGTAGTTGCTCCAGCGCACGATGTCTCCCCCCTCGGAGGTTGCAGGCCGCGCGGAGACTACTAGCGATGCTGGCTGAACAACGGCCTGCCGGTGAGGTGGAGGAACGCGGCCAGCGCGGCGTCCGCGACGCGGCTGGCGGCGCTAGTCTTCACCCGCTCATGTTCTGCCAGGTCTGCCTCACCCAGAACCACGAGAACGCGGAGAACTGCCGACAATGCGGGCAGAAGCTCCTGGTCCTCTCCGGCGCCGCCGGCTCGAACACCGAAACCCTCGAGACCGGGGACGAGGAGTTCTCGCTCGACGAGCACCTGCTGGAGCGGATCTCCATCCTGGAGGAGGTGCTGAAGCGCACCGGCGAGACAACGCAGAAGGTTCTGAGCGCCCTCCAGAGACAGGAGGAGAGCATCCTGGTTCACCACGCCGGGATGCTTGCCCTGCGCGACCTCCTCGAGCGGCAGCAGGTGATCACCGCTGCCGACTGGAACGACCTGTGGGACTCCAGGATGGACTACCAGTTCCTGGTGCTGGAGATGCGCGAGCGGTTCGCGCTGGTCAGGGATCAGGTCGCCGGGCTCTACGAGGGTGGTCGCCGGCCGGAGTTCGGCAAGCTCCTGGACGAAGCCGAGTTTGCCCTGAATGGCCTCGACCTGGAGCGGGCCATGAAGGCGCTGGAGTCGGCCGCCGCGCTCGACCGCCACAACCGGGAGCTGGCCCTGCTGCTCGGCGAATCGCACTTCCAGGAAGGGCGGCTTCAGTCGGCGCAGGTCCACTTCGGGCGTCTGCTCGAGACCAGCCCCGACCATCTGCGAGGTCTTGTCTACAGCGGCGTCCTCCACCTCCAGGACGGCGAACCGGACCTCGGCCAGAAGCTGCTGGAGCGCGCTGCGCTGCGCCATCCAGACGCCTTCCTTCCGCACTTCTGCCTCGGCGCGTCACTGGCCGGCCGCGGGCGCCTGCAGGCCGCCGCCCGGCATCTCGAACGGGCCGCGGAGATAGACGCCGTGCCGCAGGCCCTCTACCTGCTTGGCCGTTGTCACCACGAGACCGGCAGACCGGTCAAGGCGATCAGGGCGCTCGGGAGGGCTCTCGAACTGGACGCCGACTTCGAGGAATGCCACCACCTGATCGGCCTCTGCTACCTCGACCGGGGGTGGGACCGCAAGGCGCTTCAGGCCTTCCGCACCGCCCAGCAGCTGAACCCGAAGCGGATGCGCTACCGGGAACTCGTGGACTACCTGTCGGGTCGAGCCGGGACCGACCTGCCGCGCACCAGCCCCGCAGCCGCCGCCCTGGTCGCGCGCGGGGAAGAGGCTGTCCGTTCCGGCGACGGGGCGGAGGCGCTGCACTGCTACCGCGAGGCCCTGGCGCTTGACCCGGACAATCCGGCCCTGCTGATGTCGTTCGCGCTGGCCTGCCGCCGCCTCGACCGCTGCAAGGAGGTCAGGACCCTGACCGCGCGGGTGCTCGAGTCCGGACCCGGCGAGCTGCTGCGGGCCACCGCCTGGGCCACGCTGATCGAAGCGCTCCGCAACGAAGGCAGCCACGAAGAGGCCAGCGAAGCCGGTCGCCGCCTGCTCGAGGAAGCCAGCTCGGACTTCTCGAAGAGCATCGCCTGCTACGAGATGGCCTGCAACCTGGTGGAGATGGACGGAGACCTGGAGCAGGCGCTCGATTTCGCCCATCGCTCCCTGGAGCACGCGCCTGAGGAGCTCAGGCAGTTCCCGCTGGCGGTCCTCGGCTGGGTCCACTACAAGCGCAACGAGCTCGAAGACGCGATCGACTTCCTGTCGGAGTCGACCGAGCTCGGGCCGTCGACGGCGGCGCTGACGCGGCTGGGAATGGCCCTTCTTGCCTCGGGCGACGAGGAAGGCGCGCGCGAAGCCCTGGCCCGGGCAAACCCGCTGGACGAGCGGGGCGGCGCCATCGAGGACAAGATGATGGAGTTCATGAGGGACTCCGCCCGCATCATCGAGCGCGCCGGTCGCTGACGCCTTGCTTGATACCTGCCGGCGGCGCCTGCCTGCTGGGGGGCACGAGGCCGGCTTGGCGTCCGCGACGCGGCCCGCGGCACCCGACGCGAGTCGGCGCGAGCGTGGTCGCCGGCATCAGGCCGCGGCCCGCCGGTCGCCGAGCGGTCCGTCAGAGGCCGTCGAACCAGGGATCCCGGCGGCCCATCCCGCTCGCCACGGCGCCGCCGATGCCGACACAGGTGACGATCGCCCAGGTCCAGCCGCCGACCCACGGCAACATCCGAACCACGCCCAGCGCCGCAAGACCGGCCAGCGCCGCAGCCAGGGGGCGCCCCTTGAGGCCGAGCCTCTCCGGCAGCAACCGCAGGCCCACCGCCAGGAACACCGCCACGGTGCCCCAGATCTTGCAGGCGACGATGGCCGCACCGCAGACGGCGAGCAGCGGCGCACCGACCAGCATCGGCGCCGTCGCGATCAGCACGGCAAACAGGATGGCCACCGCAAGCGCAGCCACCAGGCCGACGAAGAAGCTGCGGAACGGCCGTTCCACCACGTTCGCGGCCGTGGTCACGAGCGCAGTCTCGAAGCCGGGCAGGAGCGCCAGGGTCACGAGAAGCCAGGCAAACAGCAGGGCCAGCTGAAGTGCCGCCGCGGCGCCGAACGGAGCTGGCCGTTCCACGACCGGGCCCTCCGCCAGGACGAGAAGCGACGACGGGGCCCGCGGCCAGGCGACCGTGCGACCCTCGACACGAGCCCCGGCCGCGGCCGCAACCTGTCCGCCCAATACGAACACGTCGCCGCGGACACGGGCGCCGTCGCCAAGCACCACGTCGCCGCCCAGGACGATGACGTCACCCTCCACCGCGCCGTCGACAAGTGCATCGCCGTTCAGGACCACCGCATCCGAACGCACCTCGCCACGCACCTCGAGGTTCCTGCCGACCGCCATGACCTGGTCGCCAGCCACCGCGCCCGGCTCGACCTCGACCGCCGGACGGACGGCACGCGGCGACGGCTCGGCCGCGGCGCAGCCCAGGAGCCCCAGGAGAACTGCGCCGGCAAGGAATGGTCGCGCCACGGTTTCGTGAAGGACGCTCGTCACCGGCCCTTCATCGTAGCGCCGCACCCTGCGCTGTCGCATGGCGTCAAAGCACCCGCACGGCCACGATGCCGTACATCGCTTCGTGGCTGCGGTCGACGACCTCGTCCTCGGCGATGAAGCGGCGAGAGGAGCGGCCACGCCCGGCGCAGGCGGGGACTGACGCGGCGTTCGCGACCCGGCTGCCAGTCCGCTGGCGGATCCGGCCGCTCTCCGAACCGCCGAACGACGGACGGGGTCCCCTCAGCGCCGCGTACGCTGAGCCGCGGGGCGCGAGCCACGCCTGACCAGGGACACCAGGAGGCCGGTCACGCCCACGGCCGCGGCGCCGCCCACGAACAGGACCGGGCCAGTCGGCGCAAAGGCGGACGACATGGTCGTGCCCAGGCCACGCCAGGAGGCTTCCAGCAGCCCGGCGCCAAGCAGGCTGACGGTGATCGCGAAGTCGGACACCGTCACGAACGCCGAGGCTGCCGAGCGAACCCCAGGCGCGAATGTCGCGACCGCGGCGGTGACGCCCGCCGGCAGGGCAACCAGGGCGGCAAGCGAGACGGCGGCTCTCCGGCGCGACGAGACGCGCCGCGGCGAAAGCACTGCCCTGGCTTCGGGCCCATGCCGCTCCGCCGCC
This sequence comes from Thermoanaerobaculia bacterium, assembly GCA_965200575.1. Classification (GTDB taxonomy): domain Bacteria; phylum Acidobacteriota; class Thermoanaerobaculia; order Multivoradales; family Multivoraceae; genus Multivorans. The sequence goes on along the minus strand of OZ241363.1, from coordinate 3,831,007 downwards.
AGCAGGCCGTGCAGGGCCGAGAGGCTGTCGGCCTCGTCACGGCAGAACGCGCACGACGCCAGATGCCGCTCCGCCTGGCGACGTTCCGCCGCGCTGACTTCGCCGTCAACGTACGCGTCGATCAACTCGGCATGGACGCACGCGGGCGGCAGGGAAGAACCGTGGTCGCCGCCACCAGCCATCGGGTCTGGACTCGTCATCGCTCTCCCTCCAGCCGTCGAATCAGTCCGTGAGGTAGTCGGCCAGGATCGCCTTCAACTGGCGGCGGCCGCGAAACAGCTTGTTCTTGACGGTGCCCAGAGGCATTCCCTTGAACTCCGCGATCTCTTCGTAGGTCATCTCGGCGAAGTGCCTCAGCTGGATCAGCTCGCGATACTCGCCCTTCAAGCCGTCGATGGCGGCGCCGATGGCCTGGCGGCGCTCGACGTTCCGCATCGTCTCGTAGGGGTTCTTGTCGTCGCTCCTGAACTCGCGATCCTGAAGCTGCCCGTCCTCGCCCTTCCACTGCATCGGCACAAGCTTGAGCCGACGCTTCCGGATCAGGTCGATCGCCGCGTTCCGCGCCACCCGAAACAGCCAGGTCGAGAAGCGGTAGCGAGGGTTGTACCGGTCGAGGGCGCCGTACACCTTCAGGAAGACCTCCTGCGACAGCTCCTGGGACTCCTCGAAGTTGCCCAGGAACCGATTCAGGTAGTTGACCAGGCGCCCGCGATACCTCTCGACGAGGTCGGCATAGAGCGCTGCCTCGCCTGCCAGAACCGCAGCCACCAGTTCCTCGTCCGTCGCCCGAGCCTCTCCCACAGCCTCCAACTACGGTCCGGAGCGTCGATTGTTGCGGCCCGGGCCGCTGAGTGCGATCCCGGAAGAAGGGCAGTCGACCTGCGCGGGTTAGCCCTGAACGGGGCGTCCGGGGGATCGGACGACGCCGAATCCAGGGGGCATCTCTGCGGTGTCCGGCGCCGTCATGGGCGCGCTCCCCAGCAGGCCGTCGGCCAGCCAGCGGCCTTCGGCCATGGGCAAGCCCGACTGCCTGCTAGCCTCGCCAAGCGCGGCCAGGGAGGCCCATGGCGCACATGGGTCCAGTTGCGGCGGCGGCGAGACAGCCGGGTCACCGTTGACACACCTGATTCAAGCGCGCGGTCTCGGCATCAGGTTCGGACGCCACTGGGCGCTGGCCCATGTCGACCTCGACCTGCCGGCAGGCGAGCGTCTGGTGCTGGCCGGAGCCAACGGCTCGGGCAAGACCACCCTGCTTCGACTGATCGCGGGGCTTCTTCAGCCGACCGCGGGCGAACTGCTCGTCCTTGGCAGCCTGCCCCGGAAGGACCCCGCCGCGGCGCGCCGGAGGCTGTCGCTGGTGTCCCATCACGACTACCTCTACGACCGCCTGACGGCAATGGAGACCCTCGTGCTCTGGAGCCGGCTCCGTCACGGCGAAGCGGACTCCGAAGGCCTGGGCCTGCTGCTGGAGGAGGTCGGGCTGGCGCCGGCGGCCAACCGCCGCGTCGGCGACTTCTCCGCCGGCATGAGGAAGCGCCTCATCCTCGCCCGTTCCCGGGTGGAGCACCCGGACCTGCTGCTGCTCGACGAGCCGTTCGCGGCGCTCGACCCGGAAGGGCAGGCGATGGTCGAAGGCTGGATCCGGCGCTTCACGGGCGATGGCGGTTCCCTGATCATCGCGTCGCACGCGCTCCGGCAGTCTTCCAGTCTGTGCCGCAGGGCGATCCTGCTGGCCAGAGGGCAGATCGCCTGGCACGGCGCGGCCTCGGAGCTCGACGCCGCCTGGCGCCGGAGCAGGCGGGCATGAGTCCGCTGCGGCAGATCACGACGCTGCTCCTGAAGGACCTCCGCGTCGAATGGCGGGGCCGTGCCCGCTTCCTCTCGATCGTCCTCTTCGGCGGCATCACGCTGGTGCTGTTCTCGTTCGCCATCGACGCCGATGGCGGGCTCGCCGAGACGATGGCGCCGGGCTTCCTGACACTTGCCCTGCTGCTGAGCTCCACACTCGGCCTGTCAGAGTCGTTCCGGGTCGAGCGCGAGAACCGTTCGCTGGAGGGTCTCCTGCTGCTGCCGGTCGAGCCGACCGTGCTGTTCTACGCCAAGGCCCTGGGCAACTTCGTGTTCCTGGTCATGCTGGCGCCGGTGCTTCTGCCCTGGGCGGTGATCCTCTACGGGATCGAGACGGGGCCGTCGGGGCTCGGCGGCGTCCTTCTCGTGTGGCTCCTCGCCGCAGCCGCCCTGGCCGCGCCGGGAACGCTCTACGCGGCGATGACCAGCCGTGCCGCCAGCCAGGACGTGCTCCTGCCCCTGCTGCTCTTCCCGCTCGTCATCCCGGTCCTGATCGCGTCGGTCAGGAGTTGCGGGTTCCTGCTCCAGGGAGATCCGATGGACCAGGCGCCGGGCTGGCTGCTGCTCCTGCTCGCATTCGATGTAGTCTTCTGGGCGCTCGGCGGTGTGCTGGCAAGGGTCGCAATGGAAGAGTAGCCGGCGGACCGGCCACCTCCGAACGCAGGCTGGAATCGGAGCGAACGAAGGGTGGACGGCGTTATAGTCGGCGGTTGGGGGTGGGTCATCGCCGCCTACGGTTCGGCAGGCGCTTGCCTGGGCTTCTACTTCACCAGCCTGCTCGTCCGGCAGCGAATCGGGCGGCGGCGCCCGGTGCAGAAGCCGCTCCCAGAGGACACGCTCCCAGAGGAAAAGGGGTCATGAGCAAGGAACCCAGGACATCCACGCCCCCGACACCCGAACACTCCTCGACGGCGCGGGGAACGACGGCAGGCAGGCGCAGGCTCTTCCTGTTCGCGGCCGGCGGCGCAGTGGCCCTGGCGCTGTCCATGCTCGCCTTCGGCGACGTGGGCGAGAACCTCGTCTACTACTGGAGCCCCACCGAGCTCCACGACGCCGCCGACGAGGCAGTCGGCGCCAGCATTCGGCTCGGCGGCCTGGTCGAGAAAGGCTCGGTCAGCCGCAGCGAAGACGGCCTGACGCTGCAGTTCACCGTCACTGACGGTTCGTCCCGCGTCCCGGTCGAGACCACGGCGGTGCCGCCGGCCATGTTCCGGGAGGGCATAGGCGTCGTCCTCGAGGGTACGGTCCGGGCGGACGGCCAGTTTCAGACCTCGCGGCTGATGGTGAAGCACGACAACGAATACCAGACGCCGGACGTCGAAGACCAGCGCAGCATGGAAGAGCTGATCAAGTCCATGCAGTTCGACACGTGACTTCCGCCCTGGGCCAGGGGTTCGTCCTCGTCGGCCTGATCGCAGCGGGTTTCGGCGCCGGTCTCGGCTACGTCGCCGGCGCCAGGCGTTCGGCAGCCGGGCTCCGCGTCACCCGCCGCCTGGCGTTGCTGTTCGCCGTCGCGATGGTCAGCGCCTCCGCCGTGATGTGGTACGCGCTGCTCAGTCACGATTTCTCCGTCTCCTACGTCGCCCAGGTCGGTTCGACCACAACGCCGGTCCACATCACCATCTTCTCGCTGTGGTCGTCGCTCGAGGGTTCCATCCTCTTCTGGGGCCTGATCCTCGGCCTCTACATCGCTGCCGCGGCCATTCTTCAGCGGCGCGGTCACGACGACTATCTCGCCTACACCCTGGCCACCCTCCTTGCCATCGGCGCCTTCTTCTCCTTCCTCATCGCCAGCGTCGCCGATCCGTTCGCGCCAACGCCGCTGCCCATTCCGATGGACGGGCCAGGTCCGAACCCACTGCTGCAGAACCACCTGCTGATGGCGATTCACCCGCCGATGCTCTATTTGGGCTACGTCGGCATGTCGGTACCGTTCGCGATGGCGGTCGCCGCCCTGCTTCGCGGCCACCTCGGCGCGACTTGGCTTCGGCCGATGCGCCGCTGGCTTCTGGCGCCGACTTCGTTCCTTACCGCCGGCATCATGCTCGGCGGCTGGTGGTCCTACGAGGTCCTGGGCTGGGGCGGCTACTGGGCCTGGGATCCGGTGGAGAACGCCTCCTTCCTGCCCTGGCTGACCGGCATCGCGGCGCTCCATTCCGGCATCGTCCAGCAACGCCGCGGCACCCTGAAGGCCTGGACGGTGATTCTCGTACTGATCACTTTCCTGCTTACCATCCTCGGCACCTTCCTCACCCGTTCCGGAGTGGTGAACTCGGTGCATTCCTTCACCCAGAGCCCCATCGGCCCGGTGTTCCTGGGCTTCCTGGCGGCGTGCACGGCGGCGGTGGTCGTGCTGCTGTCGCTGCGCATCGACACGCTGGTGTCCGAGCCCTCGAACGAGCGCCTGGTCAGCCGCGAGGGCGCCTTCCTGCTGAACAACCTGCTCTTCGTCAGCCTGATGTTCACGGTGCTCGTGGGCACTCTCTATCCGATCGTCGCCGAATCGCTGCGCGGCGTGAAGGTCAGCGTCGGCGAGCCCTACTTCAACCGGATGGCGGTGCCGCTGTTCGCGGGCCTGCTGCTCATGATGGGAGTCGGCCCGGCGCTGCCCTGGGGCGGCAGCGACCCGAAGCTAGTGCGCAGGGCGCTGTTTCGACCGCTGCCGGCGGCCGCGGTCGCGCTGGCGCTGGCGCTGGTTCTCGGCGCCCGCTCGCCCTCGGTGCTTGTTGTCTCCGCCTTCGCCGGCTTCGCCCTCTGGGTCACCGCCGACCAGGGCCTGCGCCCGGTGCGCGCCCGCCCACGGCGTCAGGACGGTCGAGGTCCGCTGGCCGCGGTGCTGATCGCACCCGACCGGCTCGGCGCCTACGTGGTGCACCTTGGGGTCCTGATCACCTTCGTCGCGGTTGCCGTGTCCTCGACCTTCCAGCGCGAGGCCGAGTCGACCCTCTTGGCCGGCGAAACCCTGCGGCTGGGCGGCTACGAGATGACCTTCCGGGGCGCCGAGCGGGTCCGTGAACCGCACGTCATGCGTCACCAGGCAGAGGTCGAGGTGACGAGCGACGGCCGCGACCGCGGCACGCTGTATCCGTCGCTCAACATCTACCCGAACCAGCGCGAGCCGATAGGCACGCCGGCCGTTCGCACCACCGCCGGCCACGACCTGTACCTCACGCTGATGAATGTCGGCAGCGACGGTTCGATCGGCCTTCGGGCCATCACCACGCCGCTGGTGGCGTGGATCTGGATCGGCGTCGTCATCATGGTCCTGGGCACCGCGCTGTGCCTGATCCCCACGGCGGCCGAGCGGCGCACGGCGATGCCGCGCGCGGCCCCCGGCCTCGCCGCTTCGCCGGCGACAGGCGGCCGATGAACCGCAAGGTCCTGCTGGTCGGGCTGGCCATCACCCTGCCGTTGATCGGTCTGCTCGGCTTCGCCTTCCGGCACGATCCGAACATCGTCGACTCGCCGCTCATCGGCAAGCAGGCGCCGGCATTCCGGCTTGCCGATTTGGACGGCAACGTCGTCGATCTGGACGCCTTTCGCGGCCAGCCGGTGATCGTGAACTTCTGGTCCACCTACTGCCCTCCCTGCATCGTCGAGCATCCACTGCTGATGGCCGGCGCCCAGCGCTGGCACGGCGAGATTCAGTTTCTCGGCGTCATCTTCCAGGACGACCCCGAGCTGATCGCGCGTTTCAACACCGAGTACGGCAGCTGGGGGCCGTCCCTGATCGACGACGGCGGCCGGGTGGCAATCGCTTACGGCGTCTACGGTCCGCCGGAGACGTTCTTCATCGATCGCAACGGGACGATCGTGGACAAGGCGATCGGCGCGGTGTCGCCCACCCAGCTTCTCGAGGTTGCGCATCGGATGCTCGCCCAGCCGGCGGCGCCTGCCGGCTGACATGCCCCTGCCGTTTTCCGCGGCTGGCCCGAGTCTCCCGGCCCTGGCTGTCGTTCTGACCATCGCCGCCGGCGCCGCGGCGGCCCAGCCCGCGGCCGACCAGGCGGCAGCAGGGGCAGGTGCCGCAACCGCCGCCGGACCGGGCCTGGGCGTCCAGACCGCTCACCAACTCGGCGAACCGCTCGGCGAACCCCTTGCCGATGCCGAGCTCGACCAGGCCCTCAGCGACGTGGCGAGGGACATCCGCTGCCCGAAGTGCCAGGCCCTGTCGATCGCGGACTCGGCCGCCCAGTCCGCCCAGGCGATGCGCGAGCAGGCACGGTCACTGCTTGCCGCCGGCTACACCCGGGAGCAGGTGGTCGGCTACTTCGAGCAGCGCTACGGCGAGTTCGTGCTCCTCGAGCCACGCGCCCGGGGCCTGAACCTGGTCGTCTGGGCGGCGCCGGCCGCAATCCTGGCCGTCGGAGCGCTGGTGGTCGTGGTTCGCATCCGGCGACGACGCGGGCCGTCCGAGGAAGCGCTCGACGCCTGGCTGGAGCAGGTGGACCGGGAGACCGCGTCCTGACCGTCGTCGCCACGATTGCCCTCGCGGTCGCCCTGCTCACCGGCCTGGTCGTCGGGTTCGCGTTCCTGCCGCGCGAGACGGCCGCCCGTGCGGCCGAACTCAAGCTGCGGCTGGCCGATCTCGGCAGCCGGCGAGAGGACCTGCTCGCCCGGCTGAAGCAGCCCGGCCTTGCGCCTGCCGACCGCCAGCGCCTGCAGGTGTCCACGGCTCGGGTGCTGCGGGACCTTGATGAAACGGCCGAAGCCATCGCCGGCCTGCCGAGGGCGGACCAGCCGGGCGCTGCCGCCAGACCACGCCCGGGCGGCGCCTTCGTGCAGGCCCATCCGCTGTTCTCCGGCGTTCTCCTCGGAGCCGGGGTCGTCGGTCTGGTCGCGGCGCTGGTGATCTGGGCGCAGGCCGACGCCCGGCCAGACCCCGAGGCCGCCCAGACCGGAGGGCCGAGCGGCCGGCCCACCGACTTTCGCGGCCAGCCAGACCTCCCGCCGCAGCTCGCCCAGCGAGCCGACGAACTGAGGCAGAGCATCGAGGCGGACCCGCACAACCTCGACGCCATGCGCTCCCTCATGCAGCTGCTGCTGGCTAGCGAGCGGCCCTTCGACGCCTTTCAGACCGCCGAGCAGCTGCTCGCCGCGGCGCCCGAGGACCCGGATGGCCGCTACGTCTCCGGCGTGGTTCGCTCCATGATGGGGCAGACCGACCTCGCGCTTTCCGAACTCGGCCGCGCGCTGCAGAGCGAAGCGGGCCACGAGCGGGCGGCCCTGGTGCGGGGGCTCCTCCTGTTCCAGCTCGGCGACCGCGAGGGCGCTGTCGCGACTTGGCAGGGCGCCAACGCGGCCCGCGAAAGCACCCGCCTGCAGCGGCTTCTCGCCATGGTGGAGGAAGGCCGCTCCATCGAGGAGATCATCGCCAACCCGTTCTGAGGCGCCTGGCGTTCTGAGGCGCCTGGCGGCCGGGCACTGGCTGCTCTCCGGTCCCTTCGCGGCCGGAGGTCTCGGGCCGGCCTCAGTCGTCGCGCGACCGCTCGCTCGCCGCCGCCCGGAGCAGGAAGAGCGAGAAGCCACCCCACACGAAGCCGCCGATCACGATCAGAACGAGAATCGCTGTCAGGGTCATCGTGGATCTCGGCCCGGGGGCGTCGACGGGGCGGCCGGGACGAAGACCGGCCGTGCGGAAGCGCTGCCTGCACCACTATACGCCACGGCACAGGCGGCGCCGAGGCGGCGGATACAGTGGCCGGTCATGCGCGTGTTCCTGGTCGGCTTCATGGCGGCCGGCAAGAGCCGAATCGGCCGTCGGCTGGCTCGGGACCTGGGCTGGCCGTTCCTGGATCTCGACACGGACATCGCCGAGGCCGAAGGTCGGCCGGTTGCCGACCTCATCGTCGAGCACGGCGAAGGCTGGTTTCGGAAGCACGAGACGGCGGCCGTCGAGCGCTGTGCGGCCGTCGAGCAGGCGGTGATTGCCACCGGCGGCGGCGCCTTCACCCTGGAGCGAAACCGACGCCTGATGAAGGAGCTCGGCGTGAGCGTCTGGCTGGATCCGCCGTGGAAGGCGCTCGCCCGGCGAGCCGGGCAGTCCCGCCACCGGCGCCCGCTGTTCGAGTCTCCGGCAGAGGCGCGCGCCCTGTACGAGAGCCGCCTCGACGCCTACGGGCGGGCCGACGTGCGCATCCGGACGCGAGGCACGGAACGCAAGCGGGACGTTGCCGCCGAGGTGATCCGTCGCCTTGGCCTTTTGCCGGCGAGTCACGACCACCACGCGCCGCCCAACCCGTCACCGCCCAGCACGATGTGAGCCGTCAGGTCCGGGGACCGCGCCCGCGTCCCTGCGGCGCCCCCGGAGCTGGCGTCAGAGCCTGCCTGTCAGGCCAGGGCCCGGAGCAGCCGGGTGCAGGAAGCGGCGAGCTGCCTCGGGTCGAGTGCCGACACGACCGCGATGGCGTCGGCGCCGGCTTCGATGACTCGCGGGGCCCGTTCCGCGTCGATGCCGCCGATGCCCACCAGCGGCTTCGAACCTGCGGCCCGCGCCCGCGCCACGCCGGCCAACCCGACGACCGGATCGGGCCGCTCCTTCGTCCTCGTGCCGAACACCGGTCCGATGGCCACGACGTCCACCGCCGCCTCCGCATGGGCCGCCGCCGCCTGGTCGCCGTCGTGCGTCGAAAGGCCGACCGGGCAGGCGGCAGGCAGAAGCAGCCGCGCCACGCGAAGCGGCAGGTCCTCCTGGCCCAAGTGCAGGCCGACTCCAACGCCTTCCGCCCGCAGGGCGGCGCCGATGGCCGGGTGATCGTTGATCCACAGGAGCGGCCGCTCGGCCGCTGCATCTCCAGGGCGACCGCCGTCCAGCGCAAGCGCCGCTGCTTCGGCCAGGGTCCAGGTATCTCGATCGGACAGGTTCTTGGCGCGCAGCTGAATCCACTCGACGCCGCAGTCGAGCAGGGCCCGCACGGCGTCGCCCACGGCGGCCGCGTCCACCCCGAACCGCCCGCTGTCGACGATCGCGTACAGGCGGTTCCCTGGCGGCGCCGGTCGGTGCGCCTCGGCGCTCATTGCCCCGAGCCGGACTCCAGCCGCGGCAGAAACCCGGTGTCCAGCTCGGCCTCGGCAAATGCGCGCGACGCGACCAGTCGCCGCATCAGCGGCAGCGTCGTCCGGATGCCCACGACCTCGAACTCCGCCAGGCCACGGGCCATGCGGGCGACCGCTTCGCGGCGGTCGGCGCCGAAGGCGATCACCTTGGCGAGCAGCGAGTCGTAGTGCGGCAGCATGAACCCGCCTTCCTCGCCGTGGCTGTCGACGCGGATGCCGGGGCCCGCCGGCGGCCGGTAGCGCCGCAACGGCCCCGGCGACGGCGCGAAGGTCTCGGGATCCTCCGCGTTGATCCGGCACTCGATCGCGTGGCCCGACACGTCGACCTCGTCCGGCAGACCCAGAGGTTCTCCGGCCGCCACGGAGATCTGGAGCTTCACCAGGTCGATTCCCGTGACGGCCTCCGTGACCGGATGCTCGACCTGAATGCGGGTGTTCATCTCCAGGAAGTGGAAGCGGTCGCCATCGACCAGGAACTCGACCGTGCCCGCGTTCGAGTACCCCACCCGCCTGGCGAGCCGCACCGAGGCGGCTGCAAGCGACCGTCGAAGCTCCCGGCCGAGGGACGGCGCCGGCGCTTCCTCGACCAGCTTCTGGTGGCGCCGCTGAATCGAACAGTCACGCTCGCCGACCTGCACGGCGCGGCCGAACGAGTCGCCGAACACCTGCACCTCCACGTGCCGGGGCCGCTCCACCAAGCGCTCGAGCAGCAGCTCGCCGGTACCGAACGCGGCCCGTGCTTCGGTCGAGGCAGCGTCGAGGGCGGACAGGAGTTCCGCCTCGTCGCGGACGATCCTCATGCCTCGCCCGCCGCCGCCGGCGGCTGCCTTGAGCATGAGCGGGTAGCCCACATCGCCGGCGAGCGCCGCCGCCTCCTCGCGTGAATCGGGGACCGGACCGCCCGGAAGCACCGGCACTCCGGCGCGAACTGCCTCGTCGCGGGCACGGCTCTTGTCACCGAGCAGCCGAATCGCCCCCGGCGACGGGCCAATCCAGGTCAAGCCTGCCTCGCCGACCGCTTCGGCGAAGTCCGCGTTCTCGGCCAGGAAGCCGTACCCGGGGTGTACCGCCTCGGCGCCGGTGACCTGAGCCGCGGACAGCAGATTCCGCTGGTCGAGGTAGCTCGCCGCCGGTGCCGGAGGGCCGATGCAGACCGCCTCGTCAGCCAGACGAACGTGCAGCGCGCCGCGGTCCGCACTGCTGAAAACGGCGACCGTGTCGACCCCCATGTCGCGGCAGGCGCGGATCACCCGAACCGCGATCTCGCCGCGATTCGCGACCAGGATCTTCCCGAACGGCCGCACCGGCGGCGACGTCAAGGCGCCGGGACCGGGCATGCCGGCACGCAAGGGACAGCCGTCAGGTCGTGCGCCGGCGACGCGTGGCGGCCGCGAGCGCGGGAGTGGCCGAATCCAGGCGCAGACACCAGCCCGGAGGCGCCGGTCACGTGCGAATGACGAAGAGAGAGGTGCCGAACTCCACCGGATCGCCGTTGCTCGGTTCCACCGAGACCACGACGCCGGACACGTCGGCCTCGATCTCGTTCATCAGCTTCATCGCCTCGACGATGCAGACCACCTGCCCCTTCTCGACCCGGCCGCCGACCTCGACGTAGGGCGGCGCGTCCGGGCTGGGGGCGACATAGAACGTACCCACGATCGGGGAGGTCAGAACGTGTCCCTGGGCGACCGGCGACGGCGGTGGACTGTCTGCGGCATCGGCCGGCAACTCGCTCGACGCCGCCTCCGGCGCGGCCGCCGCGGCGGTCGCCGGCGACGCCGGTGCCTGCGGCTTCGACCCGGCACCCACCGCGCGGTCGCCGCCGACACGCAGCCACAGGCCTCCGACCTGGTACTCGACCGCGAGATCGGAGCCGCTCCGTCGCTCGTCGGCAACGAAGCGAATCAAGGCCTGGATTTCCTCGGGACTCAGCACCGTCTGTCTCCTTCCGGGCGCGGATTGTAGCGCCGCCCGCGCCACCTGCGGCCTCCGCGGATCCGACGGCCCCGCTGGCTACCTCTACCCCGACTGCTCGCCGGATGGCGCGGGCAGCACCCCGAGCCGCTCCAGCGCTTCGCGGGCGCGATGGTTGTCGGGCTCCGCCGCAAGCACGCGCCGGAAGATCGCTATCGCCTCCGCCCGATGTCCCTGGGCCAGGTAGAGCTCGCCGATCGTCACCGTCGGCCTGAGCGGAACCTGCCTCCCGGCGGCCATGAAACCGCCCCGACTACTGGCCGGTGACCTGGACGATCTTGGTCACCTCGTCCGAACCGAGCGTGTTGGTGGCGCGGAAGGTGACGGCATAGGTACCCGGCGCACCGTAGGTGTGGTTCGGGTTCTGTCGCGTGCTCGTGTTGCCGTCGCCGAAGTCCCAAAACCAGCTCGTGGTGCGACCGGCCGTGGTGTCCTGGAAGGCAACCAGGAGATTGCGCGTGTTGAAGATGAAGTCCGCGCGCGGCAGGCGCTGGATCGCCACCTGGAGACTGCTCGTCACCAGATTGCCGTCGCCCGTGCCCACGTCGACGCCAACCTCGAACATGTCGCCGGACACGGTGTCGAGATCGCCCGAGGTGACGACCAGGCGATCGGAGGCCGTGCCGTCGGCGCCGGTCGCTATCAGCCCGCCGCCCGACGCCAGGGTACCGACCTCGCTGCGGAAGTTCACCTGGGCGTCCTGGAGCGGCTGGCCGCGATCGTCCCGCACGATGGCCAGCAGGTCGGCCTCGCCGCCGATCTCGGGCAGGTTGTTCGGCGTCGCCTGAACGGTCACCGACGACGGTGACAGGCCGATCTGGACCGTCACCGTCGCCGTGTCCGACCCGCCTGTGCTGGCCGCCACGGTGGCCACGCCGAACTGGCCCTCGCCCTGCAGCATTGCCAGCGCCTCGCCGCGGTCGTCCACGCCCACGCTGGAGGGAATCACCCCCAGCGTCGTCGTGAGGCGCACCAGCGTGCCACGGCTGACCGGCGTGCCGTTCGGTCGCAGGGCGACGACCCGGATCTCCGCGCTTCCCGTCGACGGGATGCGTTCCGGGTTGGCCGTGATCGTGAGCAGCGTCCCCGAAGGCGCCACCGGGCTCGTCCTGTCGCAAGCCGCGAACGCGACCAGCAGCAGGCTTCCGGCCAGAGCGGCCAGGGGGGTTCGGCGCGTGAGCGTCATCGTCGAATCAGTATACGGAGGCAGCCAGTGAAACGTCCATGAACTCCACCTGCCTCGCCCCGACGCGCCCCGTCGCCCGCGGCGGTGACCGTCAGCCCGCGCTCGACGACGACGGGGCGGCGCGGCGAGTCACGGTCCGTACCGCCTGCAGGTTCTCCAGCGACTCCCGCAGCCGGTTCAGGTGCTTGCGGTTGCGCACGTCGACGACGACGTCGATGGCCGCCTCGCCAGCGCCGCGGCTGTGGCTCTCGATGTGGCGAATGTTGCTGCCCTGCCTGGCGATCGCCTCGGTCACCCTGGCCAGCACGCCGGGCCGGTCGCGGGTCTCGATCACCAGGCTCACCGCGAACAGCGAGTCGTTGCGACGAGCCCATCCGACCTCGATCTCCCGCTCCGGGTGGTAGAGCAGGTTGCGCACGTTCGAGCAGTCGACGGAGTGCACCGAAACGCCGCGGCCGCGGGTCACGAAGCCGATGATCTCCTCGCCCGGCAGCGGACTGCAGCACCCGGCCAGAAAGGCGAGCATGTCGTCCGCGCCCTTGACGATCAGGCGAGCCGGCTCCCCGGGCAGAACTCGGCGCACGGCGCGGCGCAGCCGGCTCGGCCCCCGGTTGCCGCCGCGCAGCCGCTCCGGCGGCAGGACCGCGCGCAGCACGGGCTTGACCGACCCGCGGCCGAAGCCGATCTGGCCGAACAGATCGTCGATGCCGGAACAGCCCTCGGCGGCGAGATGATCCGCCATCTCCTTCGACTCGAACACCCGGCGCGGGCTCACGCGGTGTCGCCGCAGCTCTCCGGCAAGCAGCGTGCGGCCGATCTCGATGGCCCGCTTCTTCTGCTCGGCGTTGATCCAGTGGCGGATCTTGCTGCGGGCCTTCGAGGTGACGACGATGTTCAACCAGTCCCGGCTCGGCTCGCGGTGCGGGTTGGTCATGACTTCCACGATGTCGCCGTTCCTGAGCTTGGTTCTGAACGGCACCAGGCGGCCGTTCACCCGAGCGCCGCTGCAGTGGTGACCCAGTTCCGTGTGCACCCGGTAGGCGAAGTCCAGGGGTGTGGCGCCGCGCGGGAAGGAGAGCACGTCCCCCCTTGGCGTGAACACGTACACCTCTTCCGGGTAGAGATCGATCTTCAGCGCGTCCATGAAGGTGCGCGGATCGGGCGTTTCCTGCTGCCACTCCAGCAGCTGCCGCAGCCAGACGATGCTGGTTTCGTTCTCGCCCGGGTCGAGCTGTCCCTCCTTGTAGCGCCAGTGGGCGGCAACCCCTTCCTCGGCCAGCAGGTCCATGGCGCGGGTGCGGATCTGGACTTCGAACGGCTGGCCGCTCCGCCCCACGACGGTCGTGTGAAGCGACTGGTAGAGGTTCGGCTTGGGCATCGCGATGTAGTCCTTGAAGCGACCCGGAATCGGGTGCCACAGCTGGTGGACGACGCCAAGCACGGCGTAGGTCTCCTTCACGTCGTCGACGGTGACGACCCGGAACGCCAGGAAGTCGTACAGCTCGGGAAGGTCGATCTGACGCTGCTGCAGCTTCCGATGGATCGAGTAGCGGCCCTTGACCCGATGGCTGATGTCGGCCTCGATGCCCGCCTTGCCCAGAGCCTCGCGAAGGCGGCTGGCGATCCTGGCCATCGTCCGCCGGGCGCCCTTCACCCGCTCCTTCAGCTGGCGACGGAGCTCCGCGTGACGGTGCGGATGAAGATGCTCGAAGGCCAGGTCCTCGAGCACCCTCTGGATTCTCGACATGCCCAGCCGATGGGCCAACGGCGCGTAGATCTCCAGGGTTTCCCGCGAGATGCGGCGGCGCTTCTCGGGCGGCAGGTGGCTCAGGGTGAGCATGTTGTGGAGTCTGTCGACCAGCTTGACCACGATTACCCGAAGGTCCTGCGCCGACGCCAGGATCAGCTTCCTGAAGCTCTCCGCCTGGACCTCGTCGCTGCGGACGTATTCGTGACGGCCGATCTTCGACACGCCGTCCACGAGTTCCGCGACCTCGGCGCCGAACTGGGCCGTCAGGTCCTCCTTGGTCGCGCCCGTGTCCTCGAGCACGTCGTGGAGCAGGCCGACCGCAACGCTTGTCTGGTCGAACTTCAGCTCCGCCAGCATGTGGGCGACGCCCAGCGGATGACTGATGTAGGGCTGGCCCGAGCGCCGCCGCTGGCCGTCGTGGGCCGCCGCCGCGAAGTCGTGGGCGCCCCGCAGCCAGTCTTCGTCGCAGGCGCGACCGTTGGCGTTCAGCCTGTCGACGACGTCGCCCATGCCCACCTCTCCAGGCGCCCGCAGCGGTGCCGGGTCCGGGAGTCGTGGAGCGGCCCGCGCCATCGCCTGTTACGCGGCCGCCGCCCTCTTGCTCCGGCGCTCGGCACCGAAGGTGGTTTCCCAAAGCAGCACGACGGGGCTCGCGACGTAGATGGACGAGTAGGTCCCGACGATGACCCCGACCAGCAGCAGGAAGGAGAAGCCGCGGATCGCCTCGCCGCCGAGCACGAACAGGGAACCGACGGCAAGGAGGGTCGTGCCCGAGGTCAGCGCCGTGCGCGAGAGCGTCTGGTTCAGGCTGCGGTTCAGCACCGCCACCAGCCCCTCGCGCCTGTTGCGCCGCAGGTTCTCGCGCACCCGATCGAAGACGACCACCGAGTCGTTCACCGAGTAGCCGATGACGGTCAGGAACGCGGCCACGGTGGTCAGGTCGAACTCGTGCCCGGCCACGGCAAACAGCCCAAGGGCGATCGCCACGTCATGGGCGAGGGCGACGAGGGCGCCGATCCCGAAGCGCAGCTCGAACCGAAACCAGATGTAGACGAGGATGCCGCCGAGCGAGAAGGCGATGGCCAGCAGGCCCTTGCGACGGAGCTCGCCGCCCACCTGCGGCATCACGTTGCCGCTCGACAGCACGACGAAGTTGCCGAGAACGGCGCCATCCCGAATCGTCGCCAGCGCCTCGGGGCTCAGGGCGTCGTTCGGCTGAATCTCCGACCAGTCGCGGATCAGCCCGTTGGCCCGGCGCAGCGTCGTGATCGGCGCCGCAGCGAGGCGGTAGTGCTCGCGGGCGCCGATGTCGTCGCCGGTGCCCCGGACGTCGTCCGGGTCGGCTTCCAGCAGCATGGAAGCCACCGCTTCCACGCCCTGACGGTTGAGGTCGAGGCCGGCGGCGCCTGCGTTGTAGCGATCCTGCAGCGCCTCCTCGATCCGGGAAGCGCTGCTTCGCTGCTCCTCGTCCTCGGCAACCGGCGCCTTGAGAATGACCGAGTTGTCCCCGTCCTCGCCGAACGCCTGAATCGCTGCGTTCTCGATCCCTGCCTCCTGCAGCAGCCCGCGCAGCTCCTGCACGTCGGGCTGCTCGGCGAACTGCACGATCATCTGGGTGCCGCCCGCGAAGTCGATGCCCAGGTTCAGCTGGCGGCTCAAGATGTAGCCGAGCGACGCCACCACGGCGACGGCGGAGAGCGCAAGGCACACGTGGCGCATGCGCATGAAGTCGAAACTCGTGTTGCGGAAGAACTGCATCTTCGTCTCCTGGCGATCCGCGCGGTCCGCCGGACCTCAGATCGACAGTCGCTCGACCCTGCGCGAGCGCGAGAGCAGCAGGTCGAACAGCAGCCGGCTGTTGAATACGGCGGTGAACACGGACGCCATGATGCCGACGGTCAGCGTCACGGCAAAACCGCGAATCGCGCCGGTTCCGAAATTGATCAGGAAGGTGGCCGCGATCAGGGTGGTCAGGTTGGCGTCGAGAATGGACGACCAGGCCTTGCCGAAACCCGAGTCCACGGCGGCCTTCACCGTGCGGCCGTTGCGCAGTTCCTCGCGAATGCGCTCGAACACCAGGACGTTCGCGTCCACGGCCATGCCGATGGTCAGGATCAGGCCAGCGATGCCGGGCAGCGTGAGAGCGGCGCCGAAGTAGGCGAGCACCCCCAACACGAGAAGGAAGTTCAGGACCAGAGCCAGCATCGCGTTGATGCCGGCGCCCCGGTAGACGACCAGCATGGCGATGATCACCAGCCCGACGCCGAACGCGAAGGCTCGCGTGCCCTGGTCGATGGAGTCCCGTCCCAGCGACGGGCCGACCGCCTGCTGCTGCAGGTAGCTGATGCCGGCGGGCAGCGCGCCCGACCGCAGGACGGTGGCCAGGTCCTCGACCTCCTGCAGCGTGAACGCGCCCGAGATGACCCCGGAATCGGAGATGCGGCCCTCGATGGTGGGCGCCGACTGCACCTTTCCGTCGAGCACGATGGCCAGCGGACGACCGATGTTGGCGGCGGTCCAGTCGGAGAAGATCTCCGCGCCCTCGGGGGTCAGCGAGAAGTTGACCACCGGCTCGTTGAACTGCCCCGTGCCGGCTCGTGCGGTCTTCAGGTCGCGGCCGGTGAGGACCGGCCGGCGCTCCAGTGCGTAGAAGGACTGGCCCATCACGTTGCCGGCGTTGTCGCGCAGGTCCTGGGCCACGATCTCCAGGTTGTCCGGCAGGGTGCCGCCGTAGCGCCCCAGGATCTCCTCACGGTCCACCGCACCGCCGCCGTTCGCCGGATACTCGGCTAGCTGGAACTCGAGGAAGGCAGTGTTCTTGATCAGGTTCTTGACCCGTTCCGGATCGTCCACGCCAGGCAGCTGCACCACGATCCGGTTGCTGCCCAGTCCCTGACGCTGGATCACCGGTTCGGCGACTCCGAACTCGTCGACCCGGTTGCGGATCGTCTGCAGCGCCTGGTCGATCGCCTGCTCCCGAATCGTGGTCACCTCGTCGGCTCGCCGTTCGAAGATCACCTCCTCGCCGCTACGCCGCCAGTTCCAGAACGGCAGGCTGTCCTCGATGATGGTCGGCAGCAGGCTGTCGCTGGCGGGAGGCAGTCCGGAGACCCGGAAGCGCGACGGCGTTTCGGTCGCACCGCTCACGCCCTCCACATCCTGTTCGGCGAGTTCCTGCAGCAGGGTGTCGATGTCCTTCTCGGCCTCCGCCCGGAGCGCGTCGTCGGTCAGGACCTCAAGCAGGAGGTGAATGCCGCCGCGCAGGTCGAGGCCGAGGCGAATCGACTCGCCCAGGGGGAAGGCGGAGAACGAGCAGGCGCCGACCACCGCCAGCACCAGCACGCCGCGCAGGAGCAGATTCCGGTTCACGGGTTCACCCCGGTCTCTTCGCGGGCCAGGTTCTCCCGGCTCATGACTTCGCTTCCTCGGCCAGGCCGCTGATCGCCGACTTCACGACCTTCACCTTGACCCCGTCCGCGATCTTCAGGATCACGGTCGTCGGTTCGGTCGACACGACTTCTCCGAACAGCCCGCCCTGGGTCAGGACGCGGTCGCCCTTCGAAAGCGCGGCCACCGTTTCCTGGAGCTGCTTGCGCCGACGACGTTCGGGAGCGACCACGAGGAAGTACAAGATGGCGCCGATCAGGATGAAGGGCAGAAACTGGACGAGAGCCGAGGGGGCGGACCCCGCGGCCACGAACAAGGCGGAATCGGGAATCATCGGTTGTGCTCCGGCAGCGTGCTTGATGCGGAGGACCGGTCTGTCGCCGCCCGCACCGCAGCGCGTACCCTATCGCTCTTCGAGCCCGGATTCGCGCCGTCTGGCGATTCGGCCCGCAGACAGGGCGGCATGCCGTGCCGCGAACCGCGCCAGGGCGCCGTTCGCGATCGCCTGCCGCACGCCGGCCAGGAGGTCGAGGAAATGGCGGACGTTGTGCTCGGTCGCGAGCACCTTGCCGGTGATCTCGCCGCAACGAAACAGGTGGTGCAGAAAGGCGCGGGAGTGGCGGCGGCAGAGGGAGCACGAGCAGGCCCCGTCCACTGGCCGGGCATCGTCGCGGTAGCGGGCGTTCTTGATCCGCAGGATCCCGGTCGACGAGAACAGCGTGCCGTGACGGGCATTGCGTGACGGCAGCACGCAGTCGAACAGATCCACCCCGGCGCGAACGGCGTGGAGGATGTCCTCCGGGGCGCCCAGGCCCATCAGGTATCGCGGCCGGTCCACCGGCAGGTGGGGGGCGATCAGCGACACCGTTTCCCGGCCCAGCTCGCGGTCCTCGCCGACGCTGACGCCGCCGATCGCGAAACCGTCGAACGGCAGGCCGGAAATGTCCTTGACCGCGCGCAGACGCAGGTCCCTGAAGAAGCTCCCCTGCACGATCCCGAACAGACCGGCGGCGCCGGGCCCGCCGCCGCGGCCACGCCAGTCGAGCGATCGCCGTGCCCACAGCCCGGTGCGACCCAGAGACTTCGCGGCCTCCTCCCGTGTCACCGGCCACGGCGGACATTCGTCGAGCACCATCGCGGCGTCCGTCCCCACCCGGTCCTGGAACTCGACCACGCGCTCCGGCGTCAGTTCCATCGCACTGCCGTCGTGGGCGCTCCGGAAGGTCACGCCGGTATCGTCGACCCGCCGCAGATCGCCGAGGCTGAAGACCTGATAGCCGCCGCTGTCCATGGCCAGCGGGCCGCGCCAGCCGATGAACTCGTGCAGTCCACCCAGACCCACGATCCGTGGTTCGCCCACTCGATCCAGCAGGTGGTACAGGTTGGTCATCAGGAGCTGTGCCCCGGACGCCTCCAGGACGTCCTGGCCCAGACCCTTGACTGCGCCCAGCGTGCCCACCGGCATGAACGCCGGGGTCTCGACCTCGCCGTGGGGCGTGACCAGGCGGCCGGTGCGCGCGAGACCGTCCCGCGAGACGACCCGGAAGTCGAAGCGGTTGCCGGTGGCGCTCAGTTCAGGTCAATCTCGGTGACGTCGACGTCGTCGGGCAGGTCGAGAAGGAACTCGGAGTCGTCGATGGGCTCGTTCAGGACCAGGTCGCCGAGACTGATGAGCCGCTCGTCGCCGCTCGCATGAACGACGCGGAACTGCTGCGGCAGGAAGGTCTCGGCGTCAATCCACAGGTCGATCTCCTTTACCCGCTTCGCGACACTCCGGTAGTCCGGCGTCAGGTGCAGGTAGTACGGGTCGCCCGGGTTCTCGGGGAACTCGGCCTGCACCGCGAAGTACTTCAGCAGCGTCTCCAGGTTCCCGGCCGGCCCCATGTACTCGAGAACCTGCTCGGAGAGACGGCCGACTTCGGTCACCCTCGCCGTGCCGAGGTCGACGTTCCAGGTCACCGCCGTGTCGCCATGGACCGCCATGATCACCGGCTTCGGCTCGACGATCTCCCAGCGCAGCGCGTCAGGAGGCCGATAGCGAAACCAGCCCGTGGCCTCCTCGGGTTCCAGCAGCAGCTCCCCTTCCATCCGTTGCAAGAGCCGGGCCTGCAGGGTGACGATCCGGTTCTGCTCGTACTTCACCCGCTCCACCAGACGATCGAGCCGCTCGCGGAGGCCCAGGCCCTCGACCGCCGGGTCCGGCAGCGACGCCGAGTCCGCGGACTGGGCGCTGACTGGGAGGGTAACGGCCAGAGCCAGCAGCAGCGCTGCCAGCCACGGCCCGGATGACGGAGGATCTCTCATCGCTGCAGCCGGCGCACGACCGGCTTAGAGTAACAACCATGGCGACGCTGTCCTTCCGCGACCCGGTCCACGGCTTCATCGAGGCGGACGACCTCGAGGCGGCGCTCATCCGCACGCGACCGATGCAGCGCCTGCGCTCCATCCGCCAGCTCGGCCTGAATCACCTGGTGTTCCCAGGCGCCGAGCACAGCCGCTTCGGCCACGCACTCGGCGCCATGCACCTGGCGGGCCGCATGTACGACGCGCTCGCGCAGGCGGAGGGGACGCCGCTCGAAGCCGGGCCGCGGGCGCGGACGCGCCGCCTCGTGCGAGCCGCCGCCCTGGTCCACGATCTCGGCCACGCGCCCTTCAGCCACTGGGCGGAGGACCTGTTCGAGGACGGTCTCGACCACGAGGAGATGAGCCGCCGCCTGCTGGCCGGCGACGAGATCGGCAACGCCTTCGCGGGTTTCGGCGACGGCATCGAGGCGCAGGACGTGATCCGGCTGCTCGGCGGCCGTCTCGAAGGCGCCGGGCGACTTCTGACGGCGATCATCTCCGGCGAGATGGACGTGGACAAGATGGACTACCTGCTGCGGGACTCCCTGTTCTGCGGCGTCCGCTACGGCAACTTCGACCTCGAACAGGTGATCGCGACGGCGCGACCGCTGGTCGACGACAACGTCCATCGGCTGGGCATCGACGCCGAGGGCCTGCACGCGGTCGAAGGCCTCATCCTCGCCCGCTACTACATGTTCACGCAGGTCTACTTCCACGTCGCCGGCAAGGCCCTGGAGCTGCATCTGAACGAGTGGCTGCACGAGCAGGGGATCTCCTGGAGCAGCGACCCCGAACGCTTCCTGGCCCACGACGACGCCGAGATGCTGACGCGAATCCGGCACTCGGACAGCCTGCATGCGCGGGCGGTCACCGACCGGGTGCGGTTCCAGCTCGCCCACGAGACCCGCGAGCACCTGGCGCCGGAGGAGAAGCGGGCCTTCGAGGGGAAGCTGGCCCCTTTGCGCGAACGCTTCGGCGCCCGGTTGCTGGTCTCGAACTCGGCGAAGGACCCGCACCGTCTCGGCGCCGGTCTCGGCCGCGGTCGGGTACCGGTGCTGCAGAGCAACGGCGAGCTCGCGCCGCTCGAACAGGCGAGCCACTTCGTCGGCCACCTGCGGCGCATCGACCGCTACCGCGTCTACTGCAGCGACGCCGTCTTCGACGAGGTGCGGCAGGCACTGTCGTCGTCCTGACCGGCGCCGCGACCGGAACCGGACGACTCCGCCGGCGCCGCATCCGACCGATCCGCCGTCGGGCCGACCAGCACGGCCTCGCGGCCGAAGGGATGCAGGAGGTCGACACCTGCGAACGCCGCGGCGGCTGACGTGCCCGCCGGTTCCGCGCCTCGATACTCCGCGCCTCGATACAGCGCCGATCCCGGCGAGACGGCTGCGCCGGGCCCGGCGACCAGGCGCGCTTCGAGCCGCACGATGGGGCGGCCCTCACGCTCGAACTTCGCCTCGTAGTTGGTCCGCGGCCCTTCCGGCCACGGTCCCGCGATCTCGTCGACCTCGACCGCCGGGTGCCCGGCCAGGGTCATTCCCACCGCCTCGGCGTACTCCTGGTGATCGCTGGCGAAGTACAGCCTTCCGGTCTCGGGAGCGAGCAGGGACAGCACGAGGTCGACGGTGGTGGGGTCGAGCAGCCGGCGGCGGTGGTGGCGGCTCTTGGGCCACGGATCCGGGAAGTAGACGTGGACCGCCCCGGCCATGCCAGCGGGCAGCAGCGTGGCGATCAGGTACAGCGCCTCGCCGCGGAGCAGACAGAGGTTGGAGAGCCCGCGCGCAGCCGCCCGCCGCGCCGCAAGCCGGAAGTACTTCGAGACGATCTCCAGACCGAGGAACGGCCGCTCACCGTGCGCCGCCGCCGAGCCGACCAGGAACCGGCCCTTGCCGAAACCGATCTCGACCTCCCAGTCCGAACGGCGCAAGAAGGCCCGTTGCATCTCGTCGCGACAGGTCGTCAGGTCAAGAACGCGGGGCTTGCCGACTGTGCGGGCGGCCTCGTCACCGACGCCGTTCCAGACCTGGGCGGGCAGCGCGTTCAGAGCAGGTACTGCCGGTTGCGGGAGCGCAGCAGTTCGACCACGGCGCGGACGTCCTGCGTCCGCTCCCGGGGCACGACCAGCACGGCGTCGCCAGTGCGCACCACAGCCAGGCCCTCGACCCCGACGACCGCGATGGCGCCCTCGTCGGCGAACAGCAGGTTGTCCCGCGCGTCGAGAACGAACGTCTCGCCCACGGTGCTGTTGCCGCAATCGTCGGACGGCAGGCACTCCGCCAGGGCCGCCCACGAGCCGAGGTCGGTCCAGCCGCAGTCGGCGACCACGCAGCCGATGGACTCGACCCGCTCCATCAGCCCGTGGTCGATGGACACGGATTCGAGATCGGCGTAGAGCTCACGACGCCGGTCGGCGCCGACGCCGTCCTCCATCAGCCGTTCGAGGCCGGCCAGAAGCCCGGGCAGGTGCCGACGGTAGAGATCGAGCAGCACCGTGCCCCGAAACAGGAAAATGCCGCCGTTCCAGAAGTGCCGCCCGGAAGCCTGGAACGCGGCCGCCGTCGCGGCATCCGGCTTCTCCGTGAAGCGCAGGACCTTCTCCAGGCTGAACGGCTCCACCGGGGCGGCGAGCTCCAGGTACCCGTAGCCCGTCTCCGCCCACGCCGGTGCAATGCCGACGGTGACCACGTCGAAGTCGCCGCGCTCC
This sequence comes from Thermoanaerobaculia bacterium, assembly GCA_965200575.1. GTDB lineage: Bacteria > Acidobacteriota > Thermoanaerobaculia > Multivoradales > Multivoraceae > Multivorans. The sequence continues at coordinate 3,808,756 of OZ241363.1, read as the reverse complement.
ACGGCAGCCGCGCCCCGTTCCAGGGCCTCGCGAAAGGCCGCTTCGTCGGCAACCCAGTGGTCCGACGGCAGCACCGCCACCACGTCGTCGCGCAGCGCCGTCGGCAGGGAACGGACTGCCCAGCCGATGGCCGGCCCCGTGTTCCGGCCCACGGGCTCGCCCAGGATGCGCGACGCCGGAACGCCGGGCAGCGTCTCGGCCACCGACACGGCGAGTCCCCGGGTCGTGCAGACCCAGATCCCGTCCTCGCCGCAGAGAGGCGCCACTCGCCTGGCGGTGGCCGCCAGCAGCGGACCGCCGCCCAGCAGGTCCAGCAACTGCTTCGGCCGACGGCGGCGGCTCAACGGCCAGAAGCGGCTTCCCGTGCCGCCGGCCAGAACGAGTCCGATCATCCGTCGCTCGCGCCCGCTGCGGTCGCGCGCGGTCGGACCTGCTCCGGGCTCAGGATCCGGCCCCGGACTCCGCATCGCCGGCGCGCTCGATCTCGTCGTCGACGATCTCCGCAATGGCCTCGTAGCCCACGGCGCCGGTCAGAGGACGGCCGTTGATGAAGAGCGCCGGCGTGCCGTCCACGCCCAGGCGGGCGCCGGCGCGGCGGTCGGCGTGGACCCGTTGCGCGACTTCCGGCCGCTCCACGCAGGACGCGAACGCCTCCGCATCCATGCCCGCCCGCTCCGCCTTGGCCGCGAGGTCCTCCGCGCTCAGGGCGTCCTGCTCCTCGAACATCAGGTCGTGCAGCTCCCAGAAGGCGCCCTGCTCCTGAGCGCAGACGCCAGCCTCGGCGGCGGCCTGTGCGTTCGGATGGCTCCTGACCAGCGGGAAGTGGCGAAACACCAGCCGCACCTGCTCCGGATACGCGTCGAGCAGACGCTCCAGGGTCGGCACGACGCGCTTGCAGTAGGGACACTCGAAGTCCGACCACTCGACGATCGTGACCGTGGCCTCGACGCCGCCCTTCGCCGGTCCGTCCGCGGGGTCGACGTCAAGCCGGTACGGTTCCGCCAGGTACTCGATCTCGTGGCCCGTTTCGAGCTCCTCGACGAACCGCTGCCGGGCGATGAAGGTGCGCACCTGCGGCTCGACCTGCTCGCGCTCGCCGCGGATGCGACCTTCGTTCTCCACGAAGAAGGCATCGACGTCCTCGTCCGTGAGCTCGCCCTCGAGGCGCGAAATCTCGGCCGCCTGCCAGTCGCCAGGCGCCACGCCCGCCGCCTCGGCTTCGGCCGCGATCAGGCGGTCCCGCACGATCCCTTCGACCGTGCGTTCCATCAGGCCGTGCCGCTCGGACGCGACCTGAAGGTTGCACTGGAGCTGCTGCAGCTCCAGCTGCTCAAGCTGCGCGGCAGCCCGTGTCAGGACCTCCTCGTGGCCGATGTCCGTGCCATCCAGACGAGCCGCCGGCGCCACCGAGGACTCGTCGTCGGACGCCGCTGCACCCACCCCCGGACGCAGGGCCAGGAACGCGATGATCGCCAGCAGGGCGACGTAGAGGACGGCGTGGACGCGCCAGGCAGGCCGCTCGGCGCTTTCGGTCGTTTCGATGCTCATGGCTCGCCTCCGGGGAACGTACTCTACCGAAGGCGAGGCGTTGCCGGACGAGGCCGGCGGCAGGCAGCAGGCCGGCGGCTCCCAAGCCGCTGGCCGGGCCGGCGGAATGATGCCGAGGTGGGAACACAGGGCCCGGCGCGGCGCCCGCGACGCGGCTGGCGGCTACCATCCGCGCCGAGATGCCCGGCCGCTTCATTACCTTCGAAGGCCTCGACGGCAGCGGCAAGTCCACGCAGATCGACCTCCTGGCGGGCCGGCTCCACCGGCTCGGCGTGGCCCACGTGGTCACGCGGGAGCCCGGCGGCACGCCCTTCGCCGACCTGCTGCGCGAGGTCTTCCTGCGCCGGGAAGCCGCTCCGGTCGACGGCATGGTGGAGCTGATGCTCGTCTTCGCCGCCCGGCGGCAGCACCTGGTCGAGGTCATCGAACCGGCCCTGCTCGCTGGCGCCTGGGTGCTCTGCGACCGCTTCACGGACTCCACCTGGGCCTACCAGGGCGGCGGCCGGGGAGTGGCGCCCGACCAGATCGAGGAAGCGGATCGCCTGGTCACCGGGGGCCGGACGCCGGACCGCACCCTGTTCTTCTCGGTGCCCCCGGAGGAGGCGATACGGCGCCGACGCGGCCGCGGGAGCGACCGCATCGACCGCGAGAACCAGGCCTTCCACAGCCGGGTGGACGACGCGTTCCGGCGCCGCATAGCTGCCGAGCCCGACCGCTTTCGGGTCATCGACGCCACGGCCAGCATCGCCGAAGTGGCGGCCGACGTGGACGCCGCCCTCGCCGACCTGCTGCCTGCCCCGCGGGGCGGCTGGCCAGGCCGGGCATGAGCTGGACGCCAGACCAGCTGCTCTTGCTGGCCAGGGCCGGGCGGCTCTACCCGTCCGTGATCCTGTCCGGCGGCACGGCAGAGGAGCGGCGCAACCTCGCCTTCGAGCTCGGCCGCACGCTGCTGTGCGAACGGGCTGCCGAAGAGCGTCCGTGCAACATCTGCAACAACTGCCGGCGCATCGACAGCGAGCGCTACCTGGACGAGGCGAAGGCGAAGGCGTCGTCGGAGAAGAACCCCAAGGGTGCGGCCGTACGCGAGATGGGAGTCCGGCAGTCGCACCCGGACTTCCTGCTCCTGGAACGACCGCAAGGCCGGAAGCTCATCTCGGTGCACTCGGTCCGGCCGCTCGTCGCCAGCGCGCAGATGGCACCGTTCGAGGCGCGGGGTCAGGTGTTCGCGATCGCCGACGCCGACACGCTGCATCCGTTCGGTGCGGAAGCCCTGCTCAAGACCCTGGAGGAACCGGTCGGCGACCGGGCAAGGAACTTCCTGCTGCTGACGCCCTCCGCGCAGGACCTTCTGCCGACCTTGCGCAGCCGGTCGCTGACCGTCTACCTGGGCGGCGAGCGAAGAGAAGCCTCCGACGAGCAGATCGACGACCTGACCGAGCACTGGCGGCAGCAGCCTGGCGACGAGCGGCTGGGGCCCTGGCTGGCCGACCTGGCAGCCAAGCTGGTCGCCGTGGGCGGCAAGGACATTGGTGACGTCCGGAATCGCGGGGGGTGGACGCGAATGGCCGCCGCCGTGTCCTCGGTCGCCCGACGGCTCGAGCTCCGCAGCCAGCGCGCGGCGGCACACGCGTTCGCCGCCGACCTGCTGGACGCCCACCTGCTGCGGATGCGCTTCATCTCGCCCGACCGCATCATCCGTGGCCTGGGAGCGCGGCGGCTGCGTCGCGAGAGCCCGGCCACCGGCTTCGGGAGCGCGGTCGAGGATCTGCTCGGCCTGCCGTGAGTCTCGGCCGCGGGGCCGATCTCCGGCACCGCCGAAGGGCCTGCTCTGCCTGGGACGCGGGTCCGCCTTGGGCTCCATGAGGCTGGTGCCCGCTGCGCCCGGCGCAAGTCGAGCTACATCGTGCCGGGTCAGATCCGTGCCGCCCGCCCGGAAGGCTGCCCTGCGCAACTACCCGCGCGAGGCGGGCGCGGGCAGAACGTCCGGGCTTCGCAGGCGATGCCAGCGCCGCCGGCACGCGGCCAGCGACATCCCGAGGCGGGCCGCCAGTTCCTCCTGCCGACGCTCCATGGCCTCCAGATCGACCGGGTAGAGGTTCTGTCGCCCCGGGTCGGCCAGACCGATCAGATTGCGCGCCGCGATGGCGGGGCCGATCCACTCCGCCAGGGATCTGGGAGCGCGCCGGTCGCCGGTGCCGGCTTCAAGCTCGGCAGCCCGGCCTTCGAGCTCGCCAAACAGAGCCGCACGGACCTCGTCGTCCGCGCCCAGGAAGCCCTGCCAGCACCAGCCTTCGTCGGGCGGGCCAAGAAGCCGCTGCCGCAGCTCGTCGAAGCTCGCGGCCGCGAAGTAGGCCATGGCAGCCGCGACGAAGCTGTCGAAGTCGCCCATCAGGCGGTAGGCGGAGACCAGCAGCCGATCGATGTGGTCCGCCTCAAGGGCCAGGAGCCGGTCGTAGCGCCCGACGGCCTCCGGATCGGGAAGGCCGGTGCGGCAGAGGTCGGCGATCCGCTCGACCGCCAGCAGGCTCCAGGCGATCCCGGTCGAGAACATCGGATCGGCGAAGGCGAAGCTGTGGGGCAGCAGCAGCCAGCCAGGTCCAGTCGCCCGGTCGCGCCGCCACGCGACATCCGTGCGCAGCTCCACGCGCCGCAGCGGGCGGCGCCGGGCGAACTGCCGGCCGAGGGACGGGTAGCGGGCAAGCAGCGCCGCCAGCAGAGCCTCCGGGGCCGACTCTTCGCCGCCCTTCTCCTCCCCGGCACGGTCGATCGCGGCGGCGGCAGCCGCGTTGCCCGCGGGAAGCAGCACGCCGGCGCTGACTGCCCCGGCGTCGAAGGCCAGCTGGTACATCCAGCCCTCCTCCAGCAGATGGTGAGAGGCGCTCCACCGCTCGGCGAACGGGGCACCCTGCCAGCCTTCGCGGTCGAAGTCGGCAACGTCGCCAAAGTGCGAGTACACGAGGTGCGTCTGCAGCCGCGGAGGCCGGCGGCGGGCGCCGAGCTGTTCCGCCAGCGGCGAACCGCCGGTCGCGTCGACCAGGAGCCCGGCCTCGACGATACGGTCGCCGGCGCGCAGCCGGACCGGGCCGGCGCCCGGCCCCTCCGGCATGCCGAGCACCTCGACCGCCGTCTCCTCGCGGCAATCAACGCCTTCGCTGCGGCAGCGGGCGAACAGGAAGCGGTCGACGTCGGCGCGCAGCCACTGGTTGTCGGCAGCATCGTCGTCCGGCGACGCGGCGACCACCAGGCGCCACCGGTTGCTCGCGCCGGGCGAGAACTCGCGGCCCGGCCGGTGGCCGTAGAAGCAGAACCCCCGCTTGAGCCCACGGCCCACGTCGGGCAGCCGCTGCCGCCAGCGCCCGTGGGCGGCAAGAGTCCACAGATCGTCGAAACCGTGGCGCACCGCCAGGCGCTCGAGGGCGACGTTGGCCAGCGGGGTGGACGACTCGCCGAGCGCGAACCGAGGATGGCGGCCCCGCTCGAGAAGCAGCACGTCGCGGCCCCGGGCATGCAGGGCCCGCGCGAGGATCGAACCCGCAAAGCCGCCGCCGGCGATGACGACCTCGCGTCGCTCGACCGCCCCGGTCATCGGTCGCAGGCGTCGCACGCCGTGCGCGTCGGCGTCCCGGTCCGGTTCATCTCCAGAATGGCGCTTAGCCGTTCCGGCCCGCACGCGTCGCAACCCGCCGCAACCTGCTCCAGGTCCCACGGGTCGACCTGGAGCACGGACGTCTTCCCCGCGACCTTCAGGCCTTCGGCCAGCGCCTCTTCCACCTGTGGCAGATCGGGGGGCTCAAAGCACCCGGCGGCCTCCAGCCGCTCCATCGCCCCGTTTCCACCGCGCACCGGAATCAGGGAAACGGCCCTGGCGCCGGCGCGCACGGCGTGGCGCACGCTCTCGACGACCCACTCGGTCTGCATGGCGGAGGGCACGAACGGGGCCCCCACCAGAACGAAGACCCGCAGCCCAATGCCGTCGCTCTGCAAGCGCTCGGCGGCGGAGTCGAACTGCTCCAGGGTCAGCTGCTTGCCCAGTTGCTCCAGGGCCCTGGAGTGCACCGTTTCGAGGCCCATCGCCACCTCCAGCCGGCCCGACAGCCGATCAGCGAAGCGCCTGACGCGCTCGTCCACCAGCCGCGGATGGCACTCGACGACCACGCTGGCGAACGGGTCGGCGAGCCGCGCCAGGGGCACCAGGTCCGCCGTGGGAACCGCCCGCGAATCGAAGAAGTTGCTCGCGTTGTACAGCTTGATTCGGTCGCAGCGGTCGAGACCCGCCTCGTCCAGCCGACGCGGCAGCTCCAGCAGGGCCGAACGCAGCTGCGCAGGCAGCGCACCCGGCGGCGTGGGCCCGGTGGTCGTGTAGCGCCACAGGTCACAGAAGACGCACGTGAACGGGCACTCGGCGCCGGTCAGGAACACCGTCGCCGACGGCCGGAACCTGCCGGACAGATCCCGCTCCAGCTCGACCGTCACGCCCTGGTGACGCCAGGGACCGACATCCCCGCGCGGAGGCCGCAACGCCCGCACCTCGGACCGACTCAACCCCCTCACTGCTTGCCTCGCCAGGCACGACCAACCTTGGACGCGCCCGCATCCGGTGCGGCCCCCTCGGACCTGACGGCGGCCAAGGCCGGCTACGCGTGCAGCGACAGGAAGTGCTGCCGATACTCGGCCTGCGGACGCTCGAACGCGGCCGCGAACACCTCCCGCGACGCCGCTCCCTCCTGGAAGCGGCGCTTCGGAAAGACCGGGAAGTCGATGCCGAGCACCCGCTTCATGCCCCGCCTCACGACTTCGCCCTTCAGGTCGTACAGCGCCTCGTGCGAACTGCCGACCAGGGCCTCGAACGGAATCGCCTCGGCCACGGCGATCACGGCTGGCCGGGTGAACGGACTGAAGCCCTCGAAGCCGAGAAGCCGGGCCGGCGCGTGGGTGCGGACCGTGGCCCGACCGTAGCCGCCGGAGTAGGTCAGCGAGTGCTTGACCGCGTCGATCCCCCAGCCCTCCTGGTACAGCATCGAGTTGTTCACCACGCTGACGATGGTCAGCTCCGGGTTCTCCTCCAGCGGATAGTCCTTCAGGTTCTCGTCCCCACCGTCGCCGTCCACCAGCAAGCGCCACTCGGGGTAGCGGGCGCGCACGCCGCCCAGCAGGGCAAGGCCGACCGCGGCGCATTCGACGTCGAGCGGCTTGTAGTCCTCGATCACCTCGACCGCAGCCAGCGGATCCACCGCGTCCGGAGCAGCCTCGATCTCCTCGCCCAGGATCTCCAGGTTCGTGCGGCGCAGGAACTCCCGGGCCTGGGCAGCGTCCACGGCGCCTTCGCCGACGCGCAGGGTGAAGGCCTTGAGGCGGGCGGCGCTCTGGCCGGCATCGAGCAGCGCACGATGGAGGCCGACCAGAACGGCACCGCTGTCGATGCCGCCGGAGAAGCACACGCCGATGGGTGCGCGGTCGTCTGGCAGGGCTGCCAGCCAGGCACCGAGCTCGAACATCAGGGCTTCAACGTAGCGTTCGCCGATCAAGTCGAGGTCGGGCGGCAGGGCAGCCCGCGGCGGGTCAAAGAAGCGCTCATGGGTCGGGTTCGGGTCCGGACAGCCGACCAGCCGCAGCGTCGTCGCGTGGTGCGCCGGAACCATCCGGGTGTAGGTGGGGTGGAACTGGTCAAGGTAGCCCTCCGCCTCCAGGCGGTCGCGGATCTCGTCGATGCGCTGCGCCACGATCAGCATCGGGCCCGATGCCTCCTTGGCGAGGAAGTACCGCATCGGCCGGTCCAGGCTGCGGGCCATGACCACGTCCTGCCCGCGGCGGGCGACAAGGGCGAACGAGCCGTCGATGCCGAGCACCGCATCGGGGCCCTCCAGCAGACGTTCGCGGGCCTGCTCGGGTTCGAGCCGCCAGAGCTGCTGTTCGCGGTCCGGGATCAGGTTGACTACACGTGCGACGGGCCTGTCCACAGCGTTCCTCCTCCTGTGGGTTCCGGCCGCTCGGCGTCAGCCGCGGCCACGGGCGGATGCTACCCGTCCGACTGGCTTGCCACGGCCCCAGGAGGGCGTGGCGGGTGGCCGGGACACGGGTGAAGCCCGCCCGTCGACGGGGTTTCGGCGTGCTACCGTCACCAAGATGCAGATTGAGAACAAAGTTCTGGCGGCGTTTTGCGTCCTTGTCGGTACAAGTGCGTCATTTACCTTCATCGCCTGCGGGGAGGCGCCCGAACCGGAGGGTTACTCGGGGCCCGTCGCCTTCCAGGAAACGGGTGTCGGCTTCCTGGCCCTGCCCGACGGCTGTCTGGTTCCCGAACCTGCAGACCAGGCCGAGCCCGCAGGAAGCGCCATCGAGATCTCCTGCGAGCTGCTGGAGACGACCGACAACCCGGCCGGGCCCGCAGGCACGGTGCACGTCGAGGTCAGCGAACGGCGCGAGGGCCACATCGAACTGGCGGAGGTGTCGGCGCTCGAGGCCATCAGGCTGGAGCAGGAACCGCTGTACGAGGCCCTGCCCGGCGGCGAGTTCAAGGGTGTCGGCGGCATGCTCGCCTACGGGCCGTTCGGCGCCACCCGCTATTCCCGCGGCCACTACCAGGCCGCGGACGGCTCGACGCTGCAGCAGATTCGCCTGTTCATGGTCCATCCGAACGACAACCGGATCCTCAGCATCGTCTACAACCACCCGTTCGTCGACAACGCCGACACCACGACGCGGATCAACAACCACCTGCTCGTCCTCCTGGAGCAGGTGCGCGGGGCGAACGAGGTGCAGGCCGAGATCGACGCGCGCGGCGGCGCCGCCGAAGGCGCCGACACCGACGGTGGCGAGGCCGACGAATCGGCCGCAGGGGAGACGTCGACCTACTGACCGCGAGCACGGCTGCCGCCGCGCCAAGGGGCGAGGCTGACCGTGCTTCGCCTTCCCTGGCTCGCGGACGAGGACGAGCTCCTCGCGCCGGACCCGGAAACCCCGGGCGAGAAGCCTCCCTCGAGATGGGCCCGCTTCCGGCCCGGCCAGCGCATCGGCCCGCGAACGCTGGCCGTCTTCAGCCGCCAGCTGGCGGTGCTGCTCGACGCCGGCATGCCCCTGCTTCAGGGTCTCGACATCCTCGGCGCCACGGGCCAGCACCCGGGGTTGCGCGAGGCGCTGCTCGAGGTGCGAAGCGAAGTGCACCAGGGTTCCAGCCTCGCTCGGGCCATGGAACGCCGACCGCAGGCATTCGACGACCTCTACGTGAACCTGGTGGCCGCCGGCGAGGCCAGCGGCGCCCTGGACAGGGTGATGGAGCGGTTGGCCACGCACATCGAGAAGATCGCCCGGCTGCGAGGCCAGGTCCGCTCCGCCCTCGCCTACCCGGCGGCCATTCTCTCGGTGGCAGGAGCGGTCGTGTTCCTCATCCTGTGGAAGGTGATTCCGGTGTTCCAGCATCTGTTCGCCGACATGGGCGGCGACCTGCCGCTGCTCACCCGGGTCGTGGTCGGAGTCAGCGAGTTCATCGGCGCCTCCGTGCTGTTCCTGGCAGGGGGCGCCGCAGCGACTGGGGCAGCGGCGGCGCGCCTGCTCCGCACGCCGCGGGGCCGCCGCATGGCCGACATGGTCCTGATTCAGATGCCGCTCCTCGGCCGGCTGCTCCGGCGCATCATCGTCGGGCGCTGCTGCCGCACCCTGTCGGTCCTCATGGCCTCCGGCGTTCCAGTCGTCCAGGCCCTCGACGACACCGCCGGCGCCGCCGGGAACGTCGTCTTCACCGAGGAGCTCCGGAAGGCCGCCCGCGACGTCCGGCAGGGAAGCACCATCCACGCTTCGCTGCGCCAGATGAACTTGTTCCCCGCCATGCTGTGCCAGATCGTCCACGTCGGCGAGCAGACCGGCACCCTCGCCCCGATGCTCGACCGCATGGCCGACTTCTACGAGGAGGAGGTTGACCGGGACGTGGAGAGCATCATGAAGCTGCTCGAACCGGCGCTGATCTCGATCCTCGGCGTGGTCATCGGGACCATCGTCATCTCGATGTACCTGCCGATGTACTCGGCCCTGACCCGCATCAGCTGATCCAGTCGAAGGTCGGCAGCAAGCGTCTCGGTTCCGCTGCCGCCGCTTGCCTCGCCATCAGCCCGGCACGACGCGAGCTGTCAGGTCCAAGGGGGCCGGAAGGGGGCTGGAGGCGACCGACTGTCGCGGTCCTCTCGGCCAAACAGCAGCATCCGCAGCGCCGCCGACCGCAGCGGGCGCCAACGTCCGCAGCAACTCCATTGCGCCCGCGTCCCCTGCGGCTCCCTCGGCGGCCAGCGGGCCAAAGCCGCTGCCGCGTGCGCCGCTACGTCCAGTCGAAGGTCGGCAGTACCTCGCAGGAATCGCCCACCGACGCCGGTGCGCTTGACCGACGGACTCTCACCAGACCCGAGCCGGCGCCGTAGGCCACCAGGTCGTGGGACCCCATGGGCGGGCGCGGGTCGACCAGCACCTCGCCGGCCGAGAGATCCACCCGGCAGGGCAGGAACCGGTCGCGCCCCCGCGCCCCGGGCAGGTCGCCCGTCAGCCGGCCGCGCAGCGCTCCGTGCCACCAGCCGTCGTCGATGCCAACCATCCGCCGAAGCAGCGGGCGCACGAACAGCCAGAAGGTGACCATCGCCGAAGCCGGGTTGCCGGGCAGGCCGAACACCCATCCGGCATCGTGGCGAGCCGCGACCAGGGGCTTGCCCGGCTGAATCGCCACCGCATCGAACAGGAAGCGGCAACCCAGCCCGGCCTCGCCCAGGACGTCCTCCACGAAGTCGAACTCGCCCATTGAGACGCCACCCGAGATCAGCAGCACGTCTGCCTCGAGGCCTCGTTCCACGACCACCCGCAGTTCGGCAGGGTCGTCGCGGGCGATGCCAAGCGAACGGGCCTCGATTCCCAGCCCGGAGAGGGCGGCCCGCAGGAAGTCGCGATGCGAGTCTCGCAACTGGCCCGGACCGGGTTCGGAGTCGGCGGGAACGACCTCGTTGCCGGTCGAGAGCGTGGCCACGGTCGGCCGCCGCCACACCTGCGCCCCGCCGATGCCATGGGTGGCCAGCAATCCGGCCCCGCCGGGCGTCAGCAGTTCCCCGGCCGCGAGCAGCGGCGCACCGACGGCGGACACCTCGGCGTGGCGGCGAATGTGCCTGCCGGGCGAAACGTCTTCGAGCAGGCGCACGACGGCGGACCCGTCGTCGCCCGATCCCGGCTCGGTCTGCTCGACCGGCACGACGCGGTCTGCGCCGGCGGGAACCGGCGCACCGGTCATGATCCTGAGCGCCGCACCAGCACCCAGCTCGGCGCCTGGCGGATCCCCGGCGGCAACGATGCCGTCGACCGGCAACATCGCCCCGTCCCCGACTTCGCCGCGCAGGGCAAACCCGTCCATGGCGGACACGTCGTGTGACGGCACGTCGACCGTGGCCGTCACGTCCGCAGCGAGGACGCGGCCCATCGCCTCCTCGCGCGGCGCCCGTTCCACGCCGAGCGTCTCCGCTTCCGCAGCAAGCACCGCCCAGGCTTCGTCCGGCGTCAGCATGGCGGCATTGCTACCCGAACCGCAGGCCGGTCGTCAATCTGGCGGCCAGGCAAGCATCAACCTCTCGCCCTTCGGCTCCGGTGACGGGCAGCCTGGTCTCCTTCGCGGTGTCGATCCACAGCGCCATCGCCTCGTTGATGCTGGCCAGGGCCTCCTCCTGGGTGTCGCCACGGGCCATGCAGCCGGGCTGCTGCGACACCGCGGCGATGGAGATTTCGTCCTCGTCGCTCCAGTACAGGATGATCTCGTACCTGAACATCCCGAAGCCCCTCCAGGATCCGGCGCCGAACCCGGCTTCCAGCGTAGACGCGATCCCAGCTGCCTGCCCCGCTGCTACAATCCCGCGCCCGTCATGCCCTTGTACGAGTACCAGTGCACCGAGTGCGAGGCGAGCCTGGAGGCGATCCAGGCATTCTCCGCGCCACCGCTTCAGGAGTGCCCCGAGTGCGGGCAGCAGACGCTGAAGAAGAGCCTGTCGGCGCCCAGCTTCCAGTTCAAGGGCAGCGGCTGGTACGTGAGCGACTACGGGCGAAAGGGCCAGAGCGCAGGCGGCGACGGCGCCAGGAACGGAGACGGCGAGACCAGCAAGAGCAGCAGCGAGTCCGAGTCGGGGTCGTCCGAGTCCTCCGGCCCCAGCAAGACGGACTCGTCGAGCGCCGGCAAGTCGTCCTCGGAAGGCAAGTCGAAGCCGGCGGCGCCCAACAGTTCCGGCTGACGCCGCAACCTGGAACGGACACCCCGCCCCGCCGACCTGCTGGCACGGCCCTCCGCCCTCGACCGAGCCGTCGAGCGCCGCCACCTTCTCAGTCTTTTCCAATCCTGAAGCATGCATGAACGCGGCGCTGGCAGAGCAGTGAACCCAAGGGCGTTCCCGGGGCGGTTTCTGGTGTTCCTGCCCGGGTGTCTGACCGCCTCGGGCAGTAGCCGGCGCCGGGCCGGCGGCCGGCTGCCCGAGATCAGAGAGACCAGCGGCGTCCTCCCTGGTGACGGGCCGTTCCCGGGGCGGGCCGGTAGCGCCGAGTCTCGCCGTGGATGAGTTCGAACAGTCTGACTTGAGCACCGCGCAGCTCGGCGGCGGTCGCTCCTGGCCCGCGCCTCGCCCGCACAGGTGACCGAGGGTGGTGTCGACCTTGCCAGCAGGCCGATGTCGGCCTTCGTGTACACGCGCCCGAACCGCTGCCGCAGACCCGCGCCAAGACGGTCCCGAATCGTCCCGGGCTCCCGGCACTGCCGGATCAACCGCGTCAACCGGGGCTGCAAGAAGCCCGTCACCTCAGACCAGAAGGCACGTACCACGCCCTTGTCGGGCCTCTTCTCAGCGTGAGGTTGCGCGGCTTCCTGCGCCTTGTGGCGCCTCCCGGACCGGTCGAAGGCCGCGCTGAACCGGAGGCGCACCAGCGTCCGCCTGACCAACGCGCAGGTCAATTCCCGGTCCTGTCAAGTGATCTCGGCCTCCATGCCGCCGGAGACGAACAGGGCGAGCTGGGCGAGAGTCTCGAGACGGTGGAGATGAAGCGACACGAGCATCCTCCGATGAGCCCCGAGTGTCGATCCACGTGCTGACTTGCCGCTGGATTGCCCGCCCCGTTCATGCTCACTTCTCGTTGGACAGGACGAGTCGTTGACGCCTGCGGTTGGCGCCCGTAGCATTTGGAGTCGACAGGGCAGCGGAATTGCCCGGCCGGGTGCATTGTGAGAAGAGGGTTCGGAATAGTGCTTGTCCTGGCCGCAGTGCTTCAAGGCCTGCCTGCGCCCGATGCCGCGTTCTCGCAGGTCACGGTGGTCTCGCCGAAGCTGACCGCGCTTCGAGCCGCTGGCGGCGTCCGTGCGATGTACCCCGTCTTCGACGAGGACACCCTGCACTACGCGGTCGGCTGCTCCGGTGGGAGCGTAACCCTCTCGGCGGCGACCACGGGTGAGGACACGACGCTCTCGGTGGCCGGCAGGATGCAGACGGGGCAGGCGGTGACAGACCACGTCGTCACGGGGCTGCAGGAGGACAGCGACACCGAGATCGTCGTGACCAACGAGAACGCCAGCACGACCTACGTACTTCACTGCATCGAGACCGATTTCCCGATCTTCACGGTGAGCAGGACGGACCGGACGACGCCGGGCCTGATGACGGTGAGCACCTACGAGGGAGCCCGCTATCTCCCCACCACGGTGTCCTACATCATGGTCATCGACACGAACGGCGTTCCCAGGCTTCACAGACGGCGAGGCGGATTCTCGGTTTCCCACCTTCGGACCCAGAAGCACGGGTCCTATCCTTATTCGTATCAGGAGTTCAAGAAGAAGCTGGTCGACTGTCCGCCCCGGCAGGGATGCAAGCCCAACAGCTGGGAGGCGGTGCTGCTCAACGCCGATTTCGAAGAGGTGAAGCGCGTGGAGACGGTCGACCTGGGGCAGACCGACAATCACGACTTCTACGTCAAGAAGAACGGCAACTTCGTGTTGCTGGCCTACGAGTTGGCCACGCGCGACCTGAGCTCCTTCGTGGATGGCGCCGGGAACCCGTACAGCGCCACGCAGCAAACGCAGGACTCGATTGTCCAGGAGATCACGCCGAGCGGGACGAAGGTGCTGACCTGGAACTCCTGGGATCACATTCCCATCGCGGACTGCACGATCCCGCCGTTCCCCTATGACTACGCCCACGTGAACTCGATCGATGTGGACGACGCCGGCAACATCCTCGCTTCCTTCCGCGGCTGCTCTACGGTGGTGCAGATCAACGCGACAACGGGGGCGGTCATCTGGCGGATGGGCGAGACGACGCTGTCCGACGCGGAGTGGCAAGCGCGGGGGGACCGCAAGCAGCTCGTCATCAAGGGTGATGCCCAGGGCGAGTTCTGCCACCAGCACAGTGCGCGGTTCCTTCCCAACGGCAACATGATTCTGTTCGACAACGGCGGCCGCTGCGTCGGTTCCCGCAAGGAGGAGGTGTTCAGCCGCGTTGTGGAGTACAGCCTGCACGAAACGGCAGGCGAGGCCCGCTTCGTGAGGCAGTACGCACGGCCGAGCGGGGACGACTTCAGCCAGGCGCAAGGCCACGTAGAGCTGATGGCGAACGGCAACTGGCTCGTTGGCTGGGGCACGCGCAGCAACAATCGACCGGGAGACCCGTCCATCACCGAGGTCGACCCCGCCACGGGCCAGGAATTGCTGAACATTCGAATCGACCTTCGCACGGAAACGTGGCGGGCTCATCCGACCCGGACCTATCCGATCGACCCTGCCCGGGCGCCCGCGGTCGGCGTACGTCTGCCCGGCGTGCCCCTGGCGCTCGCGGGATCGGGGGGGCAGCGTTCCATCACCGCGACGTGGGACACGCCCGCGTTCACGGGCGGCGGTTCGATCACCGGCTACGACGTACGCTATCGCAAGGTCGGCGCCACGGGCTGGCTGAAGCACGACCACGTCGGCGCGAGCCGGTCTGCGGCGGTAAACCTCGGCGAAGGCGCGAACCCGGAGTCCTGGGAAGTCCAGGTTCGCGCAGTGAACGCCCGCGGCGCCGGGAGCTGGACTCAGTCCCTGGTTCTCCAAACCGAAGATCTGCGGACGGTGACGTTCAGCGTGAGCGGTCCCGCGTCGGTCGCGGAGGGTGCTGGCACGGCGACGTACAGCGTGTCTCTGAGCGCTCAGCCTGGTGCTGACGTGACGGTGAAGTACGCGACGTCGGACGGCAGTGCGGCGGCGGGTTCGGACTATTCGTCTTCGAGCGGCACCTTGACCTTCACGCCGTCGAACTGGAACACGGCCCAGACGGTTTCGGTGTCGATCACGGACGATTCGTCCTCGGAGAGCGACGAGACGTTCACGTTTGGTCTGAGCGAGGCGAGCAGCGGCTCGGCTTTGTCGACGAGCGCCTCTTCGGTCGCGACGACGATCACGGACAACGACGATTCGACGCCGACGAAGGTGACGAACCTTCAGGTGACTCCCGGCAATGGACTGTTGAACGTGACCTGGACGGCGGCCAGCGAGGCGCCGCACGGTTACAGCGTGCGCTGGCGCGTTCGCGATGAGAGTTTGCTGTCTCCGGTCAACGAGGTGGACGGCACGTCGTTCACGATTCCGAATCTGACCAACGGCACGACGTACGTGGTGCGTGTGGACACGCGCAATGCTGCGGACAACGGTGTGCATCCGGGCACGAACGTGGTCGCCCTCGGCACGCCGGTGGGTCTGGTCCTTTCGGTGACGAGTCTGACGGTGCCGGAAGGGAGTTCCGGCACGTACACGGTGAAGTTGACGACTGAGCCGACGGGTAACGTGACGGTGACGGTCGGCGGGGCTTCGGGTGACGTGTCGGTGGACACGAACGGTGGCGCGTCAGGGAATCAGAACACTCTGACGTTCACGTCTTCGAACTGGGACACGGCTCGGACGGTGACGGTGTCGGCTGCGGAGGATGGGGATGTATCGGATGACTCTGCGACGCTGAGCCACACGGCGTCGGGCGGCGGCTACGGTTCGGCGAGCGGCGGTGCCGTGTCGGTGACGGTGGAGGACAACGACACGCGCGCGGTGACGTTGTCGGTGACGAGTCTGACGGTGCCGGAAGGTGGTTCCGGCACGTACACGTTGAAGCTGACGACTGAGCCGACGGGTAACGTGACGGTGACGGTCGGCGGCGCGTCAGGTGACGTGTCGGTGGACACGAACGGTGGCACGTCAGGGAATCAGGACACTCTGACGTTCACGTCTTCGACCTGGAGCACGGCTCAGACGGTGACGGTGTCCGCCGCGGAGGACGACGACGCGGCGGCGGATGCGGCGGTGACTCTGAGTCACGCGGTATCCGGCGGTGACTACGGTTCGGTGTCGGTGGGTTCGGTGACGGTGACGATCACGGAGAACGACGCGGCGACGTTCAGCGTGAGCGGTCCTTCGTCGGTCGCGGAGGGCGCTGGCACGGCGACGTACAGCGTGTCTCTGAGCGCTCAGCCTGGTGCTGACGTGACGGTGAAGTACGCGACGTCGGACGGCAGTGCGGCGTCGGGTTCGGACTATTCGTCTTCGAGCGGCACGTTGACGTTCACGCCGTCGAACTGGGAGACGGCCCAGACGGTTTCGGTGTCGATCACGGACGATTCGTCGGCTGAGGGCGACGAGACGTTCACGTTGGCTCTGAGCGAGGCGAGCGGCGGTTCGGCGCTGTCGACGACGGCGTCTTCGGTCGAGACAACGATCACGGACAACGACACGCGTGGCGTGACGTTGTCGGTTGCGACGTTGACGGTGCCGGAGGGTTCGACGGGCAGCTACACGGTGGTGCTGGGTTCCCAGCCGACGGCGGACGTGACGGTGACGCCCTCGGCGCCGGAGAACACGGACGTGTCGTTCACTCCGTCGTCGTTGACGTTCACGTCTTCGAGCTGGAGCAGTGCTCAGACGGTGACGGTGTCCGCCGCGGAGGACGACGACGCGGCGGCGGATGCGGCGGTGACTCTGAGTCACGCGGTGTCCGGCGGTGACTACGGTTCGGTGTCGGTGGGTTCGGTGACGGTGACGATCACGGAGAACGACGCGGCGACGTTCAGCGTGAGCGGTCCCGCGTCGGTCGCGGAGGGCGCGGGCACGGCGACGTACAGCGTGTCTCTGAGCGCTCAGCCTGGTGCTGACGTGACGGTGAAGTACGCGACGTCGGACGGCAGTGCGGCGTCGGGTTCGGACTATTCGTCTTCGAGCGGCACCTTGACCTTCACGCCGTCGAACTGGAACACGGCCCAGACGGTTTCGGTGTCGATCACGGACGATTCGTCGTCGGAGAGCGACGAGACGTTCACGTTGGCTCTGAGCGAGGCGACCGGCGGTTCGGCGGTGTCGACGACGGCCTCATCGGTCGCGACGACGATCACGGACAACGACGAGTCGACGCCGACGAAGGTGACGAACCTTCAGGTGAGTCCCGGCAATGGGTCGTTGAGCGTGAGCTGGACGGCCGCCAGCGAGGCGCCGAACGGTTACAGCGTGCGCTGGCGCGTTCGCGGTGAGGGTTTGCTGTCTCCGATCAACGAGGTGGACGGCACGTCGTTCACGATTCCGAATCTGACCAACGGCACGACGTACGTGGTGCGTGTGGACACGCGCAACGCTGCGGACAACGGTGTTCAGCCGGGCACGAACGTGGTCGCCCTCGGCACGCCGGTGGGCCTGGTTCTCTCGGTGACGAGTCTGACGGTGCCGGAGGGGGGGTCCGGCACGTACACGGTGAAGTTGACGAGTGAGCCGACGGGTAACGTGACGGTGACGGTCGGCGGCGCGTCAGGTGACGTGACGGTGGACACGAACGGTGGCGCGTCAGGGAATCAGAACACTCTGACGTTCACGTCTTCGAACTGGGACACGGCTCGGACGGTGACGGTGTCGGCTGCGGAGGACGACGACGCGGCAGCGGATGCGGCGGTGACTCTCGGCCACTCGGTGACCGGTGGCGACTACGGTTCGGTGACGGTGACGATCACGGAGAACGACACGGCGACGTTCAGCGTGGTCGGTCCCTCTTCGGTTGCGGAGGGTGCTGGCACGGCGACGTACAGCGTGT
Organism: Thermoanaerobaculia bacterium; assembly: GCA_965200575.1. Lineage (GTDB taxonomy): Bacteria > Acidobacteriota > Thermoanaerobaculia > Multivoradales > Multivoraceae > Multivorans. Next base: position 3,791,129 of record OZ241363.1, on the reverse strand, counting down.
CTCTGAGCGCTCAGCCTGGTGCTGACGTGACGGTGAAGTACGCGACGTCGGACGGCAGTGCGGCGTCGGGTTCGGACTATTCGTCTTCGAGCGGCACGCTGACGTTCACGCCGTCGAACTGGGACACAGCCCAGACGGTTTCGGTGTCGATCACGGACGATTCGTCATCGGAGAGCGACGAGACGTTCACGTTGGCTCTGAGCGAGGCGACCGGCGGTTCGGCGGTGTCGACGACGGCGTCATCGGTCGCGACGACGATCACGGACAACGACGAGTCGACGCCGACGAAGGTGACGAACCTTCAGGTGAGTCCCGGCAATGGGTCGTTGAACGTGAGCTGGACGGCAGCCAGCGAGGCGCCGCACGGTTACAGCGTGCGCTGGCGCGTTCGCGGTCAGGGTTTGCTGTCCCCGATCAACGAGGTGGACGGCACGTCGTTCACGATTCCGAATCTGACCAACGGCACGACGTACGTGGTGCGCGTGGACACGCGCAACGCTGCGGACAACGGTGTTCAGCCGGGCACGAACGTGGTCGCCCTCGGCACGCCGGTGGGTCTGGTCCTCTCGGTGACGAGTCTGACGGTGCCGGAAGGGGGTTCTCGCACGTACACGGTGAAGTTGACGAGTCAGCCGACGAGTAACGTGACGGTGACGGTCGGCGGCGCGTCAGGTGACGTGACGGTGGACACGAACGGTGGCGCGTCAGGGAATCAGAACACTCTGACGTTCACGTCGTCGAACTGGGACACGGCTCGGACGGTGCGTGTGTCAGCCGCGGAGGACGACGACGCGGCAGCGGATGCGGCGGTGACTCTCGGCCACTCGGTGACCGGTGGCGACTACGGTTCGGTGACGGTGACGATCACGGAGAACGACACGGCGACGTTCAGCGTGAGCGGTCCCTCTTCGGTTGCGGAGGGCGCGGGCACGGCGACGTACAGCGTGTCTCTGAGCGCTCGGCCTGGCGGGAACGTGTCGGTGAAGTACGGGACGTCGGACGGCAGTGCGGCGTCGGGTTCGGACTATTCGTCTTCGAGCGGCACGTTGACCTTCACGCCGTCGAACTGGGACACGGCCCAGACGGTTTCGGTGTCGATCACGGACGATTCGTCATCGGAGAGCGACGAGACGTTCACGTTGGCTCTGAGCGAGGCGACCGGCGGTTCGGCGGTGTCGGCGACGGCGTCATCGGTCGCGACGACGATCACGGACAACGACGAATCGACGCCGACGAAGGTGACGAACCTTCAGGTGAGCCCCGGCAACGGGTCGTTGAACGTGAGCTGGACGGCCGCCAGCGAGGCGCCGCACGGTTACAGCGTGCGCTGGCGCGCTCGCGGTCAGGGTTTGCTGTCTCCGATCAACGAGGTGGACGGCACGTCGTTCACGATTCCGAATCTGACCAACGGCACGACGTACGTGGTGCGTGTGGACACGCGCAACGCTGCGGACAACGGTGTTCATCCGGGCACGAACGTGGTCGCCCTCGGCACGCCGGTGGGCCTGGTTCTCTCGGTGACGAGCCTGACGGTGCCGGAAGGGGGTTCCGGCACCTACACGGTGAAGTTGACGAGTCAGCCGACGAGTAACGTGACGGTGACGGTCGGCGGCGCTTCGGGTGACGTGTCGGTGGACACGAACGGTGGCGCGTCAGGGAATCAGAACACTCTGACGTTCACGTCGTCGAACTGGAGCACGGCTCGGACGGTGCGCGTGTCAGCTGCGGAGGACGACGACGCGGCAGCGGATGCGGCGGTGACTCTCGGCCACTCGGTGACCGGTGGTGACTACGGTTCGGTGACGGTGACGATCACGGAGAACGACACGGCGACGTTCAGCGTGGTCGGTCCCTCTTCGGTTGCGGAGGGCGCGGGCACGGCGACGTACAGCGTGTCTCTGAGCGCTCGGCCTGGCGGGAACGTGTCGGTGAAGTACGGGACGTCGGACGGCAGTGCGGCGTCGGGTTCGGACTATTCGTCTTCGAGCGGCACGTTGACCTTCACGCCGTCGAACTGGGACACGGCCCAGACGGTTTCGGTGTCGATCACGGACGATTCGTCATCGGAGAGCGACGAGACGTTCACGTTGGCTCTGAGCGAGGCGACCGGCGGTTCGGCGGTGTCGGCGACGGCGTCATCGGTCGCGACGACGATCACGGACAACGACGAATCGACGCCGACGAAGGTGACGAACCTTCAGGTGAGCCCCGGCAACGGGTCGTTGAACGTGAGCTGGACGGCCGCCAGCGAGGCGCCGCACGGTTACAGCGTGCGCTGGCGCGTTCGCGGTGAGAGTTTGCTGTCTCCGATCAACGAGGTGGACGGCACGTCGTTCACGATTCCGAATCTGACCAACGGCACGACGTACGTGGTGCGCGTGGACACGCGCAACGCTGCGGACAACGGTGTTCATCCGGGCACGAACGTGGTCGCCCTCGGCACGCCGGTGGGTCTGGTTCTCTCGGTGACGAGTCTGACGGTGCCGGAAGGGGGTTCCGGCACCTACACGGTGAAGTTGACGAGTCAGCCGACGAGTAACGTGACGGTGACGGTCGGCGGCGCTTCGGGTGACGTGACGGTGGACACGAACGGTGGCGCGTCAGGGAATCAGAACACTCTGACGTTCACGTCGTCGAACTGGAGCACGGCTCGGACGGTGCGCGTGTCAGCTGCGGAGGACGACGACGCGGCAGCGGATGCGGCGGTGACTCTCGGCCACTCGGTGACCGGTGGTGACTACGGTTCGGTGACGGTGACGATCACGGAGAACGACACGGCGACGTTCAGCGTGAGCGGTCCCTCTTCGGTTGCGGAGGGCGTTGGCACGGCGACGTACAGCGTGTCTCTGAGCGCTCAGCCTGGTGCTGACGTGACGGTGAAGTACGCGACGTCGGACGGCAGTGCGGCGTCGGGTTCGGACTATTCGTCTTCGAGCGGCACGTTGACCTTCACGCCGTCGAACTGGGACACGGCCCAGACGGTTTCGGTGTCGATCACGGACGATTCGTCATCGGAGAGCGACGAGACGTTCACGTTGGCTCTGAGCGAGGCGACCGGCGGTTCGGCGGTGTCGACGACGGCGTCATCGGTCGCGACGACGATCACGGACAACGACGAGTCGACGCCGACGAAGGTGACGAACCTTCAGGTGAGCCCCGGCAATGGGTCGTTGAACGTGAGCTGGACGGCCGCCAGCGAGGCGCCGCACGGTTACAGCGTGCGCTGGCGCGTTCGCGGTCAGGGTTTGCTGTCTCCGATCAACGAGGTGGACGGCACGTCGTTCACGATTCCGAATCTGACCAACGGCACGACGTACGTGGTGCGTGTGGACACGCGCAACGCTGCGGACAACGGTGTTCATCCGGGCACGAACGTGGTCGCCCTCGGCACGCCGGTGGGCCTGGTTCTCTCGGTGACGAGTCTGACGGTGCCGGAAGGGGGTTCTCGCACGTACACGTTGAAGTTGACGAGTCAGCCTACGGGTAACGTGACGGTGACGGTCGGCGGCGCGTCGGGTGACGTGACGGTGGACACGAACGGTGGCGCATCAGGGAATCAGAACACTCTGACGTTCACGTCTTCGAACTGGGACACGGCTCGGACGGTGCGTGTGTCAGCTGCGGAGGACGACGACGCGGCAGCGGATGCGGCGGTGACTCTCGGCCACTCGGTGACCGGTGGCGACTACGGTTCGGTGACGGTGACGATCACGGAGAACGACACGGCGACGTTCAGCGTGGTCGGTCCTTCTTCGGTTGCGGAGGGCGCGGGCACGGCGACGTACAGCGTGTCTCTGAGCGCTCGGCCTGGCGGGAACGTGTCGGTGAAGTACGGGACGTCGGACGGCAGTGCGGCGTCGGGTTCGGACTATTCGTCTTCGAGCGGCACGTTGACCTTCACGCCGTCGAACTGGAACACGGCCCAGACGGTTTCGGTGTCGATCACGGACGATTCGTCGTCGGAGAGCGACGAGACGTTCACGTTGGCTCTGAGCGAGGCGACCGGCGGTTCGGCGGTGTCGACGACGGCGTCATCGGTCGCGACGACGATCACGGACAACGACGATTCGACGCCGACGAAGGTGACGAACCTTCAGGTGAGCCCCGGCAATGGGTCGTTGAACGTGAGCTGGACGGCAGCGAGCGCAGCGCCGCACGGTTACAGCGTGCGCTGGCGCGTTCGCGGTCAGGGTTTGCTGTCTCCGATCAACGAGGTGGACGGCACGTCGTTCACGATTCCGAATCTGACCAACGGCAGGACATACGTGGTGCGTGTGGACACGCGCAACGTCGCGGACAACGGCGTGCATCCGGGCACGAACGTGGTCGTTCTCGGCACACCGGTGGGGACGGCGGCGTTCAATGTGAACGGTCCGTCATCGGTGGGCGAAGGCGCGGGGACGGCCAGATACAGGGTGTCTCTGACCTCTCGGCCCGTTGCGGCGGTGACGGTGAAGTACGCGACCTCGAACGGCACGGCGGAGGCGGGCACGGACTACGCGTCGGCCAGCGGGACGCTGACGTTCACGCCGTCGAACTGGAACAGGGCGCAGACGGTCTCGGTGCCGATCATGGACGACTCGGTGGGCGAGTCGGATGAGACGGTGAGTCTGTCGCTCGACACGTTGCCTGCCGCTGGCCTGCCGCCGGGTTCGACGTCGGTGGTGACGACGATCACGGACAACGACACGGCGCGGTCGGGGCTGGTCGCGATCGAGGGGGTCCATGCGGGGGATGGTGCGCTGACGGTGGTCTGGGCGCCGCCCTCGGACGTATCTGCCGCCGACGTCGTGGGCTACGAGGTGCGCTACATCGAATCGGGCGTCGATCATGGTGTGGACTCGAACTGGACCACGGTTTACGTACCGTGGACCTTTGGTCCGCTGGAGCACGCGATCGACGGTCTGCGAAACGGCACGAGTTACGACGTTCAGGTGCGGGTCAGGGCATCGGTGGTCGGCGCCTGGTCGTCGGTGATGCTGGGAGTCCCGGTGGGTGCCGGGGTCAGGGCCTTGCCGCTGGACGTGCCGCTGAGCGGGACGATTCGGGACGGCGGTTCTGCGGTGGACACGTACAGCCTGGTGCTGAGGGAACGGACGAACCTGGTTCTTCATACCCGCGGTGCGCTTCCCACGGTGGGCAAGCTGTTCAACAGTGTCGGCGAGCTGGTCGCCTCTGGGCGGCCCGACGTCTGGCTTGGCGAAGGCGAGCACGGTTTCGTCATCGCCGACACTCTCGAGGCCGAGACGTACCTCCTGGAGGTCGAGAGCAGCGGATCAGCGGCCGGCGACTACATGATCGAGGCTGCCGTCGACTCTTCGGGGGGCAGGAAGATCAGTCCCGAAGGCGAAATCGGCGTGATCGGCGAAGACGAGCTTGGTGCAGCCGCGGACGATGGGGACGTGTACTCGTTCAGCGTACCGAGCGCTCGCGAGGTCATCATTCGCTCGGTCAGTGCGTTCGACACGGTGGGCGAGATTCGAGGGCCGGACGGCAGGACCGTTTTGGCCTCCAGCGACGACGGTCTGCTTCCGAACGCCCCCAGGGCGTTTCTGCTGCGGGTTCGGCTTGAAGCCGGCGACTATCAGGTCCGCGTCCGGTTCGATGCCGCCGAGGGCGAGGGCGGCGCCTATCTGCTGCGTGTCGACGAAGTGCGTGCGCCCGGCAGCTCCCGAGCGGAAGCGCTCGGTCTTGTCCCTGGAGAGGTTGCTGGCGGTCGGTTCGATTCGTCGAGTGACGAGGACTGGTTCAGATTCACGTTGGCGGAGGAATCGTCGGTCATCGGGCGGGTGTTGAGCCGAACGACGGAACTCGACGGTGTGCTTTACGACAGTTCTTTCAGGGCAGCCGACTCACTGTGGTATGAGCAGACGAGCTACGCGGCAGGCGGTCTGACCCTGGTCGATCGTCTGTCGGCGGGGACGTACTACCTGAAGGTAAGGGGTAGCTCGGCTGGCGGCTACGCGCTGCAGATCGACACGGACGATTCGAACATCGTCGAGTCCTGCCTGGGGTCGGAGGCGTCTTCGCCGTTCAGCGATCCCTTGTCGAGTTGCCAGTGGCGCTTGCGGAACACGGGCGCATTCGAGTCGACGCTGGCGGGCGAGGACATTGACGTCCTGAGCGTGTGGGCTTCGGGCAACAAGGGCGAGGGCGTGTCGGTCGCCGTGGTCGACGACGGGCTGGACGAACAGCACCCGGACCTTGCGCGCAACGTGCACGCTGGTCGCGGCCATGACTACACCGGGGCCGGTGATCTGTTGCACCCGCTGGCCCGTCACGGCACGGCGGTCGCGGGCATCATTGCGGCTCGCGACGACAACGTTGGAATCAGGGGCGTTGCGCCGCGCGCGAGGATTCATGGCTACAACCTTCTCCGGAGGTTCAGCACGACGAATCTGGTCGACGCGATGACCCGCCACGTCGGCGCCACGGCAGTGTCGAACAACAGCTGGGGTTCTCCTGACGGCCCCGGTCTGTCCGGCGCCAGCCGTTCCTGGGAGATGGCGGTCGACCGGGGCGTCGAGACCGGCTGGGGCGGCAAGGGAGTCGTCTACGTATGGGCTGGCGGGAACGGCGGCCGGTTGGCGCTTTCCGGCGGCGAGAACGGCGACAACTCGAATCTTGACGGCCATGCGAACTACTACGGCGTGACGGCGGTTTGTGCGGTGGATGGGCGCGGGCAGCGGGCCGACTATTCGGAGAGGGGCGCGAACCTCTGGGTGTGCGCTCCTTCGGACGACGGCGCCGGGCTTGCTCTGGTGACGACGGACAACTACGGGCGCCACGGTCTTTTCGGCGGCACGTCGGCCGCGGCGGCGACGGTTTCCGGCGTCGTCGCCCTGATGCGTGCCGCGAACCCCGATCTGAGCTGGCGTGACGTCAAGCTGATTCTGGCCGGTTCGGCGCGCAGGAACGACGCCACGAGTCAGGGCTGGGCGACCGGTGCTCTGCAGTACGGATCAAGTGGGAAGCGCTACAGCTTCCATCACGATTACGGGTTTGGCGTGGTCGACGCGCGGGAGGCGGTGGGCCTCGCGGACGGTTGGAGCGGGGCGCCTGCCCTGCGGCAGACGGTTCCGGTGCTGGCGACGGTGAACCATGCGATTCCGGACGCTGGCGCGGATGGGACTGGCAGCCGCGTCGAGAGCACGGCGACCGTCGGGCGTGGGGTCGGCTTCGTCGAGTTCATCGAAGTCGATGCCACCTTCAACGCGGACGCGTTTCGGGACCTGGACGTGCGGCTCACGTCACCATCTGGCGCTGTCTCGATCCTCAGCGTTCCCTACGCGCAGGGTGACGGTACGAGATACCCGCTCAAGGGAGCGTTCCGCTTCGGCTCGTCCCGCCATTTGGGCGAGGACCCGGCCGGAGTGTGGACGCTTCGTGTGGTCGACGAGGTCAACGGCGGCGGCACGAACATCCTCGAGTCCTGGAGTATGAAGGTCTACGGTCACGACCCGGACGAGGTCGCCATGGTACCGGGCGCGCCAGGAATCGCCTCGGTGAGGTCCGGCGACGGCAGCCTTGCGGTGTCATGGCGCGCCCCGGCGGCCACGGGGTCCTCCGCGATCACGTCGTACGATCTGCGCTACCGTCTGAGCGCCGTTGGCAGCAGGTCGGGTGGCGACTGGACGGAGCGACGGGGGGTTTGGGCAGGGGGACCGCCACGTTACGAGTTGACCGGGCTGACGAACGGGAACGCCTACGAGGTTCAGCTTCGGGCCGTGAACTCGGCCGGCGCAGGCGCCTGGTCGACTGCGGGTGGCGGAACGCCGACCGGCGGCCGTGGAGTTGACGACGGTGACGGCGAAGATGGCGGCGAAGATGCCGGTGACGGCGGCGGCAGCAGTCCTCCGCGTGCGTTGATCAGGCTTGATGCCGATTGCCCGGACGACCTCTGCCATGCGGTGACCGGCAGGCCCGTGGTGTTCGAGGATGCGAGCACCGGCGTACGGTCTCGGGAATGGCAGTTCGGCGACGGCGCAAGGTCGCGCGCTGCGACCGTCAGCCACTCCTGGTCCACGCCGGGGTTCTACGAGGTCACGCTGACCGTTAGCGACGGCACGGTCGAGTCGAGGGCGTCCCGGGTGTTCCTCGTCGTTGCCAGCGAACCGGTGGGCGCCTGCGTGGCGGACGAGGGAACGTTGTGTTCCCAGGACTCCCGCTTCGCCACGACAGTGGATTGGTGGACGCTGGAGGGGGAGACCGGCGCTGGCACGGTGGTTCGCTCGGGAACGAACGACTCCGGCATGTTCTGGTTCTACAGCCGCGACAACTGGGAAGTGCTGGTCAAGGTGCTGAACGGCTGCCAGGTGAACGGCGCAGTCTGGGTGTTCGCTGGCTCGACAACGGATGTGGGTTATCGGATCGCGGTGGAGGACACGGTGACAGGCGCGGTTCGGGAGTACCGGAACGAGGCCGGCCAGGCGGCGGCCGCGGTCACTGACACGGGGGCGTTCCCAGGCGGCTGTGTGACTGGCCGTGTCGCGTCGTCGTTGGCCACCTCGGTGGCACAGTGGGGGCCGATGGAGGAGGCGCCTTCGGTCGCAGACGTGCCGCGGGCCGAGCTGGACAGGCAGGACGAGCAGGACGGGCAGGACGGGCAGGACGGCTGCACGGACAGCGCGACGTCGCTCTGCCTCCGCGACGGTCGCTACACTGTCACCGTCGACTGGTCGACATCGGCGGGTGAATTCGGCCCTGGTCGGGTGGTGTCGGCGAAGAGCGTCGACTCGGGCCTGTTCTACTTCTTCGAGCCGGGCAACTGGGAGATGCTGGTGAAGGTGCTCGACGGCTGCGCCTTCAACGAACGCCATTGGGTGTTCGCAGCTTCCGCCACGGACCTGGGTTTGAACCTGGTCGTGCGCGACACGGAGACCGGCGCCGTGCGGAGCTACACGAAGGAACCTGGCAAGGCAGCTCCGGCGCTGGTCGACGTGGGCGCTTTCCCGGACAGTTGTCGGCCATGAGCCCTGCGCCGCGAGAGAGAGATCACCGGTGGTTGGCTGTGAACCTGAACACGGTATTTTGAGAGAGGAGACAGTGATGCATCAGAACCCATGTTCCCGCTGCCGCGGCGCGTTGAGAGTTTCCGTCGCACGCGAGACAGCTGGCTCGGCCTCGAGGCTGTCGATGTCCGTGGCCTTCTGCCTGCTTGTCCTGGGCCTGTTGGGAGGGGCCGCGGCGGCCCAGGAGGACGATCCCGAGATCGAGCGACCTGAGGGGTTCGGCTTGCAACAGGTCAACGGACCGCCCGAGGGGCCGACGTACACCTGGCGTGACGGCGACCGCACGATGACGGCCTGGCTTCAGGAAGATCTGACGATGCCCAGGGACGCGGTGACAGGGGACGGGGTGGTGATGGCGACAGCGGCCGAGGGCATGATCGTCGCGCGTTCGAGTTCGAGCGTGGGCGGAGCGTCCGCGCCGGATGGCTATCCAGTGTTCCGGTCCAGTTCGGGTACCTTGATGACGCTACCCGGGGGCGTCCTCATTGTCTTCGTCGAGGAGTGGAGCCAGGCTCAGGTCGACGGGTTCTTCGCGGCACAGGGAATTGCAGTGGACCGCTTGTCGCCGCTGGGCGCAATCCCGAACGGTTTCGTCATCGAGACCGAGCCCGGCTTTCCGGCGCTCGAGCTGGCGAACACCCTTGCCGACCGTGAGGGCGTGCGCCTTTCCAGCCCCAACTGGTGGCGTGAGGTAGTTCCGAAGTAGTTGCCGCCGGGCGCCCAGGCGCCGGCCCGATACGCTGGCCACCGAGGGCCCGACGAATCGGACGAATCGGCGCAAACTCAGACACCACCGAGGATCGACCTGCGCAGGTTGCAGAGGTGGCCGCTGGAGAGGCCGGCCAGCCGCAAGAGTGCTGGTCGTCGTACTCCTCGTATTGCCGACGCATCACCGCCCGGGCAGCGTGCCCGCACAGGTGACCGAGCGTGGTGTCGACCTCTGCCAGCAGGCCGATGGCGGCCTTCGTGTACACGCGCCCGAACCGCTGCCGCCAGACGGGGTCCGCGGTGTCGGGCTGCCCAAAAGACCGGCGCGTTGCCGATCCGAAGTGCGAAGAGCAGCGTGGTCGAGAGCTGACCGCGGAACCAACTGTGTTTCTTCGCAGGAAGGACTTGGTGTTGTTGGTACGGGCCCGGGCCTGGCCGGATGCTCGTTGATCTCCTCGGACAGCTTCCTCCCCAAAGGTCATGCCGCTTGAACAAGTGACGGAGATTCAGGATCGCCGTCTCGTCCGGCAGCGGACCCGACAGCCGCAAGCCGGCAAGACGAGGCACCGACTTCACCTCCTGCGGCATGTCCTCCATCTTTGCCAGAAACACGTTCCGACAGGTCCGCTTCTCTTCCGGTCGTGCTCCAGCGCCGCGAACGCGGCCTGCCGCTTGACGCCCCCATTCCGTTATCGTCCGACCATTGTCGCGCGGACCTGATCAGACCTTCCCTGGCCGTCCTGGCTGACGTGGTGACTGTCGGTACGGCCGGCAACGAGCATCAGCGCGGTGGCGGCTGCCAGGAGCACGGTGGTCCGGCTGGTCCCGGCTTCCGCGGGTGGTCGACGCGCCGTCTCCTAGGCGACGCACGAGTCGGGCGCGGGCCGCGGCGACGGGTGCCCGTCACTCGGCCCCCGGTTCCGGCTGATACCAGATCGGCGAGGTCCAGGCCATCTCGTGGATCGTCTCCGGGTACGACCCGTCCGAGCACACCGCGGGCCGCTCTTCCCGGGCGAGGCGGCGGCAGTCGTGCCAGCTCCAGCGCAGGCTGGGGTTCTCCACTACACGCAGGTAGTACCAAGCGTGCAGACCGGGGTCGAAGTCCTCGTCCCGATACACGGTACACAGACTGTCGTGACCGTCGCCGCTGCGCTCGCCGGTCTCGGGATCCACGCTCGCCCCGTTGTCGGGCGACCCGGCGATGGGAATGAGACGGTGGAGATGAAGCGACACGAGCATCCTCCGATGATCCCCGAGTGCCGATCCACGTGCTCACTCTTCGCCGGATTATCCGCCCCCGTTCATGCTCAGTTCTCGTGGACAAGACACTCTCCAGCAGGCCGACAGACCAGCCTGCTAGACTGCGCCGCCGCTGGGATCGGCGGCGGCGATTCGCCGCGGGCCGTCAGCAGATCGAGTGGGGCCGTAGCTCAGTTGGGAGAGCGCTTGAATGGCATTCAAGAGGTCGTGGGTTCGACTCCCATCGGCTCCACCATTCCGACCGTTCGGCCGGGCCACCACGCGAGGCCGGGTGGCGGAAGCGCATGGGAATCGAACCCACCCCCGGCGACGCATCACGCCCCGGACAACGGTTTTGAAGACCGCAGGAGGCACCAGCCCCCGAGCGCTTCCAGATGTCAGCTTATCCGCGTGTCTCGGGACACGGCACGGTGCCTGACCCGGCACGGTGCCTGACCCGGCACGGCGCCTGACCCGGCAAGGGAACAGCAAGGAGCAGACCGATGACCATTCCGCTCGTCCGCCACCCGCGCCGCTCTTTCATCGCCGGCACGGCCGTGCTGCTTCTGGCGTGCGGCCAGAACGCGCCTGCCGGGGGCGGGCCCGCGCAGCCGGCTGCCGCCGCGGCGCAGGAAGGCGCCGTCGAACTCTCGGAACCAGTGGTCGTGGCCGGCCTGTCGGTGGCACTGCCTTCCGCCTGGACGCGCCTCTCGCCTAGGTCCTCGATGCGCCTGCTCGAGGCGGAGATGCCGGGCAGCGCCGGCAAGGCCGAGATCTCGGCGTATTTCTTCGGCCCCGGCGGCGGCGGCGGCGTGGCCGCGAACATCGATCGCTGGAAGAGCCAGGTGGTCGCCCCGGCCGGCAGCGCCGAAGTCATGCCGCAGAGCCGCGAGAGCGACGGCGTGGTGCGCACCTGGGTCGAGATCGAGGGGACGGTCAAGGCGAGCACCACGGGCAGCTTCCCCACCGCCGACCTGCCCGACGGCGCCCTGTACGGCGCCGTGGTGGAGGGACCGGGCGGCCCCTGGTACTTCAGAGCGGTCGGTCCGCGCGAGACGCTCCGCGAGCAGCGTCCGGCCTTCCTGGCAATGCTCGAGAGTGCCCGCCCGCAAGGCTGAGGCCGCAGCCAGCGACCGGCCTGGCTAGAAGCTGTACGCGAGGCCGGCGTGCAGGGTGGCGTGGGTGCTTGCCGCGTCGAGGTCGGCGTAGTGGCCGCTCAGCTCGAGCACGACCGAGAAGCGCTCGTTCACCGGGAACTCGCCCGTGACGCCCAGGGTGAGACCCACCCCTTCCTCGGATTCGCCGCCGCCGGAAAGTTGGTACAGACCCAGCCCCATGAAAACGCCCGACTCGTAGTAGAGCTCGTTGAACCGGTACTCGCCGGCCACGGTCGCGTAGCGCAGCGTCGGGTTCGCCAGCGCCCCCACCTGGTCGCCGCCGACGTCCGTGCTGCCCAGCCGGATGCCGACCAGCGTTCGCGGCTGCGTCCGCCACGAGAAGCTGCCAAGGAAACCCAGGTTGTTCGCGCTGCCATCGGGGTCGCCGTCGAGAGCGCCGCCCAAGGTCGGCCCAAAGGTTGCCAGGTAGCTGTACTGGTCCTGGCCTTCGGCAGACGCGGCGCCAAGCAGCAAGACTGCCGCGAGGGCCGGCACGGCGAGCCGAAAGCGCGGCGCCCGATAACGTCGCCGCGGAGTCGTCTGGCAGGTAACGCTCATGCAGGCCGCAGTATAGAGCGATCTGGCAAGGAGCGATCCGGGCCATCGTGACGGGCCGCGCAGGCGGACAACGCCGGCGCCGCTGAACCGGCCTTGCGCCGACGGCGACCTGCGAGGCCAGGCGGTTGGCGATTCCTCTGCGACCGGCAGTGAACGTGCGGACGACGGCCCCCACGCCGCGTGATACTCCCTGCAGGCGCCGGAAACGACGGCGCAGGCATGACGACCAGGGACCACGAGGCGCCGGGAACACCGGGACGCCGCTCGCTGAGAGCCATGGTGACGGCGACGCTCGGAGCCGTCAGCGGCCACGTTCGGCTTGCCGCCGCGGCCGGCACCGCCCTCCTGCTGCCACGCCCCTGCCTCGCCTGCCAGCGCCCGGCCGAGCGCCATCTGGGGCTATGCCAGGCCTGCGCCCGGTCACTCGAAGCGCCCAGACACACCGGCGCCCGCGGAGACCGTCTGGCCGGCTCTGACCGGTTCTTCTGGCTCTGGGCGTACCAGCCGCCCTTCGACGCGGTCATCCTGGGCCTCAAGTACCGGCGGCTCGACTACCTGGGGAGGCACATCGCCCACGAAGCCGCCGGGCGGCTCGGAACCGAACTCCGTCGCGCCCAGGTTGTTCTTCCCATGCCGATGCACTGGCGACGCCGCATGAAGAGGGGTCGCAACCACGCCGAGTCCATCGCCCGGCCCCTCGCCGGCTGCCTTGGCCGCCCGCTCTCGTCCGCGCTCCGCCGCCGCACCCTGGGCCGACCCCAGGTTGGCCGCGGACGCCGCCAGCGGCTTCGGAACCCCGGCCTCACCTTCTCCTGCCGACGGCCCGCGGAGGTGCGAGGCCTCACAGTCCTGCTGGTGGACGACGTGGTGACCACCGGCGCCACGGCCGGACGGGCGGCACGCGTCCTGAAGCGTGCGGGCGCTCGCGAAGTCATCGTTCTCGCCGCCGGGCGCACGCCACCATGACCTGCGAACCCTTCGCCGCAGATCGTCGGCCGGACCCTTCGCTATAGTGACCCGCAGCATGCACCGCAAGAACCACTCCGGCTGCCCCAGGGCTGCGATTCGTCGGTCGCGCCTGCTTGCGGTCGGGGCGCTGGCGGTAGCAGCGCTTGCTGCCTCCGGGGGCGTGGCGCCGGTTGCTGCCAGTCTCGACCTGCCGAGCCTGGGCGACCCGCTCGCGGGACGGCTGGTCGGCCGGGTTCACACCGGCAACATCACGCTGCCTGCCACCCGCGTGTACGTCTACGACGTCGCCGACGAGAGCCGGCGCAAGGCGACGACCGACCGCTTCGGTCGCTACGCCTTCCAGCCGCTTCCGGCGGGCATCTACCGGGTGATCGTTCATCGGCCCGGCTTCCTGCCCGCGGTCGCCGAACTCGTGCGGACGACGGGAGAGTCCATCCAGTCGCTCGACTTCGAACTCGTTTCGCGCGACCGCCAGCCGTCGGAGAAAGCGCCGGCCAGCGGCGAGGACGACTTCTGGTCCGTCCGGCAGCGCATCCCGGCCGACGTCCTGCGTCAGATCCGGATCGCCGAGGCGATCGCGGACGACCGCGACCGGGCGTTCGAGTCGGCGATGCAGCGCGAACGGTTCGAGGCCGAGCTGCGCACGCTCTCCGGAATCGAGGACGCCGGCGGCGATGCTGGTGCAAGGGTCCTGGGCAGCCAGTTCGACATCCGCAGCCGCTTCGGTGAAACCAGGCTCACCCTGCACTCCGACCTGCGCGAGATCAGCCGCCAGGCATTCAACCAGGGCCGGCAGCGACTCGGCGACAGCCAGGAGTTCGAGCTCGACGTGAACCACCGCGGGTCCAACGTCCAGATCACGTCCCGACGCCACCGCTACCGGCCCATGGAAGGCGCGACCTGGGACGACTGGTCGCCGGGCCCGGGCGCCGGGCTGGAGAGCTGGGGCCTGCGGCTAGACCAGGCAGCCGGCGGCGGCGCTTCCCACTTCGAGGCGCGGTACACCGCGGACAACAACTTCCACCACGGCTTCACCGACCTTTACGCCGGCCCCAGCGACCCGCACAGTCTGGCGCTTTCGGCGATCGATTCGCCGCTCTCCTCCACCACGCTGGAGATTCGGGGCGGCTACGAACGGCAGGTCACGGCCAGCACCTCGCTCGAGGCCGGTCTCAGCTACCGGGAGCGGCAGGCTCATGACAGCGGCGGCTTCTCCAGCTGGAACGGCGGGCCTCACGAGCGCTTCGACCTCTTCAGCCAGGGCGCCTGGGCCATCCAGCCCACGGTCCTGCTCAAGTACGGGATCTTCAGCACGCTTGGCGACGGCAGCGTCTCCTTCACGCCTCGCGCCGGTTTCGTGGTCGAACTGGGTTCGCGCTGGATGGCCGCCGTCTCCGCCAGCGAACGGGTCGAATCGGAAGACCTCCCGTTTCGCGACTTCCTGCAGGCGCAGTACCACGACGAAGACGACGACTGCACGACCAGCCTGGAGCACTGCTACCGGGTCGAATTGAGCCGACGGCTCGGCGACGACGACAAGCGGCGCGCCGAGTTCGGCATCACCAGGCGCCAGTTCGCGGACACCGTTCGGCTCTATTTCAGCCGCGAGATCTTCGAGCGCCTGGAGAGCCTGCTGCTGCTCGACGGCGACGAGATCTCGGAGGTCCACTTCGGCCTTCGCCAGCGCCCGAGCAAGAACATCCTGACCAGCATCAGCGCTTCGGCCGCCGAAGGAGGAGGCGGTCTGCTGCGACACGGTGACGGGCGAGAGCCTCTGCAGAACCAGGTGCGCTACCTGGTCGCCAGCATCGACACCCGGTTCGAGCGCAGCGCCACCGGCGTCCTGCTCGCGTTCCGGCGCGTGAAGCAGGAACTCTCGCCGCTGGCTCTTGTCGACGAACGGCTGGCGGCTGCCGGGCCGAGCTCCGTTCTCGCCGTGGAGCGAGTGCAGCTGGTGCTCAGCCAGGGGCTGCCGTGGGTCACCGGTCATGGCGCCCACGAATGGGCCCTGCAACTCGAAGCGCAGTTGAGCCGCGGCCATCTGCCGACGGATCCGAGCCACGATCCGAATCGCCTGCGCCGTCGGGTCGCTGCAGGCATAGCCGTCAGCTTCTGAGGCTGCGGGCAGCAGGCAGCTTGCCTGGTTGCCGGTCCTGCGACGACTGCGGAACAGGTGGCTGACAAGGCGGGCTGACAGACCTTCGAAACTTCCTGTGGCAGAGACCGTAACCGTCCGCGCGCCAGCTCTGTTCGCCACCGCCCGACGAACCCGACGGCCGCGGCGGAGGCAATCGCCGCCAGCCGCGTCGTGGACCGCAGCGCCGTCTGACGCCGGGACCCCACTGCACGAGCAGCGTACTCACGCCCATCCAGAAATCCGCACGGTGAGTCAACGGATTGAATCGCGGCGCGCCGAGAACCGCCGAAACGTTCGCCAGGCCCAGCCAGGAAGGGGATATCCTCGTTCGGCACAGAACGTGCTCGCACCTGGATGAGCGTCGGCAACGGGCCTCGCAGGCAAGGGCCATGAGACACTGGCGCCACAGGTCAGGTCAACGAGAGGAACGAGAGTACAGGCAGGCATGTTCAGGGAGTCCCGGCCGTCACGACTCGGTCTGACCGCGGCACTGCTGCTCGCGACGGTGGTCGTGGTGGGGCTCGGAGGCCTCTCCATGTCGCGCAAGGTGAGTTCCTTCCAGGGCACCGGCCTCACCATCGAAACCGTCGACGCTGGCCTGCGCGTCACGGGTGCAGCGGACGGCTCCGATCTCCTGGCGGGCGACATCATCGTTCTGGTCAACGGCGACCGGGCGCAGTCCGGAGAGGCGCTGGAGCGGCTGCTCCGCGACCGGGCGGACAGCAACCTGCAGGTCCTGCGGCAGACGGAGGATGAAGAGGAGCTCGTAACCGCCAGCCACCGGCTTCCCGGCCTGCAGCTGGACTGGGCGTACCTCGTCCTGGCGCTGGCCGGAATCGCTTACCTGCTCATCGGGCTGTACACGCTGAGCCGCCAGCGCAGCCGGCAGACCCTTCTCTTCCACCTCTGGGCCCTGACCTCGGCGGCGCTCTACCTGGTGACGCCAATTGCCCCGTACGACTCCGTCGACCTCGTCTTCTTCCTGGTCGACCAGGCCTGCCGGCTGCTGCTGCCGCCGCTCACCCTGCACTTCTTCCTCGTCTTCCCGGTGCGGCCCATCTCGCTCCTGACGCGCCGGGCGGCTCCCTGGCTCTACCTGCCCGCCGCCGTCCTGCTGGCGCTGCAGCTCGACCTGATCTTCGGCGCCGGACGGCTGGCCGGCGAACCCACCGACGCCTCAGTCGCGCTCGAGGACCGCATCGAGCTGGTGGTGCTCGTCGCCTTCGTCCTGGCAGCGGCCCTTGTCCTGTGGCGGCGCCTGGTGACCCGGCGCGACCCCGAGCACGGAAGGCAGGCGCAGTGGATCGCCTTCGGCGTGTTCGGCGGCTATACGCCGTTCCTGCTCCTGTACGTGGTGCCCTTTGTCCTCAGCCTGCCCCAGCCTGCCTGGCTCGACGCCCTGGCCGTGGCGCCCCTCGCTCTGGTGCCCCTGAGCTTCGCCTGGGCCCTGCTTCGCTATCGGCTGTGGGACGTGACCGTGATCGCCCGCGACATGGCCACCTGGGCGCTCACCGTGCTGCTCGCGGTGCTGGGCTTCTCGCTGCTGAGCCTGCTGATTGGCCGCGCCGTGCCCGTGGACCTCGGCATAACCAGGGGCTTCCTGAACGCGGGCGCCCTGGTCGTCGTCGGCAGCCTGGCGATTCCGGTGAGGCAGGGCATCGGCGGCGGCCTGCAACGCCTGCAGTACCGAGCCCGAGGGCGCCTTCGGGCACTGGAACGGCTCGGCGACGAACTGCTGCACGAACGGGACCTGAAGCGACTGACGTCGACCCTGCTGAAGGGGCTGGAGAAGGGGCTGGAGCTGGAGCGGACCAATCTGCTGCTCGACGACGGGGATCGCCTGGCGCCGGTGCGGGAAGAGGCTGGCGTAGCGGCCATCCGCCTCGCCCACGTCGAGGACACCGTCTGGGACGGGGCGCACGAAGTCCTGTCACGGGCCCCGCTCGCCGACGCCGCCGACACCAGCCACCGGCAGTTCGCGGCGTGCGGCTACCACCACGTGTTTCCCCTCAAGGTGCGGGATCGCCGGATCGGCCTGCTTCTCGTGCGTCGTCACCTGGGCGGCGCCCACCTGTCCACCGACGACCTGTCGCTCATTCGCCAGAGTCTCAACCAGGCCGTGCTGGCGATCGAGAACGCCAACCTGCTCGAACAGAGCCAGCGCCAGCTCGACCACGTCTCGGAGCTTCGCCAGTTCAGCGAGGAGATCATCGAATCCTCGCCGGCCGGGATCGCCGTCGTCGACGGCGCCAACCGGATCGTGACCGCCAATCGCGCCTTCGCGTCGCTGGTCGGCCTCTCCCCCGAGGCGGTGGGGAACCGACCGCTCGGCGAGCTGATTCCGCTCGACATGCTTCCGGGCACGGGCGAGCCGCCCGCCGAGGTGCTCTTCACGGCACCGGGCAGCAGCGGACGCCATCTGCAGCTGTCGACCGCGGAGTTCCGGGGCGCCGCGCTTGACCACCGGGTCGTCGTGGCCCAGGACGTCACGGAACGGGTGGCCATGAAGAAGCAGCTGGCCGAGAAGGAGCGTCTGGCGGCTCTCGGCGCCATGGCCGCGGGCGTGGCGCACGAGGTGAACACGCCGCTCACCGGCATCTCCAGCTACGCCCAGATGCTGCTCGACGAGACGCCCTCCCGGGATCCTCGCCGACGGCTGCTGCGCAAGGTGGAGCGTCAGACCTTCCGCGCCGCCCGCATCGTGAACACGCTGCTGGACTTCGCGCGCCGCGGGCGGCTCGAACCGCTGCCCGTGAAACTGGCCGCCGTGGTCCGCGATACCTGCGACGCCCTGGCCGAACGCCTCGCTTCCGCCGGCGTCGACGTGCAGATCGATCTGGGCGACGCGGACCTGATCCGGGTGCCCGGCAACGAAACCGAGCTGGGGCAGGTGCTGGCCAACATCCTGATCAACGCGGTCGACGCCATGACCGAGGTCGACGTGGACGAACGACGCATCTCGCTCACCGTGAGGAACCTGGACGACTCCGTCCTCCTGAGCGTGGAGGACACCGGGCCGGGCATTCCGGCGACGCATCTCGAACGCGTGTTCGAACCCTTCTTCTCCACCCGCAAGGCTGCAGGCGGCACCGGTCTGGGCCTCTCGATCAGCCAGGAGATCGTGCGCCGGCACGGCGGCGAGCTCCGCGCGTCCAACGTCGAGAGCGAGTCCGGAACCGGCGGCTGCCTGCTCACCCTTCATCTGCCGCAGATGGCGCCCGGCAAGTCGCTGGCCCCGGAGGACGACCGATGAACATCCTCGTGGTCGACGACGAACCTGTCCTGCAGGATGTGCTCACCGCGCTGATCCGGCAGGAAGGACACCACCCCATCTGCTGCGCGTCGGGCCAGGAGGCACTGACGGCGCTCGCCCAGGAGGAGGTCGACCTGGTGCTGCTGGACCTCATGCTCCCGGACATGAACGGCCGGGAAGTCCTGCGCAGAATCCGCCAGAACGACCCGGATCAGGTCGTCGTCATCATCACCGCCTACTCCTCCATCGAAGGCGCCATCGAAGCGATGCGCGAGGGCGCCTTCCACTACCTGCCGAAACCGTTCAAGAACGAGGAAGTCCGGCTCACCATCGCCCAGGGCCTGGAGCGGCGCCGGCTGACCGCGGAGAACCGCCATCTGAAGGAGCAGCTCCGCGAGCGTCAGGGGTTCGACAGCATCATCGGAAAGAGCCGGCCCATCCGCCAGGTCTTCGACCTGATCCGGCGCGCGGCGCCGTCCCGGAGCAACATCCTCATCCGGGGCCAGAGCGGCACTGGCAAGGAGTTGGTCGCCAAGTCGATCCACAACCACTCCCGCCGCAGCAACGGACCCTTCGTCACGGTGAACTCCGGCTCGATGCCCAGCGATCTGCTCGAAAGCACCCTGTTCGGTCACGTCAAGGGCGCCTTCACGGGTGCCGTGTCGCACAAGAAGGGGCTGTTCGAGGTCGCCGACGGCGGCACGATCTTCTTCGACGAGATCGGCAACATCCCGGCGGACACGCAGTCCAAGCTGCTGCGTGTCATTCAGGAGAAGGAGTTCATGCGCCTGGGCGGGCTGGAGACGCTGCGGGCCGACGTGCGCCTGGTGGCGGCGACGAACGCCGACCTCGAGGCACGGGTGCAGAGCGGCGAGTTCCGCGAGGATCTCTACTACCGGCTGAACGTCATCGCCATCCAGCTGCCGCCGCTGTCGAAGCGCACCGAGGACATCCCGCTCATCACCCAGCACTTCCTGCGCATGTACTCGAAGGAGAACGAGAGGCGTCCGCGCCGCCTGACTCCCGCCGCCATGGACGTTCTCATGGCCCACTCCTGGCCCGGCAACGTCCGGGAACTCGAGAACGTCATCGAACGAGCCGTCGTCCTGTCGGCCGGCGAGCAGATCGGCCTCGACCTGCTGCCGGCCGCCATACGCGAGCCCGCTTCCGCACCGCCGTTGATGATCCCCCTTCCCGAGGCCGGAGTCTCGTTCCGCGAGGCGGTTCGCGCCTACGAGCGCGAGCTCATCGTCAAGGCGCTGCAGGCCTGCGGCGGCGTCCAGAAGCGAGCCGCCGAGCGCCTGCAGGTCAAGCCCACGACCCTGCACGAGATGATGAAGCGGCTGCAGGTGCGCATCGAGAGCCGAGCCAGCTAGAGCCACCAGCCCCCACCTCCGCCACCCCCGCCGGACGGGGCCTCGCGACCGATCAGGCTGGTCATCCAGCAGTCTGTCGGCTCGGTTCCGGCCTTGCCGGGCAAGGCGAGAGGACTGGCGCAGCCCAGCTGGCCAGAGAGATGGCTACGTGCGCCGCAGGCGGACAACGCGGGGGATGCCGGCGAGGTCGGCGACCATCCACTCAAGTTCGAAGCCAGCCTCGCTGGCCAGGCCCCTGACCGCGTCGAACTGCCCCTTGCCGATCTCGAGCAGCAGGAGCTGACCGGGGCGGAAGAAGTCGGCCGCGGCGAGCAGACGCCGGAAGAAGTCCAGACCGTCGCCGGCGAACAGGGCTTCGGGAGGCTCGTGGTCACGAACTTCCGGCATCAGCGACGGCCACTCGTCGACCCGGACGTAGGGCGGATTGGAGACGATCACGTCGAAGGAGCCGGCAGAGAGCGGCGCGAACAGGTCGCCCCGGACCAGGCGCACGCGGTCGTTGACGCCGTGACGCCTGCAGTTGACGGCGGCCACTGCCAGCGCCCCCGGCGAGACGTCCGTTGCCACCACCCGCGCGTCCTGACGTTCCAGCGCAATCGTGACCGCGATGCAGCCGGATCCGGTACCCACGTCCAGTACCCGGGCGTCGCCGTCGATGCACTCCAGGGCTGCCTCCACCAGATGCTCCGTCTCCGGCCGGGGAACCAGCACCCGCTGGTCGACCGCGAACGGGCGGCCCCAGAACTCCCGACGCCCCAGCAGGTAGGCCACGGGCATGTGGTCCGCCCGGCGTCGGATCAGCTGGCCGTAGATGACCGCCGACGGCACCGCCACCTCCTCGTCCGCACGGGCGAGGAGCTGCGCCTCGGTGAAGCCGAGCACCTCTCCCAGAAGCAGAGCAGCCTCTCGTCGCGGCCGCTCGACGGCCCCAGCCAGGTGTTCCTGGCCCCTGTCGAGCAGGTCGACGATGCGCGCCTCGTCCGGCGCCGGGGGCGAGCTGTCCTCCATGGCGCTTGCCGGCACGCCGGCCCGTCAGACCGGACGGCTCTCGCCGGACTGCCGCAGCCTCTCGGCCTCGAAGTGCTGCTGAACTGGGCCGATCAGCGGCGCCAGGTCACCTTCCAGGACCTGCGGCAGCTTGTGGACCGACAGCCCGATCCGATGGTCCGTGACGCGGTTCTGCGGGAAGTTGTAGGTCCTGATCTTCTCCGAGCGGTCGCCGCTGCCGATCATCCGCCGACGCTGTTCGCCCATCTCGGCGCTGGCCTTCGCCTCCTCCATCTCCAGCAGCCGGCTCTTGAGCACCCGCATCGCCCTGGCCTTGTTCTTGATCTGGCTGCGCTCGTCCTGACAGGTCACGACCAGGCCGGTCGGTTCGTGGGTCAGCCGCACCGCGGAGTAGGTCGTGTTCACGCCCTGGCCGCCGGGGCCGGAGGCGCAGTAGGTGTCCACCCGCAGGTCGGACGGCGAGATCTCGATCTCGATGTCCTCGGCTTCGGGCAGCACCGCCACCGTCACGGCCGAGGTGTGAATGCGGCCCGACGCCTCCGTTTCGGGTACGCGCTGTACCCGATGCACGCCGGCCTCGTACCGCAGCCCGGCGAAGGCGCCACGACCCTCGACGATCGCCGACACGTCCTTGATCCCGCGGATGCCGGTCTCGGACATGTCGAGGATGTCGACCCTCCAGCCGCGCTGGTCGGCGTAGCGGCTGTACATGCGAAACAGCTCGGCCGCGAACAGACTCGCCTCGTCACCGCCGGTCCCGGCCCGAATCTCCAGCACGGCGTTGCGCTTCTCGTTCGGATCCCGTGGCGCCAGCGCCTTCCGGAGCTCCTCTTCGGTGACCGCGATCGTGGCGGTCAGCAGACGCTTCTCCTCGGTCGCCATCTCGAACAGGTCGTCGCCGCGGTCGAGTTCGGCCAGCAGGTCGGCCGTCTGATCGAGTTCCTCGCTGGCCCTGCGGTGGCGCTGGTACAGCTCCATCACCGGGTTGAGTTCGGCCAGCGCGCGGCTGGCGTCGCGGAACGCGCCCGGGTCCGCCAGAACGTCCGGATCGCCAAGCCTGGCGGTCAGCTCTTCGTATGTCTGTGCGATCTGTTCCAGCTTGTCGAGCATGGCGCTTCTCGGTCGCCTTCGAACCGGCAAGGATCGGCCAAACGGCGGCAGGCGCTATCCTGACACGCACGCAGCGGGAACCAGCCCGGGGAATGTCCAGCACCTTGCCTCAGTTCAACTGTTTCATGGCCAGTCAGCTTTGGGCCTTGCCGCTCCTGATGCTCGCCGCAACCCCGGATCCGCGCATCGCCCTGGTTGAACTGCAGGCCGCGGGTCAGCCCGAGGCCGCTCTCGCACAGACCCGTCGCGTGCATGCCGATGCGCCGGAAACCCGTGCCGGTCTCGGCCTCTGCTACCTGGAGGGCCACCTGCTGGAGCAGCTCGGGCGAGTCGACGAGGCGTCGGAGGCGTTCGCCACCTGCCTGAACGAGACGCCCGTCCTGGGGCCCTGGGCGCGCTATCGGCTCGCCGGTGGCCAGGTCCGACAGGGGAACCCGGAGATTGCCGCCGGTGTCGCGGCGACCCTGCTGGCTGACCGACCACCGCGCGTGCTCGTGCAGCCCACCGCCGAGCTTCTGGCAACCAGCCTCGACCACGGCGGCGACTGTCGGCTCCTCGGCGGCGTCCCGATCGCGCGGCTGCCGGCGCCGGAACGCCGCCTGCTGACCCTGAGCCAGGCCAAGTGCCGCCTCGCCGCCGGCGAGGCGGACGAAGCCGTCGCCGAGATGGCCGCCTTGATCCGCGAGCGCGGGAACGACCTGGTGGCCTTCGAAGCCGCCGACCGGCTCCACCGGCTGCGCCCGGAGGCTCGGCTCGCCGCAAACCGGCAGGAGACGCTGCTGCTGGGCAACACCTTCCACGACCACGGCGTCTACGACCGCTCGACGGAACTGCTGGGCCAGATCGTGCTCGGCCTGCAGACGCCTTCGAACTCCGACTTCGAGATCCACTACCGCTGGGCCCGCAGCCAGTTCAGGCAGGGTCGCCTGGAGGACGCCGCTCGCCACTACGGCCTGCTGGCCGACAACGTCACGTCGGCGCGCCTCTCCGGGCAGGCGATCTACCAGAAGGCGCGGTCCGAGGAGCTCTCCGGCAACTGGATCGAGGCGGCCGCCGATTACCGGCGTGCCTGGCTGGCCGACCCGCAGGGCAACTACTCGGTGGCCGCCCTGCTCGGCGCCATGCGCCTGGAATGGCGCCGCGGCCTGGAGGACGAAGCGCTCGACCTCTACTCGGTCCTGACCGAGCTCCGTCACGACCGGGCCATCTCGGCTCGCGCCAGCCTCTTTTTGGCCGCCTCCGACATCGTCCAGGGCCGCATCGACCGGGCCGGTCCCTGGCTGGACGACGCCCTGCGGGCCAGCCGCAGCGTCGAGTTCGAGGTTCGCTACTGGCGGGGCAGGCTGAACGAGGCTCGCGGCGCCCTGGACCGGGCCATCGAGGACTACGCGGACCTGCTGGCCGCGGACCTGTTCCATCCGCTCGCACGGGAGGCGGAAAGGCGCCTCGCCGAGGAACCGCTCTCCATCTATCGCCGCCGCCTCGCCGACGAGTTCGCCAGTTCCCGGGACAGCGCCCGGCTCTACCGGGCCTGGCTGCTTCACGACCGCGGCAGCGACGAGGCAGAGGCCGCGCGCCAGTCGCTGCAGGGCAACCTGGTGGCCGACCCCGGCGTGCGCGCCTTCCTGGGCCTGAGGACGGTGCCTCCCAGCGATTGGCCCCTGTGGGAAGGGCCCGGCGGCGGCCCCCAGGAACTCCTGCTGGCTCTTGGAATGTGGGGCGACGCCGCCGAGGTCGTGAACCGTCACTTCCCGGTCGCCAACCCGCGCCTGGCGCTGACCGCAGCCGAGGGGCTGGCGCCGAGCCGGCCCCGGCGCGCGCTCCTGATCGCCGAGATCCTGGCGCAGAGGGCGCCGAGACGCGTGCCCGAACCGCTGCATCCGGTCGCCATGCGCAAGGCCCTCTATCCCCCTGCCTGGAGCGATCTGATCACCGAAGCGGCCAGGCAACGCGGGCTGGACCCGTACCTGATGTGGGCGATCATGCGCCAGGAGAGCCGCTTCGACCATCAGGCGGTTTCGGCCGCATCGGCCCGGGGGCTGATGCAGTTCGTCTTTCCCACCGCGTCCCGGCTGGCAAAGAAGGCCGGTCGGCCGATCTCGACGCCGCGCGATCTCGAGGACCCGGCGCTGGCGGTCGAGCTTGGGGCGTCCTATCTGGAGGAGCTGGGGGCACTGTTCGACAATCGTCAGCACGTGATGCTGGCCGCCTACAACGCGGGCGAGGCTCAGGCGGCCCTCTGGCAGCGGCACTGCTACACGGAAGGGGCCGACGAGTACTTCACCAAGGTCGGATTTCGAGAGACCCGGAACTACCTGGCGAAGGTCCTGGACAACGTGGCGCAGTACCACGACCTCTACGAGCCTGACCTCGGCAGTCCGTGAGCGGCGGCGACCCCGCATTTCGTGGCGGGCGGCTGCGCATCGTCGCCACCCCCATCGGCAACCTGGCCGACCTGTCGCTGCGTGCCCGCGAGGCCCTGCTGACGGCCGACCTGGTGGCCTGCGAGGACACTCGCCGCACCGGCAGACTGTTCGAGGCCCTCGGCACGAGCGGGTCCGTGAAGCGTCCGCCGATGCTGCCGCTTCACGACCACAACGAACGCCGGCAGATTGACCGGGTGCTCGCCCGGCTTCTGGCCGGAGAGGCCGTGGCCCTGGTGTCGGACGCCGGCACGCCGCTTGTTTCCGACCCCGGCTACCGCCTGGTGCGGGCCGCAGTGGCGCGGAACATCCCGGTCGAGGCGCTGCCCGGGCCCTCCGCCCCGCTCGCGGCGCTCCTGGTGTCCGGCCTGCCGCCGCAACCCTTCACCTTTCTCGGCTTCCCGCCGCCGAAACCGGGCCGACGCCGGCGTTTCTTCGTCGCCTGGGCCGACCTCGACCACACGCTGGTCTTCTTCGAGTCGCCGCACCGCGCGGCCGCCTCTCTCGCCGACGCCGCGGAGGTCCTGGGCGCGGAGCGGCAGGCCGCCGTCTGTCGGGAGCTGACCAAGCTGCACGAGGAAGTTTTGCGCGGCTCGCTTTCGGAGCTCGCGTACGAGGTCGCGAACCGCGGCAGGCTGCGCGGCGAGGTGACGGTCGTGGTTGCAGGCGCCGACTGACCGGACCCGACCTGCCTGGCGGCCCGAGCGCCCGATCTCGAACGTAGAATCGCCGATGCTCATGTCTGCCGACCGCGTCTACTTCGACCACAACGCAACCACGCCACTCGACCCCCGGGTCGGCGAAGCGATGCTGCCCTGGCTGAGCGGCCACTGGGGCAATCCGTCCTCCTCCCACTCCTTCGGACGCTCCGCGAGGCAGGCGGTCGAGGGCGCCCGCTCGCAGGTGGCCGAACTGGTCGGAGCGACGCCGCCCGAGGTGGTCTTCACCGCATCCGGCACGGAGGCGAACAACGCCGTGCTTGCCTCGGCCTTCGCGGGAAACCCAAGCGGGCACCTGGTGATCTCGGCTCTCGAGCATCCGTCCATCTCGCGCACGGCCGACCATCTCGAGAGCAGGGGCGTCGAGGTCACGCGACTGAAGCCGGGACAAGACGGCGTGGTGGAAGCGGATGCGGTCGCGGACGCGCTGCGCCCGTCCACGCGCCTCGCCTGCCTGATGCTGGCGAACAACGAGCTCGGGACGCTGCAGCCCGTGGCCGCGGCCGCCGATGCCTGCCATGCCCGGGGCGTGCCGCTTCTGTGCGACGCCGTGCAGGCGGCAGGAAAGCACCCGGTCGACGTGGCGGTTCTCGGCGCCGACTACCTGGTGGTGGCGGCGCACAAGTTCAACGGACCGGTCGGCGCGGCCGCGCTGTGCATCCGTGGAGGCGCGAAGTTCGGGCCCTCGATGCTGGGCGGAGGCCAGGAACGCCAGCGACGGGCAGGCACCGAGAACGTGGCGGCGCTGGTCGGCCTGGGCGCCTGCGCGGCCTTGGCCTCGGCCGAGCTCGACGACCGTATCGGGCGGCTCGGCCGGCTCCGCGAGCGGCTGGAAGCCGGCCTGGACACCGTGCCCGACGCCCGCATCCACTGCCGGTCGTCGCCCCGGCTGCCCCACACGACCCACGTGGCCTTTCCTCGCCTGATCGGCGAGGAACTGGCGATCCGTCTCGACCTGCGCGGCTTCGCCGTCTCGACCGGCGCCGCCTGCGCCTCCGGCACCGTCGAACCCAGCCAGACCCTGGTCGCCATGGGGCTGGACGAGGAGGAGGCCATCGCGTCGCTGCGCATCAGCCTTGGCACTTCGAACGACGACGCCGAAGTCGACCGCTTCCTGCCCGTTCTGGCCAGCGAGGTGGCGACCCTGCGGGAGATCTCGTCCGCGCCGGTCGGGCTCGCGTCCCGGGCGGCTGCGCGATGACTCGTTCGATCGAAGCCCATGCCGAGCCGGGGCCGGCCGCCGACGTGCCGCTGACCGCCGTGGCCATGAGCGGCGGGCTCGACTCCTCCGTGGCCGCCCTTCTCCTGCGGAGGCAGGGAGTTCCGGTCGTCGGGCTTTCCATGCTGCTGTGGGACCGCTCGCAGCAGGCCAGGCACGGTCGCTGCTGCGGCTCTCTCGACCTCGGCGACGCCCGGCGGGTGGCGGAGC
Source organism: Thermoanaerobaculia bacterium (assembly GCA_965200575.1). GTDB lineage: Bacteria > Acidobacteriota > Thermoanaerobaculia > Multivoradales > Multivoraceae > Multivorans. The sequence goes on along the minus strand of OZ241363.1, from coordinate 3,764,032 downwards.
AGGTCGGCATGCCGCACTACACGCTGCGCATGGACGGCGAGTTCCGGCGTCACGTGGTCGACCCGTTCGTGACCAGCTACGTCCGGGGCCGCACCCCGAGCCCCTGCATCTCCTGCAACACGACGATCAAGTTCGACGCCTTCCGGCAACGGGCGAGGCGCCTGGGCGCCGACCGCACCGCCACCGGCCACTACGCACGCATCCGCAGGGACCGCGACGGCCTCTTCGAGCTGCACACAGGAGTCGACCGAGAGAAGGACCAGAGCTACTTCCTCTTCGAGCTGACCCAGGAGCAACTGGCCCATGCGGACTTCCCGCTCGGCGAGCTGCGAAAGGAGGAGGTGCGAGAGCTGGCCCGCGAGGCCGGGCTGGCAGTGGCCGGGAAGGGCGAGAGCATGGAGATCTGCTTCGTCGACCGCGGGGTGCAGGAGTTCGTGGAGAGCGAGCGGCCCGAGCTGTCGCGGGCGCCGGCCAGAGTCGCGACCGAAGACGGCGTCAGCCTCGGCCACGGCGCCCCCTGGTATCGCTACACGGTCGGCCAGCGTCGAGGCCTCGGCGTCGCGACCGGTCGCCGGCTCTACGTTCTCGACGTGCAGCCCGACGAGAACCGGATCGTGGTCGGCGATCACGACGCCCTTCGGGCGCCCGGCCTCCTCGGCCGCGGCCTGCACTGGATCGGCGGCCAGCCGCCGGAAGGCGACGGCGACCGCAACGGCAGAGGCGTCGAGGTCGAGGTGCGAATTCGCTCGCGCCACCCGGGAGCGTCGGCGGTGGTCGAGTGCCTGCCCGGCGGCGGCGGTCACGAGGCCGGAACGTGCCGGGTCAGGTTCCGGGAACCGCAGACGGCCGTGGCCCCCGGCCAGGCCGCGGTCTTCTACCGGGGCACCCGAGTGCTGGGCGGCTGCTGGATCGAGCAGGCACTGCATTGACCCGCTCGGTCGCAGGGAAGATCACGGTCCTGGTCGTGCTGGCCAGCCTGATTCTCCCTGCCATGGCGGTCGCGCAGGAACGCCGCAACGAGACCCGCAAGGAGCGCCGGGAACGCCGGGCCGCAATGGCGGAGGCCGAGGCGGCGCTGCCGCTCGAGTTCAGGCAGTTCCTCGCCGACGTTCACTTTCTGATCACCCAGGAGGAGCGCGAGGCCTTCCTCGAGGTGACCCGCGACTACCAGCGTCGGGCCTGGATCGATCGCTTCTGGCGGCTCCGCGACCCCTTTCCGGACTCTCCCCGCAACGATCTGAAGGCGCGCTGGGAGGAGCGCCTGCATTACGTTCGGCAGGAGTTCGAGAGCCCGCGCTCGGACCGGGCGCGAATGCTGCTCCTGAACGGGGAACCAGACGGACGGCTCGACTTCCAGTGCACGATGGTCACCTGGCCGATCGAGATCTGGTTCTACGCCCACAACGAACGGGTCGGCCACGAGTTCTTCCTCCTCTTCTTCCGGCGCGGCAATCAGCCGGAGTACGAGCTCTGGCACCCCGCCGACGGCATCGACCGCCTGCTCGACGTCGGCACAGGCCAGATGGACATCGCAGGCGAGATCCAGTCGTGCGCAAGGGGCGACGTCGCCGCTTCCGCCATCGCCTGGCTCCTGCGCAGCAACGGTCTGGAGTTCGCCACCCTGATGGCCCGTCTGGAGGCGCCGCCGGACGCGCCCTCGTCCGAATGGACCCTGACCTTCCAGGCCTACACGACCGATCTGCCGGATGGCGCCGAGCCGCTCGACGCGGAGCTGGACGTGCGCTTCCCGGCCCGCTACCAGGCACGAACCGTCGTGGAGGCCGTGGTGGAGATCGATCCGGCGTCAGCGGTGCGCGACTCGGTCGGCGGCAGGTCGAGCTACAACTTCTTCCTCACCGGCGAGGTGCTCCGCGGCGACGATCTGTTCGAGAACTTCCGCTATCGGTTCGACCTGCCACTCGACGACGGCCCGGCGCCGGCCTCGGACGCGCAGCCCATCCTGCTCTCCTTCGAGCGACGACTGCGCCCGGGCGACTACCGGCTCGTGCTCCGCGTGGAGGACCTGAACGGCGGCCGGTTTTCCCGCCTGGAGCAGGGGCTCGAGGTGCCGACGCTCGACGAACCGGCGACCGTCACGCTCGACCCGGCGGTGCAGAAGATCATCGATCAGGCCGAAGCCGTCCTGACCAGCGACGTGCCAACGGTGCAGCTGGTCCGGCCCGCCGGGGAACTGCAGACCGGCCTGGTCCGCTTCGACACGCTGGCCACGGGCGACATCGCCGAGGTCCGGTTCCGGCTCGACGGCGACGAGGTGGCGCGCAAGCGTCGGCCTCCGTTCTCGGTCGAGCTCGACCTCGGTTCCGTGCCCCGCGTCCACGTCCTGCGCGCTGCCGCCCACAACGCCGACGGCGCCGAGATCGCCTCGGACGAGATCTCGCTGAACGCCGGGCGCGACCGCTTCGCCCTCCGCTTCGCCGAGCCCCGCGCCGGCATCCGCTACGACGACCGCGTGGACATCGAGGTCGACATTCAGGTCCCGGACGGGGCTCTGGTGGAGCGCCTGGAGATTCACCTGAACGACGAGCCGGTTGCGACGCTCTACCAGGCGCCGTGGACCCACACGGTCGACCTGCCGCCGGGCGGCGGCATCACGTATCTGCGCGCGGCCGCCTGGCTGGTCGACGGCGCAACAACCGACGCCGTGGTCTACGTCAACGCTCCCGACAACCTGGAGATCCTTGACATCCAGTACGTCGAGCTCTACGCCGCGGCGCAGCACCGGTCGGGGCGGCCTGTCGAGGACCTGCAGCAGGGCCAGGTCCGCATTCGCGAGGACGGCGTCCCGCAGGAGATTCTCCGCTTCCAGCGCGTCACCGACCTGCCCGTTCACCTCCAGGTGATGCTCGACGTCTCGGCCTCCATGGTCGAGCGGCTCGGCGTTGCCCGCGATGCCGCCCTCGATCTCTTCGGGTCGCAGATCACCCCCAGGGACCGGGCCGCGCTGGTGACCTTCAACGACCACCCGTACCTCGCCTCCGACTTCACCAACGACCCCGGGAAGCTCGCCGGCGCGCTGGCAGGGCTCAAGGCGGAACGCGGTACGGCGCTGTACGACGCCATCGTCTTCGGCCTCTTCTACCTGAACGGCATCAAGGGCCAGCGCGCGCTGCTCCTGCTCTCCGACGGCAAGGACGAGAGCAGCCGGTTCAGCTTCGACCAGGCGCTGGAGTACGCGCAGCGTTCCGGCGTGGCGGTCTGGGCGATCGGCCTCGGCAAGCAGCCGGGCCAGGCCAGGCGGGCGCTGTCGCGGCTTGCGGAACAGACCGGAGGGAGCGCCTTCTTCATCGCCGAGGTCGACGATCTCGCCGGCGTCTACGCCCGCATCCTGGGCGAGCTGCGTTCCCGCTACCTGATCACCTATCAGTCGACGAACGCCAGCGGCAGCCGGCGTTTCCGCCAGATCGAGGTCGACTCCACCGCACCGGGCGTGTCCATCCGCACCCTCAAGGGCTACTACCCGTGACCGGACGGGCCCTGCTCGGCCTCCTTCTCTGCTTCCCGCTCTGCGCCGCGGCTCAGGGCGTGGCGCCGCTCGACCGGCGCCACGCCGAGTTTCTCGACGCCGTCGACCCGATTCTCGGCGACACCGAGCGCCGCGTGTTCGGCGAGCTGCGGCACGCCTATCAGCGCGACGCCTTCGTCCAGCGCTTCTGGGCGGTCCGCGACCCCTGGCCCGAAACGCCGCAGAACGAGTTCCGCGAACGCTTCGAGGCTGCAGTCCGCACCGCCGAGGAGCGCTTCGGCGGCGCACGCGGCGCACGGTTCCGGGCGCTCCTCCAGCACGGGGAGCCGCTCCGCACCTTCCGCACCACATGCGACCTGCTGCGCCAGCTCGAGGTCTGGCACTACGCGCACAGCCTTCTCGTGCGCGACGAGTTCTACCTGATCTTCCTGCGCCAGGGCGGCCGCCATCGACTCTGGACCGCAGCCGACGGGCTGTCCGCTCTGGTCGCGTTCAGCACCGCCGCACCCGACCCCAGCGAGCAGCTCGAACGGATCGGACGGCGCTGCTCGGCCGGCGGCGACGTGCTGGCCGCCCTCGGCCTGGCTCTGGACACGGAGGCGATCGAGGCTGCGGCACCGTTGCCGGGCACGGCCGGAGACGAATGGGCCCTCGCCTTCCTCGACCGCAGCACGCAGATGCCGGAGGGCGCGGAAGCGCTGCCGGCCGAAGTCGTCCTGCGCTATCCCGGCCGGCGCGGCGGCCGCACCGTGGTGCAGGCGGTCGTCGGCATCGACCCGAGCCTGCTGCCCGAATCGGATGGCTCGACCCGGCGCTTCGTGGTCGACGGCGAGGTTCTGCGCCGCGGCGAACTGTTCGAGACCTTCCGCTATCGGTTCGAGCACCAGGCCCGGGCGGGCAGCGCCGGCGACGGTTCCATGCCGCTCGTCCTGCAGCGCTACCTGCGCCCCGGCCGCTACCGGCTGGTGGCCAAGGTGCGCGAGCTGGAGACGGACCGGTACTTCGGGGTCGAATCCGAGCTGGACGTTCCGCTGGTCCAGCTCGACGACGTCCGCCCCGGGGCCGCTGCCGGGCCGGCGGCTGCGCGCCCGCCTCGCATCGACGCCGTCCCGGACTGGCTGACCGAGGCGAACCGGGCGGCGACCGGGGAACCTGCGGCCGAAGCCGAGCATTCGGTGCGCATCCTCCCCCTGCCGGAGCGTCTGATCACCGGCCGGGTCCGCGTCGGGGCCACCGCTCGGGGACCCGACATCCACCGCCTGAGCTTCGTCCTCGACGGCCGCGAGCTGATCAGCAAGAGGAGGCCGCCATACGAGGTCGAGATCGACGTCGGTTCCTCGCCGCGAAGCCACGACCTGCGCGTCGATGCCCTGGACGAGCGCGGCGCCGTCCTGGCCGACGACGAGGTGGGCATCAACGCCGGTCCCCATCGATTCACGGTCCGGCTGACCTCGCCTCAGCGCGGCAGCAACCACGTTCGCAGCGTGCGCGCCGCCGCGGAAGTCGAGGCGCCGCGCCACGAACGGCTCGACAGGGTCGAGTTCTTCCTCAACGACACCCGGCACGCGACGCTCTACCAGCCGCCCTTCGAGCAGCCCATCGAGGTCGACCCCGACGAGCCGCTCTCGTACGTCCGGGCTGTGGCCTGGCTCGAAACCGGCGCGTTTGCCGAGGACGTCGTCTTCGTCAACTCGCCCGACCTGGTGGACGAGGTGGAGGTGGCCCTGATCGAGCTCTACACCTCGGTCACGGACCGCTCGGGGGCGCCGATTCAGGGCCTTGCGGAGACCGATTTCGACCTTCTCGTCAATGGCAGGCGCCAACCGCTGCGCCGCTTCGCCCACGCGGCGAGCCTGCCGGTTCACGCCTGCATCCTGTTCGACACGTCGCTGTCGATGGAGCCGCGGCTGGAAGCGGCCGAGGAAGCGGCCCTGCACTTCTTCGAACTCGTGCTGGGGCCGCACGACCGCGCCTGCCTGTTCACGTTCAACGACCGGCCCGAGCTGGTCGTGGGCTTCACCGGTTCGCCGGAGAGGCTGGCCGGCGGCCTCGCCGACCTGGCCGCGGAAGGCGGCACCGAGCTGTACGAGAGCGTCCTCCACGCGCTCTACCACTTTGGCGGCATACGCGGGAAGCGCGCCCTGATCCTGCTCACGGACGGCGGCGATCTCGCCGCTCCGCGCCGCTTCGAGGAAGTGATCGAGTACGCCCGCCGCAGCGAGGTGGCGGTCTACAGCATCGGCATCGACATCGACGCCCGCGAGCTGCACTTCCGCAACCGCCTCCAGAGCCTGTGCGACACGACCGGCGGGCGCTGCTTCTTCATCTCCGGCGCCTCGGATCTGTCCAGGGTCTACGAACGCATCGAGAGCGAAGTCCGCTCGCAGTACCTGCTCGTGTTCGAGTCGCCGCCGAGCGATGAGCAGTCCTTCCACGAAGTGGAGGTCCGGCTCCGAAAGGGTGCCGGCAGCGGTCGCCGAGGGGTCAGGATTCAGCACCCGCCGGGGTACTTCCAGTGACCGCGCCGGGCAAGCTGGTCCTGGCCTCCGCCTCGCCGCGCCGGCGCGAGCTTCTCGACTCCCTCGACCTCGACTTCACGGTGCGGCCGGCTCACGTCGACGAGACCCCTCTGCCCGACGAGCGGCCCCGCGACCTCGTCCGTCGCCTGGCCCGGGAGAAGGCGAGAGCAGCGGCCCGTGACGGCGAGTGGGTCCTCGGCGCGGACACGATAGTGATCGAAGGCGGGGAGATTCTCGGCAAGCCGGTCGACCGCGCCGACGCCCGGCGAATGCTCGCGCGCCTGCAGGGCCGCTGGCACCTGGTGCTGACCGGGACGGCGATCTGCACGCCCGGGGGCGACGATCTGCACGCCGTCGAGAGCGCACGGGTCCTGTTCGCCGAGCTCGACGCCGAGCAGATCGAGTGGTACGCCGGAACCGGAGAGCCTGACGACAAGGCCGGCGCCTACGCCATCCAGGGCCTGGGCAGCCTCTTCGTCCTGGAAGTCGACGGCAACTACAGCAACGTCGTCGGCCTGCCGCTGCCGACGGTCCGGCAGCTCTTCGAAGGCGCCGGCGCCGACCTGCGATCGTTCCGCCGACGGCCCTGACAACTCCACGGTACCCTGGCCGTCAGGTCCACGGGCCAGCAAGCGGGCTGGAGGCCAGCGACTTTCGACATCCTCGCGGACAGGCGCCTCCCTGGGCGGCGCAGCAGGCGCCCCCGGACAAGCTCCGATGCACCCGCGTCCCCTGCGGACCCTCGGACTGCCGGCCCCAACAGCAGCTAGGCGCCGAACTTCCGCAACTTGCCGGCGTTCGCGAGCAGGAGCCCCATGAGATTGCTGGAGGGCATCGTGCCCAGTGCCCCGCGCAGCGCTTCGACCTCTGTGAAGCGGGCGCATTCGTCCACGAAGCAGCGGTCCGACCAGAGCAGCAACGGCACCGGATGCCAGGAATGCGCCTTCATCGGCGACGGCGTGGAGTGGTCGCCGGTGATCGCCAGCACGTCCGGCTCCAGATCGAGAAGCCGCGGCAGCCACTCGTCGACCGACTCGATCACCTCGACCCTGGCCGGGAAGTCTCCGTCCTCGCCAGCCATGTCAGTCGCCTTGACGTGCAGGAAGAAGTACTCGAAGTCGTCCCAGTGCCGCCGGAGCTGGCTCAGCATGTCGCCTGCGTCGGCGCCACATTCCACGACTTCCATGCCGCAGGCCCTGGCCACGCCTCGATACAGCGGGTAGCCGGCCATCGCCGCCGCGCGCAGTCGATACAGAGCCTCCAGACCGGGCAGCTTCGGCGGCGACGAGAAACCTCGCAGCAGGAAGCTGTTGGCGTGCGCCTCGTCGCGCAGCTCCGCCCGAAGGACGGCCACCACCGGGGCGATGCGCGCGGCGGTCTGCCGAGCGGCCTCCCCGGCCCCCGGCGCGGCCCGAACCGGCAGCGATGCCAGCCCGACCTCCTGCGGGTCCGTGTCGTCGAGACCGGCGTCGAGCGGCGCCGTCCCCGGCCGCGCCCGGAAGAGGAGAACGAAGCGATAGCCCTCGCCCGGATGCACCTCGACCTCGAGATCGCCGGGCAACTCCGTGCCCGAAGCGGCGATGCGGCGCCTCAGCCGGGCGCAGACACGGCGCCCTTCGGCACTGGCGATGCGGCCCGCGCGTCGGTCCGTGAGCAGGCCGTCGGCATCGACGGTGGCGAAGTTGCCGCGAGCTGCCACGGTTCCAGCAGGCAGGTCGAGACCGAGGCCCAGGGCTTCCAGCACGCCGCGACCGATGTCGGCCTCCGGCCTGGTCGGTTCGTGGCCGAACAGGGCCAGGTGCGCCGGCCCGCTGCCCGGCGTGATGCCAGCGCCGACGGGAACCAGGCGGCCCAGCGCCGAGCGCGTTGCCAGCCGGTCCAGGTTCGATGTCCGGGCGGCGTCAAGCGCGGTCCGGGGGTGGGCCTCCGTCCGCAGCCCTCCCAGACCGTCGAGCACCAGAAGCACGATGCGGCTGTCGGTCCTCTGCGCCAGCCGAGCCAGCAAGGCCTGCCGCGGCGTGGCCCCGTCGGTCACGCCACGAGGTACGCCGAAGCCCGAATCTGCAGCCGCGCGCGAGGCTGGAAGCCGCCGCCGTGCAGACGGAACGCCGACGTGCCGGACAGAACCGGCAGAACGATCCAGCCGTCGAAGCTCTCGCCGCGGTTGTAGGGCGACACGACCGGTTCGAGCTCCGCCAGCCGCATCCAGTGGCCGCCCTCCGCGAAGTTCGCCCGCAGCTCCAGGTAGGCCTTGTCCAGATCGATGATCTTGCCTTCCCTCGGATGCCAGACGGAGACGACGAACCGAAGCTCGTCATACTCGCCGGTGGCCAACCGTTCGCCGCCCTCGCAAATGAGCGGGAACACGAAGGCGCCCCTGCCGTCAGTGGCATGGATTTCCGACGTGGCCTCGAAGGTCACGTGGCGAGGCTGCGTGGACAGGCTCAATCAGCGGAAGCCGCGGCGCAGCTCGCTGCGGAAGGTCTGGAAGTTCTCCATGCCGTGGAGACAGACGATGACCCGCTCCAGCTTCGTGCCGCCCTGCAGGTACCGATGCACCTCGGTCAGCAGGATGCGAGCGCAGCGGGGCACCGGGAACCCGAAGACGCCGGTCGAGATCGCCGGAATGGCGATGGTGCGCTGACCGTTCCGATCCGCCAGCGCCAGCGCCGCTCGCACCGCGCCGGCCAGCTTCCGGTCTTCATCGCCCTCGCCCATGCGCGGACCGACCGCGTGGATGACCTGCTTCGCCTTGAGGTCGCCGGCGCCGGTCATGACCGCGGTGCCGACCGGCGTGCTCCTGATTCGATTGCACTCGTCCTGAATCGAACTGCCGCCCTTCGCCAGGACGGCGCCCGAGACGCCGTCGCCGAGCTGAAGCTCCTCGTTCGCCGGATTGATGATGGCGTCAACTTCCAGTTCGGTGATGTCGCCCTCGACCAGCTCGAGAAGCGTGTCGTTCATCCTGACGGCCACTGACTACCTCCAGGCTGTGTGCCCGCAGGCCGCTGCGCAGACAGGTGCGGGCGGCAAGAGGCGCTCGAAGCGTGTACGGTAAACGGCCATTCTACCCCAAGACGGCGAACAGCGGCCGATGGCGCCGTCCGGCAGGCCACTGACGGCCGCCACGGGCGGGCGCCGGACAGGCGGGCGCCGGACGGGCAGGCGACGCCGCCAGGCCCGAGGGGGCCGCAGGGGACGCGGGCGCCCTGGAGGTTGTGTGGAAGTTGGCGCCGGCTGTGAAACGGCCGCGCTCCGAGAGGTTGTGCTTGTGGCTAAGGACGTGCAAGGTCGCTTGCCTCCAGCCCCATCTTCGGCCCCCTCGGACCTGCCGCCTCACTTGGTGCCTGGCCGGGGACTGGCGAAGGCTGGCCGGCCGGGTAGCGCCGAGAAGCCTCCCCGGCCCAAGACGCACCTGCCAGCCAACGTCCCGTCCAGCGGAGACAACCGGCACTGCCGCGGGCAAGTCTGGCGGTCTGCCGGGCACAGGTGAGACGCAGCCAGCTGTCGGGCGCTAGCATCCGTCGCCGTGAGTGCAGAGGCGGCGTGGAGTCGGTCGCTTTCCCGGCTTCGCGCCGGAAGGGGCCGCGGGGGAGGGCTTGACGAGGCCCTTCAGGCGGTCCTGCCTCGGGGCGGGCTCCGCGCACTGCCTGAAGGTGGCGTTCATCTGGTGGAGGAACCGGATGAGCTCGGCGACCCGGCGGCGCTGCCGGACGAAGCGGTCATCGGCTGGTGCGGGAGCCACTCTGGCCACGACCGACTGATCCTCCGCCTGCTGGAGGCGGGGTTTCGCCCGGTGCGAGAGTGTGGAGGCAGCGATTCTCCCCGGTTTCGGGTGGTCCGGTCGCGCCGTGACGGCTACCGAATCCGCGGCTACAAGCCGGGGAACGAGGTGGAGATACTCGGGCTCTTCGAGGCGAGTTTCGGCGACCGGCTGAGCCTGCCGCTGTGGCGCTGGAGGTACCTGGACAACCCTCTCGGGGGCCCGCGCATCTCTCTCGCCTTCGCTCCCGATGGTCAGGTGGTCTGCCAGTACTGCGCCTATCCGGTGCGCTTCCGCGGTCTGCCTCCGTCCGTGCCGGCGGTGAACCACCAGGTCGGCGACACGATGACCCGGCCCGGCGTCCGGGCAGTGGGCCGAGGCCCGACCAGCTTGCTCGCGCGGACCGCCCGGCACTTCCACCTGACTCACTGCCACGACCGCGTCGGCTTCAACTACGGCTTCAACGCCGGCAACATCACGCAGTTCTCCACCCGCTTCGTGGGCGCCGAGGTCGTGGAGGACGCGCCGTTCCGGGTCCTGCCTGCCGAGGCCCGGCTCGGAGGCAGGCCGGGACGCGTGGGCCGATACGAACTGCGCCGCATCACGGAGAAGTCGGCGATCGGGACCGAGTTCGACGAACTGTGTGACCGCTCCGCAGCCCAGTACGGCGTGATGGTCGATCGCTCCGCCACCTACCTGCGCTGGCGCTACCTGGACTGTCCCGGCGGCGGCTACCGCATGATCGCGGCCTCGCGTCGCGGTCGCCTGGCGGGCTGGGCAGTCGCGAAACACCTGGGGGATCGGGTTGAACTGGGCGACGCTCTGGTGGACCCGGCGGAACGTCCGGCGCTACGGGCCCTGCTTGCCGGGATCAGGGAGGCAGGCCTGCCGACGACCGGGTGGTTCAGCGAACGCCCTGCCTGGTGGTCGCGGGAGATCGACCGGCTCGGCTTCGAGCGCCGCCTTGACCCCGAAGGCCTCGTGACGATCATGGTGCCCTTCATGTGCGCGGACGCGGCAGAGCAGATCCGCCGCCACGGCTACTACATGAAGGGCGACGGCGACCTCTTCTGAAGACAGCTGGTCCGCCCCTGTCCCTCGCCGGGCAACCTTCGCCGTCCTTGTCCGGGCAAGACTCGATCCGCCAGGTCCGTTCGGGGCTGGACGGCACTACACAGACAGTCCTTCGCTGGTCCTCGGCAAGGCACGACGTGAGCCGCCAGGTCCGATGGGCCCGCAGGGGATCTGGAGGCAAGCAACCTTGCACGTCCCCACGGACAAGCACGGCGTCCCGGAGCGCGGCCGTTTCACGGCCGGCGCGAACCTTCAACCAACCTCCAGAGCGCCCGCGGCCCCTGCGGACCCCTCGGACCTGGCGGCGGCCCGCAGCCGACCCGACCGCGGCCCACCACCATCCACTCCGCGATCCTCTGGCCGCAAGGCGATAATCAGGGGCATGGTCAGCCTCCTCCCCCGCCGGCAGCAGCTGTTCCTGCTGCGCGAACTGGTGGTCCGCAATCTCCGTTCGCGCTACGCCGGGTCGGCGCTGGGGCTCGCATGGGCGCTGCTCAACCCGCTTTGGCAGCTGCTGCTCTTCACCTTCGTGTTCTCGCTCGTGCTTCGCTTTCCGCTCGACGGCGAGCGCACGCAGAACTTCGGCATCTTCCTGTTCTGCGGCCTGCTGCCGTGGATGGCGATTCACGAGGGCATCAGCCGCTCGGCATCGGCCATTACGGACAACGCCGACCTGGTGAAGAAGATGCGCCTGCCGGGCGAACTGCTGGTCGCCTCCCTGGTGCTCGGCGCCCTGCTGCACGCGGCGGTCGGCGGGATGGTCTTCATCGTCATTCTTGCCCTTGTCGGGGCCCTGTCGGTGACCAGCCTGCCGCTGCTGCTGATCGCCCTGCCGTTGCAGGCGGCGCTGACCTTCGGCCTCGGCCTGGGCCTCGCGGCCTTGAATGTCTACTTCCGCGACACCGCCCAGGCCGCCGGGCTGATCCTGAATGCCTGGTTCTACGTCACACCCATCATCTACTCCCTCTTCGCGATCCCCGAACAGCCCTGGGGGCAGTGGCTGGAGTGGAACCCGCTGACCGGCCTGGTGTACCTCTACCGTGCGGCGTTCCTCGGCGGCACGGTCTCCGTCAGCCTAGCGCCGCTCCTTGCCGCGACGATCGCCGCCGTGGTGCTCGGCGCGACGCTGTTCGGGCGCCTGAAGCATGGCCTCGCCGACGAGATCTGACGCGCCCGGCGAGGCCGCGGGGGCCGGGTCGGCGACAATCTCGGCGGTCATCGTCCACCATCGAACGCCCGAGCACCTGGAGGCGGCCGTGGCGGCTCTCCACCGGGACGCGCGCGCCTCGAAGCTCGGCCTGGAGATCATCGTGGTCGACAACGGCGCCGCCGAAGCGGCCGGAGGCAAGGACGCCGCTCCCGCGCAGCTCGAAGCGACCGTCCTGCAGCCGCCGCGCAACCTGGGCTTCGCCGCCGGCATCAACCTCGGCGTCCGGCACGCCGAGGGCGACGTGCTTCTGCTGATGAACGCCGACGTCGAGGTGGCGCCGGGCTGCCTTCGGGCCCTGCTCGACGCGCTCGACGAGGCGGACATCGCCGGACCCCGGCTGTTCTGGGACCGGGGTTTCCGGCTCATGCTGCCGCCCGGGCAGGTGCGCACCAGGCGGGCCGAGTTCGACGCCGTCCTCGCCGAGCGATTCCCGTCCCGAGGCCGTTCGTTCCGCCGCCGCTGGCGACGCCGGGCACGCGCCTTCTGGCAGGCCGACCGGCCCGTGACCTGCCACGAGCTCACCGGCGCCTGCATCGCGGTCACGCGCAGCGGCTGGCAGCGCACGGGGCCGTTCGACGAGGGCTACCGCCTCTACTTCGAGGAGACCGAGTGGCTCCTGCGCGCCCGGCAGGCGGGGGTGCGAGCGGTGCTGGCGCCGGCGGCCCGCTCCGTGCATTCCTACGACCAGAGCGCACAGCGGGAACCGCGCGCCGCAGCGTGGTTCGAGGAGTCCTCCGCGCGCTTCCGCCGCCAGCGCTACGGCAGGTTCTTCGCTCGCCTGCTCGCCGGAATCGAACGCCTGCCGAGGCGCTTCGAGCCCGTGGCGCCGCTCGACTCGCCACCCGATGACGACGACGTCTGGGTCGAGGTCACGCCCCTTCCCCTGGGCACGCCGTCGACCGCCTGCCGCATGACCGCCGCGCAGGCTGCGCAGTTCGAGGTTCCGCCGGACGTGCTGAAGGGAAGCCGCTCCGACCTGTGGGTAAGGGTGACGGACCAGGCGAGCCGCGACCTCGGCGGCTGGCTGGTCGGCAACTCCGGGTAGCGCCGCGGCAGGTCCGTTCGGCGCCGCCGGGGCCGCGGGCGCAGTCGAGGTTGTTCGCTCGCGTGCTGGTGATCTCGACGGCGGTCACGATTACGGGATGCCGCGTACGGGTCGCGCGCATCTTGCTGAAACGGAGCGCCGGCCCCCGGAGGTGCCCCGGGATCACCGGGAACCGACGCTCCTGAAACGCCGCCCCGCATCGCCGCACGCGAGCGAGAAGATGCAGGGCCACGTTCCTGTGGGACAAGGACGCAAGGTGCCCGCGCGAAGTCGGTGGACCATCGCGGTCCGCCGCATGCCGGCGATGCCTGCGGCGACGGCAAGCCCGGCGACGATCCCGAGGCCCAGGAGGCCGAAGGTCAGCGCCGCCAGCAGGCGCCGCGTCCCGTCCACGCCCAGAGTGGGGAGCGCGGCCCGCAGCATCACCCGCTGACCGGCCCAGACGGCCCGGTTTCCTTGCACTCCTGCCCGGGCCGCCACTTGCTATGCTGCGGCGCCACGGTCACCCCCAACACCGGAAGGACTCGAGCCCATGACCGACACCGCTGCCGCCGTTCGGGACATCTTCGCCCAGATGCCGGGGCGCCTGGATCCGAAGGCCGCGGCCGAGCTCGATGCCGTCATTCAGTTCGACCTGGCCGGCGAGGGCGGCGGGACGTGGCATGCGGCCATCGGCGGCGGCGCCTGCACGGTCACCGAGGGCGCCCACGGCGAGCCGACGATGACCCTGTCGCTCGAGGCTGCCGACTACGTGGCGCTGATCGCCGGCGAACTCGAGCCGACGATGGCCTTCATGAGCGGCAAGCTGCGCATCGACGGCGACATGGGCCTCGCGATGCAGATGCAGAGCCTGTTCCGCACGGACTGACGGCCAGGCTCCCAGCCCCACCTCGCCACAAGACTGCCGGACGCCGCGCAGGACGCCTGATTCGGCTTTGGCCAGGCCGCCGAATCGGGAGCCGGTCGCCCGGCGGCCCGCGGGCAGGCCGCCAGCCTCAGAGCGACGGGTCGAAGCCGCAGACGGCGCCGTAGAACGCGAGTTCGGCCTCCAGGGCGCGCACGATGTTCACCGCCTGGCGGAAGCCGTGCTGCTCGCCGCGAAACAGGAGGTAGTCGACCGCCAGGCCGCGGGAGCGAAGGGCCTCGACCATCGCTTCGGCCTGGTTCGGAGGCACGATGGGGTCCTGGTCGCCCTGGAAGAAGATGACCGGACAGGAGAACCGCTCGCGAGCCAGGAGCGGCGAACGCTCCCGGTACAGGTCGGCACGCTCCGGATAGGGACCGATCAGGCCGTCAAGGTAGCGCGACTCGAACTTGTGCGTGTCCCGCGCCAGCGCGGAGAGATCGGCGACACCGTAGTAGCTGGCGCCGGCGGCGAAGGTGTCCCGGAAGGCAAGCGCCGCCAGCGTGGTGAAGCCTCCGGCGCTGCCGCCACGGATCAGGAGCTTGCCGGGGTCGACCTCGCCGCGCTCCGCCAGGGTCTCGGCGGCGGCAGCGCAGTCCTCGACGTCGACCAGACCCCATCGGCCCCGCAACGACTCGCGGTAAGCCCGACCGTGCCCGGTGCTGCCGCCGTAGTTCACGTCAACCACGGCAAAGCCGCGCGAGGTCCAGAACTGGATGGCGATGTCGTGGACGTGCTCGGTCGCGGAAGTCGGGCCCCCGTGGCTGACGACGATGAGCGGCGGCTTCGTCCCGGCCGGCGCTTCGAAGTCGTCGTTCCGGGGCGCGTAGAAGAAAGCGTGAGCGCGACGGCCTTCAGCCGACGCGAACTCGACCGGCCGCCCGGTCGACAGGTAGCGAGGGTCCGGCATCGCTCCCGTCGAGACCAGCACCTCGAGCGTCGGCTCGTCGCCGTCGGACAGGCCGAGGCGAACCACTTCGCGCGGACGATCCGGCGCGGCCCCCAGGAACAGCACGGCCGCTTCCTCCGCTGATGACGGCTCGTTCTCGCGTCTGCCCATCGCAGGCCAGCCGGGCGCCGGTTCGGCCGTTCCCCGCAACCAGGCGATGGACGTGTACGGCGTCGTCAGCGGGATCACCGAAGCCTCTTCGCCCACATCCCCGTCCGGAATCAGGACCAGCCGCCAGACCCCCCGCAAGCAGCAGGCCGCGACAATGCCGGCCGGCGTCGACGCCCAGGTCGACATGCCGAAGAGCCAGGATGGAACGCCGAACTCGGCCTCGCGACGGCAGAGGGGTCGAATCGCCCCGGACGACGACATGCTGTACGGGTTCCACCAGCCGGTCCGGTCGGTCATGAAGACGAGGCGGCCCTCCAGGTCGAAGCCCGGCTGCTGAACGGCTTCCGGGCGAGCCGGGTCGCCGCCGGCAACCACGCGCGTCCCGACCGGCATGCCAGCGGCGTCGAGATCCGCGAAGTGAAGCGCCGTGGCGTCCCACGGCATGTCGGGGTGATTCCAGGTCAGCCAGGCGAGCCGCGCGCCGTCCGGGGAGACCCGGGGAGAACTGATGAAGTCGGCGCCGGAGGCGAGTTCGACCGGCGGCGCCGGTTCGCCACCGCTTCCGCCGAGCGGCTCCGACGGAAGCGGAATCGCTACCAGCGACGCCCGTTCGTCGTTGCCGGCAGGGCCAGGACGCTCCTGCACCGCGAGCAGACGGCGCCTCGCCGGGTCGGCCACCAGATCGGCGTAGCGGGCGCCGTCGTCGGGGGTGAGCGGAACGACGGAGGCGCCACGCGCCAGATACACCCTCTGATCGCGGAAGTTGACGAAAGCGTGGACGTCCGGCGTCAGGAAGCGAAACGCGCCGCCGCCGTACTCGTGTACCCGGCTGCGGACGTCGAAGCCGTCCGGCGTGACGGTGACAACGCTGCCGTCCGGGTCGCGGCGGACCAGGACGTTGCGGCCGCCCTCGCCCGGACGGCGCACCAGCCAGCACGCCGACCCGGCCACCACCGCCAGATCATCGATGCGCCGGACTCCGCTGGCCACGCACGCCGCCGAAACCGGCGACGGCCAGGCGCCGAACGGAACCACGGGCACTGAGTCGGCAATCATGGTCAGAGTGTAGCGCGGCGTGGCTGCCAGCAGGGCGGCGCTGTCGGTATTCTTGACCCGGCACGTCGACCCGAAGCCACAGCCAACCTTCCACGGAGCAACCGATGACGAAGCATGCAGCCAGGTGGACCCTTCCCGCCTCTTCGACGCTCATCGCAGTCGCCCTGCTGCTCCCGGCCGCGGCCGCGGCGCAGGAGGATTTGGATCTGCCGGCCGTGTTCTCGGAGGTCATCGATGTCCGCGTCGTGAACATCGAGGTGGTCGTCACGGACCGCGACGGCAACCGGGTTCACGGCCTCGAGGCTTCGGACTTCGAGCTCTTCGTGGACGGCGAGCCCACGCCCATCGACTACTTCACCGAGATCGAGGAGGGCCGGGCCCGGGCCACCGGCGACGACGCGACGGTGGCTGGCGTGCCCAGCCTGGAGCCGGAAGCACAGGTCGGGACCAGCTTCCTGCTCTTCATCGACGACTTCTTCTCCATCAAGCGCGACCGGGACCGCGTCCTGGACCGCCTGGAGGAGGACCTGGCCCAGCTTGGACCGGCCGACCGCGTGGCCGCCGTCTCCTTCAACGGCAAGACGGTCGACATGCTCACCAACTGGACGAACACGCCCTCGGACCTGTCGGATGCCCTGCGCGAGGCCCGCCGACGCCGCGCGCACGGTCTGATGCGGATTGGCGAGCTGCGCAACAGCGACCAGGAGAGGAGCGAGCAGGCAGAGCTGCGGGCCATCGCGAACCGGTTCATCTCCGAGGGCGGCATTGAACCGCCGGAGGAGACGCTGCGCAACAGCCTGCGCGGCTCCGAACTGCGCTACGCGACCAACCTGGAGAGCCAGCTGGAGCGGTCGGTCCTGGCCGCGATCGCCACCCTGCGCAGCTTCGCCAACCGACCGGGGCGCAAGGTGATGCTGCTTCTGGCCGGAGGCTGGCCACAGTCGCCGGCCCTGTACACGGTCGGCGTCGGCGGCTTCACCGCCGACAACGTCGGGGCCGCGAACGACAGCCGGCTGATGAGCGAGGACGACCTCTACGGCCCTCTGGTCGCCGCCGCGAACCTGATCGGCTACACCCTCTACCCGGTGGACGTGCCCGGCTTCAACCCAACCTTCTCGCTCGATGCCTCGTCCGGCATCATCAGCGGCAGTTCGGCTTCGGACCCTTCCGCCGGCTCCACGGCCTTCCAGGAACGCGAACTGCTGCAGCACACCACCCTCCACCACCTGGCCCGTTCGACCGGCGGGCTGGCGATGATCAACTCGCTGCGCGACACGGCGCTTGCCGATGTGGCGGCCGACACCCGCTCGTACTACTGGCTCGGCTTCCTGCCGCAGCGGCGCGAGGACGACGCGGTACACGACGTCGACGTGCGGCTCGTCGGCCACCCGGATCTGCTGGTGCGCTCGCGGGAGGGCTACGTCGACCTGTCCCGCACGGCCGAGGTCACGATGATGGTCGAGGGTTCGCTCCTGTTCGGCAACCCGCCGTCAGCCAAGCCTCTCGGCGTGAGCTTCGGCCAGCCGCAGCGGGGCGGCTTCGGCAAGATGGTCGTGCCCGTCGAAGTGGTCATCCCGCTCGACGAGGTTCAGCTCCTGCCGATCGCCGGCACCTGGCAGAACGAGCTGGAGTTTCGGGTGACGGTGATGGACAAGAACGGCAACCGATCGGAAACGCCGGTTGAGAAGATCCGCATCGCGGGACCGGCGGAACCGCAGCCGGGGCAATTCTTCACCTACCAGACCTCGCTGCAACTGCGGCGGCGCGAACATACGTTCGTCATC
Organism: Thermoanaerobaculia bacterium; assembly: GCA_965200575.1. Taxonomy (GTDB): domain Bacteria; phylum Acidobacteriota; class Thermoanaerobaculia; order Multivoradales; family Multivoraceae; genus Multivorans. Next base: position 3,746,133 of record OZ241363.1, on the reverse strand, counting down.
GCCGTGCACGATCCGCTGACCGGCGCCATCCTGTCCTCGAGCGGCGAGATCGGGGTGCGCTAGAGCGGCCCGCCCGGCGGCAGGAACGACAAGCCCTTTGCAGGCCGGCAGTCACATCTCCAGGTTCCGGGTCCACAACCCGCTGCCGGAGGCGCCCGGTGAACTGCCCCTGCCGCTCTGGCGGGCGCAGGACATCGCAGCCCGGTCCTGGGTGCTGGTCCTGCCGTTTCCAGAGGACGCGCCTCGCACGGAGATCGAATCCGCGGTGGAGCGGGCCGTTGAGCTCGCGGCAATCACCGCCGGCGAGGACGACCCGTACCCGGCCCTCGCCGACTCGTCCGCGGACGCACCGGCGCACCTTGCCTGGCCCCTGGGCGGCGGCGAGACGCTGCGTCAGCGGCTCCAGCGCTCCCCCCTCGGCACCACGGAGGCGGCCGCCGCCGGACTGGCGCTGGCCCGGGCGCTCAGGCGACTGCACCGGGCCGGAGCGGTCCACGGCAGCCTGCGGCCCGCGAACGTCCAGATTCCCCAGAGCGGCAGGGCCCGATTGCTGGCGCCGGCGAGCATCGGTCCGACGACTCTCGCCATCGCCGGCACGACGGTCGCAACCTCCAGCCTGTGGACCGCCGCGTACCTCTCGCCCGAACAGATCGAGGCAGAAGCCGAGGCTCTCACCGATGCACCCGTGCCGTTCACCACCGCCGACGACGTCTGGACGCTTGGCGTCATCCTCCACGAGCTGGTGACCGGCGAGCTGCCGTTCATCGCCACGACGTGGGCCACCATGCGCGACGCGGTCGGAAGCCAGGCCGTGGACCTCGTTGGTACCCTGCCGGGCAGCGCGCCGGAGGCGTTCGAGCCGGTGTTCGAGGCCGCGCTCGACCGGGACCCCGACCGCCGCCGCGCAGCCCTCGCCGAAGTCATCGGCCGCCTGCGACAGGCCTCGGAGCAGCTGGCGCCGACGGTGCGTCCGGTGCAAGGCGCAGTGTCCCGGATCCGGGCGCGCAAGGCGGCCGCCGCCAGCGACCGTTCGGCAGCAACCCCGGCGCAGGGAGAACTGCGGTCCGCCCTCGACGACCTGAACGAACGCAGAAGGAAGCTGGCGCAGCAGCGGCCGCCCCCGGCCCTCTGGCGGGTCCTGCTCCTGCCGCTCGCCACTGTTCTGGCCCTGGCAGTCGCAGTGCTTCTCCTGCTGTAACCGGCCATCCAGCCAGGACGCCAGCCCCATCGCCACAACCCGGCGCAGCCGTCAGGTCCGAAGGAGCGACAGGGGCTGGAAGCAAGCCACGGCCGGCGTCCTCCGGACAGGCACGACGCCACAGAGCGCAGCCGACCGAAGCGGACGCCACCTTCCTGCCAACCTCCGGAGCGCCCGCGTCCCCTGCGGTCCTCGGACCTGACGGCGGGTCACAGCCTGCTGTAGAATCCACCGTGATTCAGACCTCTGCAACTTCCCCCGAATGGAGGACTCCGCATGAAGAAGGCAATGTTCGCGATCCTGGCGCTGTCGCTGTTGTTCGGCGCTCCGCTGGTGGCCGCTGATTCCTGGACCGGCGAGGTCCTCGACATGGTGTGCTTCGGCAAGGGCCAGAAGGGTGCCGGTCACGCCGGTTGCGCCGCCAAGTGCCTGGGCGACGGCAACGAGATGGGCCTGCTGGTCGGCGACGACGTGGTCAAGATCGACCGCGCCGGTTCCGACGCAGCCGCCATCAAGACCCTTGAAGGCCTAGGCGGCAAGAGCGCCAAGGTCAGCGGCAAGGCCATGAAGGCGGACGACGGCACCGTGACGGTCACCGTCACCGCGGCCGAAGCCGCCTGATCAGGCCTCAGCTTCCGGTCAGCCGTCCGTGACGCAGCCCGTCGAGGCCGAGCTGACCGTCTTTACGTAACGGTAGAGCGTGCCGCGCGTCGCCTTAAGGGGCGGCGGGCGCCACGCCTGCCGTCGCGTCTCCAGTTCGCCCTCGTCCAGGGCAACGTCGATCGTGTTGCGAGCCGCGTCGATGCAGACCCGGTCGCCGTCGCGAAGCAGCGCCAGGGTACCGCCCTCCTGCGCTTCCGGGGCCACGTGGCCGATGAGGAAGCCGTGTGAGCCGCCGGAGAACCGCCCATCGGTGACCAGGGCCACCTGGTCGCCGAGGCCTGCGCCCATCAGGGCGGACGTGGGTTTCAGCATCTCGGGCATTCCGGGCCCGCCCTTCGGGCCCTCGTAGCGGATCACGATCACCGATCCGGCCGCGATCTCGCCTCGCTCCAGGGCCTCCACCATCTCCTCCTCGGAGTCGTAGACCAGCGCCGGTCCCTCGAAGCGCTCGCCCTCCTTGCCGGTGATCTTGGCCACCGATCCCTCGGTCGCCAGGTTCCCGCGCAGAATCTGCAGGTGGCCGGTGGCCTTGATCGGCTCTTCAAACGGCAGGATGACGTCCTGACCCGGCAGAAGGTCGGGCAGGCCCTCAAGGTTCTCTGCCAGCGTCTTCCCGGTCACGGTCATGCAGTCGCCGTCGATCAGGTCCCGCCGCAGCAGCATGCGCAGCACGGCCGGGGTGCCCCCCACCTCGTGGAGGTCCTCCATCAGATAGCGACCCGACGGCTTCAGGTCCGCCAGGAAGGGCACCCGATCGCTGACCCGCTGGAAGTCGTCGAGGGAAAGGTCCACGCCGACCGACGAGGCGATCGCCAGCAGGTGCAGGACCGCGTTGGTCGAGCCGCCGAGCACCGTGATCAGCACCATCGCGTTCTCGAACGCGGCGCGTGTCATGATCGCGCTCGGTCGCAGGTCCTTCTCGAGCAGCACCCGCACCGCAGCGCCGGCTCGGCGGCACTCCTCGATCTTCCCCGGTGCGGTGGCCGGAGTGGACGAGCTGTACGGCAACGACATGCCCAGCGCCTCGATCGCCGCAGCCATCGTGTTTGCGGTGTACATGCCACCGCAGGCGCCGGCACCCGGGCAGGCGTTGCGGACGATTCCCTGCCGGTCTTCCTCGGTCAGTGACCCGCTGATCGCCTCGCCGTAGCTCTGGAAGGCGGAGATGATGTCGATCTTGTCGCCGCGCCACTTGCCGGAACGAATCGTGCCGCCGTAGATCATCAGCGCAGGCCGGTCCACGCGGGCAGCCGCCATCAGGCAGCCGGGCATGTTCTTGTCGCAGCCGGGAATGGACACGTTCGCGTCGTACCACTGCGCGGCCATCACGGTCTCGATGGAGTCGGCGATCAGGTCGCGCGACTGCAGCGAGTAGCTCATCCCGTCGGTTCCCATCGAGATGCCGTCCGAGACGCCCACCGTGTTGAAGCGCAGGCCGACGCAGCCCGCCGCTTCGACTCCGTCGCGCACCGTCGCCGCCAGGTCCAGCAGGTGCATGTTGCAGGTGTTGCCCTCGTACCAGACGCTGGCGATTCCGACCTGCGGCCGCTCCATGTCCTCGGGCTTCAGCCCGGCACCGTAGAGCATCGCCTGAGACGCCCCCTGGGACTTGTCCTGGGTGATGCGGGAGGAATGGCGGTTGAGGCGGATCATGGCCGGCGACTATGGCACAGGCCGCGGAGCCGGCAGCCGACGGCGCCGCCGGTTCCCACGGCCGCCGTCAGGCCGAGGGGCCGTCAGGCCGAGGTGGCCGTCGACGAACTCGGCCGCGGCCGCCGCCTGGCGACTCCAGCGCCAGCGGCCGGGGCTCAGGTGCCGACGACGAACGGTCGTCAGGCTCGCCCGACGAGCTTCTTGATCGGCGTCTTGATTGGCCCCGGAAGCCGACGGCCGATGCGCACGGCGTGACGCTCCAGTCGTGCCGCCAGGCTCTCGCGGGCCATCGAAGGTGGCCGCCTGCCGCCCCGATGAAGCCACGCAGCCTCGGCGTCGTCGATGCTCAGGGCGGTGGCCGCCACCAGGCCTTCGACCTCCGTGACCGTTGCAGCGCCCACGATGGCGTGAAGGGGCAGGTCCTGGGCCAGGACCCACGCCAGCGCCACCTGCGGCACGGATGCGCCGACCGTCGCCGCGAACAGGGCGACCCGCTCCAGGCGCGCCAGGTTCGGCGGATGGACGTAGGCCGTGCGGCAGGCGTCGTCGACCAGGGCCGGGTCGGCGGCGAGACCGCGGCGTGTGACCCGGCCGGAGAACAGGCCTCGGGCCAGCGAGGACCAGGCGAAGATGGCCATGCCGGTGCGCCGGTGCCAGGCGCGGTCCTCGGCCGCCGCGGCGCCGGTCAGGGACACGCAGCCGGGCCACGGTTCGTTCACCTGCTCGGCGAGCGAGAAGTGGGGGCTCGACGCGACCGGCCCGGGAAGTCCGTTGGCGTCAGCCGACGCGGAGGCTGCTTCGAGCCGGCTGCGCGTCCAGTTCGAGCATCCCCAGGACCGCAGCCGACCCGAGTCGACGACCGCGCCCATCGCCCCCACGATCTCGTCCACGGGTACCTCTGGGTCGTCTCGGTGCAACATGTAGAGGTCAAGCGTCTCGAGCCGCAGCCGGTCCAGCGACTCGGCGAAGTCGCCGGCCAGCGCATCCGGGTTCACGCGCGGCCCGGCAGCGTCGGGATGGCAGCCCTTGGACAGCACGAACACGTCGTCCGCCAGCCTCCTCCGCTCCAGCCAGGAACCGACGGCGCGTTCCGACGCGCCGCCGCCATAGACGTGGCCGGTGTCCACGGCGCAGATGCCGTTCTCGAAGGCGGCGTCGAGCAACTCGTCCGCACGGTCCTGGCCTGCCCGGCCGCCGCCGTCGAGCGCCATCGTGCCCAGGACGAGTCGGGAGAGATGGGCCATGCGAGGCTCGACCGGCAGGTGCACTTCCGGAGCAGAATCGCTCTCCGGCAGTCGGCCCGGCGGGCGGGAGTCCGTAGCGTCACCAACGGCGCCTTCGGCGGCGGGGCAACGACGGCGTCCGAACGCCGGCGACGCCCGATACGTCATGCCGCGATGCGAACCGGCCGTCACGCCCATGCTGCTCTCGAACGGGTACCGAACCCCTATGCGACGCCGCACCTCGTCCATCAGCACCAGCAGGGCGACCGACTCCGCGTGCGGCAGAAACGGGCTCTCGATGCTCCCCTCCCGGAGAAGGCGCTCCATCTCCAGCGCCTGGTACTCGTAGCCGTTGACGCGGAACGGGCAGTCGAGCGCCTTGACGTCCTGTCCGTCCGGCGCGAGAACCGCCTGCTGCGCTCGCCAGAACTCCGGGAGGCGAATCTCGCCGATCTCGCCCCGGATGATCGCGGTGGGCTCCGTGGCGCGACAGATGGAGCTCTCCAGGCGGGCCTCGGCGCCGTCCTGGAAGCGCAGCAGGATGCGGCAGTGCCGGTCCACTCCGGACGGCGCCAGATCGGCCTCGACCTCCATCTCGGACAGCTCGGCGCCCAGCAGGCTGTCGGACTCGCCCGCGGCTTGTCGGACGCTGGCTGGCCGACTGTCTGCCGGGGAGGTGAGGGCTGGCGGCTGCAGCTGCTTGCCGAACACCAGCGAGAGGAGCGAGAGCGTGTAGCAGCCGATGTCCAGCAGACTGCCGCCCGCGAGTTCCGGGGCGTAGAGGCGACTGCCCGGGTCGAACGCGGTCTCGAAGCCGAACGAGCAGGAGAGCCGTCGCGGTCTGCCGATGCGACCGGCGGCAAGCCAGTCCGCGGCCTGCCGGGTTGCGGGAAGGAACCGGGTCCACATCGCCTCCAGCAGCGGCACGCGGCGCTGCCGGGCGATGGCGCACAGCCAGCGGGCCTCCGAAGCGTTGACGCACAGAGGCTTCTCGCACAGCACCGCCTTGCCGTGCCGCATCGCGAGCGCCGCGTGCTCGAGGTGGCCGGGGTGGGGGCTCGCGACGTAGACCGCATCCACGGCGTCGCAGCGCACCAGGTCGCGATAGGTGCCGACCATGGCGCCTTCGTACCCGCGTTCGGCGTGGAAAACGCGCGCCCTTGCCGGGTCCCGGCTGCCGGTCGCTACGACTGTGTGGCCATCGAGGCCGTCCACGGCATCGGCGAAGACCCGCGCGATGTTGCCGGGACCCAGGATCCCCCAGCGGAGGCCCGCGGTCATGACCGAGCCCCGGGTCGGACTTCGCCTCCGACGCGCCCGCGTTCAAGGCTCCAGCAAACGCCGGCCGTCATTCCCGATCCTGCCGGCGAAGCGCCCGGACCAGAAGGTCGCGCGCCCGCCGCGGTTCGTAGACGAAGACGCGGCGGATCTTCGGGCCGTGGCGATAGCGCAGCGACGCCAGACGACGCTGGAAGCCGCTGCTGGGCGTTGCCGCGGCCAGCGCGTAGTGGGCGCGACCGCTTCCCGATCCCTCGATCAGCCGCTTCACTTCGCTCGGCGGCAGCCCGGACCAGTCCACGGCATCCCCCAGCCGCGCGACGAGGTCGCCGCCGCAGGCGAGGGCCGACTCGACCTTGAAGCCGGTCTGGAGCAGGCGCATCACGTCATCGGATCGGATGGCCCGCGCGCAGTCGCCCGACTCGGGCGGCGCGGGCAACCGCTCCACCAGGCGCGCGGCGGCTGGCAGGGCATCGAGTGCGGCCTGGGCGGCAGCCGTTCGACGCACGTTCCAGCGATGCCGAGCCGGCCCCACATAGTCGTCGACGAACAGACGTCCGCCGGGCGCAATGGCGTCAAGCAGGGCATCCAGGAGTCGTTCGAGACGCAGACAGGTCGAGAAGCCCCCGACCGAGACCACGGCCGGGTACGTCCTCGGGAACGCGGGACGATGCGGATGCAACGGCACCCGACGCACGCTCGGCGGCAGGCTGCTCGAGCAGCCCCGAAACGAGGCGATCGAAGGCGATCCGACGTCCACCCCGCGCGCGAAGCCGGCGTGGATCAGATCGGCCGCCCTGGCTTCGTCGCCGAGCAGGAGGACGCGGTCGAACGGCATGGCCGGCGCCTGCGCCCGAATCCACTCGGCCGTTCCCGGAAAGGCGGACGGGGGGCTGTCGGGCTTGCTGGCAGCCGTGGCGGCCGTGGCGGCGGTGGTGGCTGGCCCGTCGCCCGAGGCCACGCCCGCATCGCGTGCAGTCGGCGCGCCAGCGACCGCCCAGGCAAACCCGACGCCGGTCCAGGACCCGACGCCGTCGACGGCGCACGCCGCCCCGGACCCGGGAGCTGAAGGGTCGGATGCGGCGACCGGGTCGGGCAGAGCGACCGGGCCTGCAATGCCGCCGCTTCCGGGGCCACCGCCGCCGAACATGCCGGTCCCGCGCTCAGCCTCCGCCGCGCGCCGCTTCATCCGGTAGTAGAGGCCGTCCCGACGCTCCGAGCAGGTGCGACAGGTGCCGCAAGGATTGCCGCTCCTGAGCCCGTCGGTGATCTGAACCAGGCCGGGCGAACTCTGCAACTCGTCGAGCGAGGTCTCCGGATAGAGACCGACCGGCTGCTCCTCCCAGAAGATGCACGGTGAAACGGCGCCGTTGGGCCGCACCACGACCGTGTGGTTGGGCCAGGCGCAGCCGCCCGTGGCGGAGCGAATGCGTCCACGCAGCCGAGGCCAGTCGTGGAGCCCGGCGCGGAACCGCATCAGGTGGCCGCGGAGCCCGACTCGCCCGTGGTCGAAGTCCGGGAACGACACCAGGCGCAGTCTGCGAGAGAGGGAATCTTCGGCGCAGGCAGCAAGCTCGGCCCGCAGTTGGGACGGGTCCTCCCCGTCGAGGAGCTCGTCCTCGCAGGGTGCATGGGCAGTCGGCATGACGAAGCGAACGTCCAGCTCGCTGGCGCCGACCTCCTCGGCGAAGCGCGGCAGGTCGGCGAGGTCGTGTCGGTTGGTCCGCATCCAGACGAAGATCAGCCGCAGACGGGTCGACGTGCCGCGCCGCACCCGGTTCAGCAGCTCCAGCGAGCGGGTCAGGCGGTCGAAGGTCCCGCCCACCCGGATCGCCTCGTAGGTTCCCGGATGCGTGCCGTCCATCGACACGGCAACGGTTCGGACGCCCGCCTCGCAGATCGCCTCGGCCTTCTTCGGCGTCAGCGGCAGCAGGTTGGTCGGGAACCACAGGTCCGGGACGCCGTGCCGCCCGGCCTCGCGGACGATGTCGACAAACTTCGGGTGGATCAGGGGTTCGGCAGCGCAGGCCAGGGCGACCTTCCGTGCGCGCGGGAACAGGTCGGCCGCAATGCGCGAGAACATCTCCGTCGGCATCATGCCGCGCTTCGAAAGCTGCCGATCGAAGGGCGGAAACTGCAGCCGGTCGACCGTCGAGAAGTAGCACATCGTGCAGCGCAGGTTGCAGCGCTCGGTGGTGTCGAGGATGACCTCGAACGGGCGTCGACCCATCGGCGCCATCGTCAGTTCAGGGCCTCGAGCATCGTCCGGCACACGTTGACGCCGGAACTGCGCTGGCGCCAGACGGCGGCGATGGCCAGCGGGTCGCGTTCGCCCCGGCGCCAGGCCGCATTCTCCGCGGTGATCGCCGCGGCCAGGGGGCCGGCCCGGTGGGCGGACGCCACCCGACCCCAGGCGCCGCCTTCGGACCAGCTGCGCAGGCTCGGAATCGGCGTTCCCACGATCGTCGCGCCCATGGACAGCGCCTCGCAGCCGGCGTGAGGGGCGCCCTCCCAGCGCGAGGAGAAGACGATGCAGCGACTGCCTGCGAGCGCATCCACGAGGACTTCCGGAAACTGCGGCCCGCAGTACTCGACGTTCGGGAAACCGCGGCAGAGGTCGGCGAAGTGGGCCTCGCCGCCGGCGCCGAAGATGCGGACAGGATCGCCGTCCTCCTCGCCGGGGGCGCGTTCCAGATAGCGCCGCAGGGCACGCGCCAGAAGGGACGCGTTCTTCTGCGGATCGTCCCAGCGGCCGACGGCCACCATGCCCCGGCGCTCCCTTGCCAGATCGTCCGACTCGACGAAGAGCCGGTGGATGGCAAGCGGCGAAACGTGGACCCGGCCTTCAAGGTCGGCGGCGCCCGCCGAACGGAGAAAGCGCCGGAAGTGCGTCCGCGCCTCCTCGCAGCCGAGAATCAGCACGTCCGACAGCGCGGTGCTGCACAGGAACTCGGCGTCCTGCGGATCCCGACGCTGGAACGAACGCATCCAGCGCTTCAGGAGCCGAACGAACTGTCGCCTCCGATGGCCCGGGCCGCTTGGGCCGACCCAGATCGTTCTCCTCAACGTGGCAAGAGGAAAGGCGCGCAGGCCCATCTGGCCGTCCGAGTCGCCCATGGCCACCACCCGGGTGCCGGCCGCACGGATCAGCTCCAGCAGGCCCGACATCTGATGGAACGCGGGCACGATCGCGACGTCCGCGGCCAGATCGCGCCAGAACCGGGCGTCATCGAGACCGCCGCCCCCGGGCGGCGACACGATCGGCAGAGACAGACCGTCATTCGAGGACTCGGGGCACACCATGACGGCCTCGTGGCCAAGAGCCTCGAGACCGCCGACGTACTCCTCGAACCGGAAGCTGCACTGCCTGAGCGGCGTGCCGTAGTTCCAGACCACCGCCACCTGCATGGCCGGCGACACTACCGAACGAGCCTGGTCCGTCGACGCGCGAACCGTGCGCTGCACCGGCACGGCCCGCCCGGATCTGTCCGCAGACGTCGGAGACAGTCGACCTGAGCGGACGCCAACCCTTCGGCCACCCGCACTGCGGCCGCAGCCTCGGACCTGAAGGCGGCCAGCGGGGCGAACGTCCGCGTCAGTTGCAGGGAAAGGCTGTGTTGTCCTGCGCCGGCAGGGCGGTCATGCCCTGCGGGTTGCGATGGCGCCAGACCTCGCCGTCGGGGCTCGTGATCTCCAGGTTGAAGGCGACGTCCGTGACCGCGGCCACGAAGATCCAGCGATGCTGGTTGAAGGCGCAGCCGTTCAGGACCTTGACCAGGACCTCCGCGTTGTCCGGCTGGAAGAACCAGAGCAGGCCTGCCTGCCCGGAAGCCCAGATTCCCGAGCGCGCTTCGCCGACATCGCCCCTGTACGTCTCGAAGCACAGGCGAACCTCGTGTCCGTCGAAGCTGAGCGCCGCGGTTTCCGGCACGCAGTCGGTGTAGCCCGCCTCGTCTTCGGCGTGGGCGACCGCCATGCGGATGCCGTACACGCCGGGTTCGTTGTCGTCCTGCCAGTCGGACCAGTCGAACCCGTCGTCACGGACCCTGTACGCCCTGGCGCCTCCCGAACTGTCCGTGTCCAGAGCCATGAGCTTGGTGTTCGCAGTCGGCGTGCCGCTCTCCCAGGCCACACCGATCCAGATATCGCCGGCGGCCACCCCGAGGCCCACGAGATCCCCCTCGACCCGGACACAGGCGACGGCATCCGCCTCGTCGATGACGCCATCGACATCGTAGGCCCCCAGAAGGTCGCCCGTGCCGTCGTCGTGGTTCTGGAAGACGTTGAGCCGGAAGGCGAAGCCGCTGCTCGTGTCCTCTGGCGTCCGGTGGAGGCAGACTTCCGCATACAGCACGGTTCCCGCCTGATCGAGCGTGTAACGCTGGGCCAGCTCCACTTCGTGGAAGTACTCGCCTGTGGAGTTGTCCTCCAGGAAGAACGAGTCCTCGAAGCTGTCGTCGTCGTACGCGTAGATCTGCGTCGAAGTCGTCTGTCGCGACACGTCGAGAGCCGGGGCGTTCGCGCGCAACAGGTCGTACGCAGGGGAAGCGCCGGGGGTACGCGGTCCGGCGGCGCGGGCCTCGACCTGAATGATCTTCACCGGACGGACGGAATTCACCGGCCGCTCGGCGCGGACGACGACAGGCGAGCGGGTCGCCCCCGACGCCGGAGAACCGGGCCCCAACTGGTCACGGCTCGGCTGCGCCGCCGCGGGAGCGGCAACAGCGAAACCGAACGCGCACGAAACGAGGCCGACGACAATGGAAAGCCTGGACAGCATTTCGGGATCCCCCTTGAGGTTGACAGTGATGGCGGGGCACGGTCCTTCGACATGCGACCGCTGTCTGCAGCAACGTGCCCGCGAGCACGTTGACTGCCCTTGGAGACCCCGGGATGCCAGAATCATGCCAGCGGCCATCTCGCGGCCGCGGCGCGACGCGCTACTTCAATCCTGGCGGTCGCCAAACGCCCAGGGCGGATCGGCCGTGCCGCAGGGGAAGGCCTTCAGATCGTGTACCGGCCGGAACGGCGTGCCGACGGGGTTCTCCCAGGTGCGCTCGGCGCCGGTCTCGGTGTCGGTAACCGTCAACGTCACGCCCAGATCGGTCAGGCCCCCGGCATGTATCCACATGTGGTCGTTGATGGCGCAACCGTCGAACACCTTGACCACCATCTCCACGTTGCCCGGCGAGAAGAACCAGGAGACGCCGCTTTGTTGGGTCAGCGGCCGCGACACCGCGGCGCCGGCCTCGCCCGTCCCGGCCCGCCATTCGGTCCGCACGGCGTAGCGGCCCTTGTCGAGACAAAGCGACGTGTCGCTCGGCTCGCAGGCCCCGAACCCCTCCGCTTCCCCGAGCCGGAGCGGCGCCCGTTGCAGCGGTTCGTGAACCGTGTCCGCCAGGCCAGCGCCGCCGCGCACGGATTCCATCTCGTCGGGACGCAGCAGGTACCGGCTCTCGCCGTAGAGGTTCGTTCCCTGCGAGCAGACCGCGAACGTGTCGCGGTCCTGCACCGGCTGAAAGACGTCGCCGGGCGGGCTGTAGAAGGTGGCGGCAACGCCGGTCTTTGAATCGACCACCTTGATCGTCACCTCGGCATCGGTCAGACCGGCAGCCTGCACCCAGTAGCGCTGGTTCACCTCGCAGCCGTCGAGCACCTTGACCACGACGTCGACATCGCGGTCGCCCTGCAGCGAGAGGTAGCCGGTGTCGTTGGTTAGCGAAGCCGCGACGCCGCCGGCGAAAGAGGCCGAGGAGTCGCGCACGAGCTCCACCCTGAACCGCCCGTGATGCAGACACACAGAATCCGCTCCCTCGCGGCACTCCCCGACGACCCCCAGCGTCGTGGCCCCTGCCTCGGCAGTGGGTTCGGAGCGGGCGCGGCCGTTCGTGGCCACGACCTGGTAGGCACGGAAACTGGCCGGCGGGATGTCCCCGATGACGATGGAGGTGGCGTTTGCTGGCAGGGTGGCGATACGCACGAACTCGCTGTCGACCATACGCTCATGGACCTCGAAGGCGGTCTCGTCCACGGACCGGTCGAGCCAGCGCAGCTCGAGCTCGGTCTGGCTGATGGCGTCAACCACGAGGTTCGATGGCGGAGTCGCCCCCTCCGGGCCGGCAAGTGGATACAGCGAGCGGATGGCGGTGCGATCTTCCCGTTCGAGCCCGCCGATGCGGCTGCCGTCGCTGGCGAGCGCCCGCATGGCCGCTCCGGCGGCGGTTCGCTGGCAGGCTCTCCCCTCGACCGCGCACGAGTGTCCGATTCCGAGGACGTGTCCGAGTTCGTGAGTCATGACCCGTTCGTGAGCCAGGCCCGGATCCGGGGTCGCGGCCAGCCAGCGGTGGTAGCCGTCCTGGGTGACCACCTTGGCGGCGACCATCTCGTGGCGCCAGCCAGCCGAAGGGGACGCCGGTTGCGGCGAGGACGCGGCGCCGCATCGGAAGTAGGCGAAGGTCACCGCCAGCAAACCGCCCTCCCCCGGCACGAACGCGCCGGGAATCTCGTCCAGCGGATCTTCGAAGCCGATGGAGCTGGCGCCCGTGTGGGCGAGCGTGAAGCCGTCGCTCCCGACGCCGCCATGCACGAGACGGACCTCGCTCCTCGGATCCCGGTTCCACGCCCGCATGCCGCCCAGGACCCCTGGGAGGCCGCCGCCCGGAGCGCCGGCCTGCTCTCCGGCGACCTTCAGGCCCACGCTCTCGCCGCGCTCGAACTGCGGCCAGAGAACGGGCCTCGCCGGCCCGTCGCACGCGGCCGGGGCGCCGGGCATGCCGAAGGGGGCCGCGACCGCCACCGGCGCATTGCCGAGACGACGGGCGAAGTAGTCGGCGGGAGCGTCGCCACGAACGGCCCGGTCGGCAATCCAGCGCCGGAAGGCCGTCGCCTCCCGCAGTTGCGGGTCACGACCTTCTGCCCCTGGCCGGCGGGCGACGCCAGCTTGCTCGAGGGACGGTTCGCGCAAGAGCAGACTGCGACCGCCTGTCTCGACCTCGAAGAACATCCCGAACGCAAGGTCCGCCAGGCGATAGACGCCCTCGACCGGCGACAGGAAGAGCAGCACCCGGTCGCCAACCAGCAGCGGCGACAGGCCCATGACCCGCAGCACCGTGCCGTCCGGCGCCGCGCCGCCGGGCTGACGAACGACGATGGCGCCGCCCGGCACGAAGCCCTTGAGGACCTCTTCCACCCGCAGCATGAAGTCCGTGGACGGAATGCCATCCACCGGCGCCGGCTCCGCGGCCACAACTTCGCCGAACAAGATGACCGGCGACCGGTCGACCATGGACGCGTCCGACGGCATGACCTGGACAAGGGCGCCGGCGGGCGCCGCCGCCAGAGTCGCGCAGATCAGGAGCGCAGCGCAGACCGGCGCCGGGGAGCTCGCGCGCAAGGAACGGGCGCACCACGCACGGCGAGAGGTGTCGATGAGTCGTTGTCCGAGCATGAGCCGCAGCGCCCCTCAGGCCAGTCCCGAATGAACCGGCTCTGGGGCCTGACGCCCGAGTCTACCGCCGCCTGTCGCGTTACAACTCCTTGTCGTCGGTCAGAAGCCAGCTCGCCGCGCTGAGCTGGCAAGCCGGGGTCGAAGGCGCCGCCCTGCGGCCGCCGAACGCTCGCCGGCAAGACTCCGCGACACCGCCATCCTGCGCGTCATGCTGGACGGCTTCCTGCGCGTGTCGGAAGCCACCGCGATCGACTGCGACGACCTCGACAGGAAGCGGACGGCAGCGGCCGCCTCACCGTGCGGCGCACGAAGACTGACCAGGAAACCGAGGGCACGGTCCTGTTCCTGGGCGCGCCGACCATGCCGGCCGTTCGGCCGTGGCAGGACGCCAGAGGCGTCGAAGCCGGGCCGCTGTTGCGTCGCCTCGACCGGGCAGGCAAGCCGCACAAGCAGGCGCGGGCCTCGCTGCCGGCCCCATTCGCCGCGTCCGCAGCCGGACGAAGGCAGCAGGCATCGCCGCGCCACTCGCTGCTCGCAGGCAGCGCTCAGGCCTCGTCCGCGCAGGCGTCACCGCCGCCGAACTCATGCCGGCCGGACGCTGTCGGGACGCCAGGACCGCGACCGCCCACGCACGGGCCAAACTGGCGGCCACGGCAGGCCATCGCCAAGCTGCGCCACGAAGCCTCGGCGGCCTCGCTGGAATAAGAGGTCCGTTGCGCCGCGAATGACCCACACCAGCCCTGGAGCAGGGCAAACGTGACTTGCATTCCCACTGGTGCAAGAGGCCTTGCTTGCTTTCGGCGTCACCATGTGAGTCCTTGCAGCTGACAGAGAGCGTCGGCCACCTCAGCGTAGAGGACAGCAGCAGCGCCAACGACCAAGCCGTGAACCTTGAAGTACCTCCCCGGCCAGGCGATCGCCCCTGTCGCTGCTGCCGAGCTGCCCATCCGGGCCAGCGTCGCGGCCGCGAGGCGCGGTGCGGGTCAAGGGCTCGCCCGACAAGGCGATTCCGCTCAGGAAGATCGCCCAGCGCACGATGCGCTTCGGCACGGCGTAGTCGTTCAGCGTCGCGGACAGGAGCTGGCGTCCCTTGCGGCCTCCTCGGACCTGGCAGCGGCCAGCTACCGCTCCGCCGGTTGCGCCACGAGCTCGCGGGCGCGGGCCGTCAGGGCGTTCAGCCTGTCGGCCAGCTCGCGGCGCGTTGCCTCGCGCTCCGCGTCGGTCGCGTTGCGCTCGACCACCAGCGGTTCGCCCACCGCCACCGCCAACTCGGCGAACGGCATGCCGACGATCATCCGGTCCCAGCTTCGCAGCCTGACTTCCCGGCCGGCGGCCAGCCCGGCGGGAACGATGGGGGCGCCCGAGGTCGCCGCCAGCACGATGCATCCCATCTTGGGCTCGCGGGCTGGGCCGCGGGGGCCGTCCGGCATCAGCAGGAGCGTCGAGCGATGCCTGGCCAGATCGCGGTAGAGATTGAGCGCCGCGACCCGACCACCGCTCGACGTCGAGCCGCGCACGACGCGGACGCCCCAGGCCCGGCCCACCCGAGCCGCCAGCTCACCGTCTGCCGACAGGCTTGCGAGGATGGTCACGGGAACGCCCGCGGGCAGAAGCCGCCGTCGCAGGACAGCCATCGACAGCGCCGTCTGCTCATGCCAACAGGCCAGCATCGCGGGAGGTTCGAGCGCCGGCCGCAGGTGCTCCTCTCCCTCGAAGCGTCGGAGCCGCCAGGTTGCCGCGAGAGTCTGAATCAGCAGCCGGAGCCCGACCGCGGCGACCGGCAGAGCCGCGCCTCTCACCTTCACGCCAGGTCAGGCGCCGGTCGCGGCGTAGTCGAGCACATCGCCGACGGTCTCCATCGCGGCCGCTTCCTCGTCCGTGATCTCGACCCCCAGCGCCTCCTCGAGGGCGATCAGCAACTCGAGCTGCTTCG
Source organism: Thermoanaerobaculia bacterium (assembly GCA_965200575.1). Lineage (GTDB taxonomy): Bacteria > Acidobacteriota > Thermoanaerobaculia > Multivoradales > Multivoraceae > Multivorans. The sequence goes on along the minus strand of OZ241363.1, from coordinate 3,730,738 downwards.
GCGAGTCGATCCCCAGGTCGGCCACCAGGTCCTGCTCCGGGAGCAGCTCGGCCTCGGGCCTGCCGCTCGCTCGAACCAGGACCTTCGTCGCCACTGCCCGCGGATCCATCGCCTCTCAGCCCTCCTGCCCGACGCGCCGTGCGCCGGCGCCCAATTCGCCGCGAAGGTAGGTCTCCCGCAGCGCGTGGCGCCTTACCTTTCCGCTGCTGGTGCGCGGGATCGTACCGCGGCGCACGATGACCAGGTCGGCAAGCTGGATGCCGAGCGCGCGGCCCAGGCGGCGACCGACCTCACTCTGTAGAACCGCCGGGCTGATGCGGTCGCCCGGGTCCTCGATCACCAGGATGGCCTGCTCGCCATGGGGGCCATCCACGGGGAAGGCGGCGGCGCGCTCCCGGCCGCCGGCGCCGAGGACGGATTCCGCCAGCCATTCGATCTCGTGAGGCATGACGTTCGAGCCGGCCAGAATGAGTATCTCCTTCAGGCGACCGGTAATGTGTACCTCGCCGTCGCGGTTCAGGAAGCCCAGATCGCCGGTGTGGAGCCAACCGTCGCGCAGGACCTCGGCCGTCGCCGTCGGGTCGTTCCAGTAGCCCTGCATCATGGACGGCGAGCGCAGCCGAATCTCGCCGACCTGGCCGACCGGCAGCGACCGGCCGTCGGGCGCCGCGATCTCGATCTTCGACTCGGGCATCGCCGGGCCGTTCGAGGTGACCTCGGGGCCACCGTCGGCAGGAGCCGCCGTCCGCAGGCCGTCCGTCGTCTGGCTCATCGAGATGAGCAGGGTGTTCTCGGCCATGCCGTAAGACGCCCGCACCGAGCCCGGATCAAGCCCGGCCGCCTCGAAGCGGCTGGTGAACTCCGCCATCGTTTCGGCGCGGACCATCTCGGAGCCGCTGCAGACATCGCGCCAGCCGGAGAGGTCCAGCGAGGCGAGGCGGTCGTCTCCGATCCGCTCGACGCACTGGCGATAGGAGAAGTTCGGCGCCGCCGACATGGCCATCTTCGTGCGCCTGAACTGCTCCAGCCACAACCAGGGCCGCCCCAGGAAGGCGCGCGGGTTCAGCATGATCAGCTCTGCGCCGGTGAGCAGGGACGCGAGCAGGCAGCCACCCAGCCCCATGTCGTGGTAGAGCGGCAGCCAGCCGACCAGCGCGTCCATCAGCCGACCGCCGTGCGGGGCCGCCACCACCTCCATGCTGGCGCGGGCGCTCCAGGTCGCCGAGGCGTGGCCGATGACCACGGCGCGCTGATGCCCGGTCGAGCCGCTGGTCAGCTGCAGGAAGGCCGAGTCGTCGCCGCGTGGGGCGGGCAGGTCCGGCAGGGACGACGGGGCGATGGCCTGGAACCGGGCAGTCGTGAGCACGTCCGGCGGCGGGCCGACGGCGTCGCTCGCGGCGGCGACCTGGCGCACCTGCTCGCTGACCGTCTCGCTGCAGACCATCCAGCGGGCGTCGAGCATCGCGTTCACTGCCAGCGCCTTCGAGATCTGGTTGCGCGGCGACCCCAGAGCGCGCGGCGGCGCCGCCGCGGCGGGCAGGGCGCCCAGGCGGACCGCGCCGAACCAGATCTCGAACCATGACCAGGAGGTCGGCAGGCAGATCAGCACCCGGTCGCCCCGGCGAACGCCCAGGGTGACCAGGCGACCGGCTGCCGCCTCGACCTGTTCGCGCAGCACCGGCCAGGTGCGTCGCCCCTCGACGCGACCGCGCGAATCGATCAGGGTGATGCCGCGCTCCGGCCAGTCGACAGCCGCTCGCCGCAACGCCTCCAGGAGCGTCTCGGGCAAGGCCCCGGAAGCGCTGCCGGCAGCCGTCGAGTCAACCATGGAACTGCAGGTCGTAGAGCCGCTTGTACACGCCGCCCTGCTCGAGCAGCCCTTCGTGGTCGCCCTCTTCCACGATCGACCCGCTGTCCAGCACGACGATCCGGTCGGCCCTCTGCACCGTCGACAGCCGATGCGCGATGACCAGGGCGGTGCGACCCTCCATCAGGTTGTAGACCGCCCGCTGCACGACCGCCTCGGACTCGGTGTCCAGGTGGGAGGTCGCCTCGTCGAGGATCAGGATGGGGGCATTCTTGAGCAGCGCCCGGGCGATCGCCAGCCGCTGACGCTGGCCGCCGGAGAGGTTCTGGCCGCTCTCGCCGATGACCGTGTCGTAGCCCTCGGGCATGGCCATGATGAACTCGTCCGCCCAGGCGGCGGCAGCCGCCATCCGCACCTTCTCCAGAGGCAGGTCGTCGCGGCCGTAGGCGATGTTGTTGCGCACCGTGTCGTTGAACAGCACCGTCTCCTGGGTGACGATGCCGATCAGCGACCGCAGATTCGCGAGCGGCAGGTCGCGAATGTCCGTGCCGTCGACCAGGACCCGGCCTGCCGCCGGATCGAAGAAGCGGGGCAGCAGGTTGACCAGGGTGGACTTGCCCGCGCCCGACGAGCCGACGAGCGCCAGCACCTCGCCCCGACAGAGCTCGAGGTCCACCCGGTTGAGCACCGACCGGCCGTGCCCTGTCTCCTCGTAGTCGAAGGACACGTTCTCGAAGCGAACGCCCTGCTCGAGCCCGTGGATCGGGCGGGCCGAGGGGCGGTCGACGATCTCGTTCTCGACCCGCATCAGGTCGTGGATCCTGTGGCTGCAGGCCACCGCCTCCTGCAGCACCAGGTTCACCTTGTTCAGCTTGCGGATCGGGTCGTACATCATCATGAGAACGAGCAGGAACTGGAAGAAACCGTCGAAGGTCAGGCGCCCGTCGCGGATCGTCAGGCCGGCGTACACGACCAGGGCCGCGCCGCCGACCGCCGCGGTCGACTCGATCACCGGGCTCGACAGCGTCGACAGGAACTGCGCCCTGAGGTTGGCCAGCAGGTGGCCGCGGGTGGCGGTCTCGAACCGGCGGCACTCGAACTCCTCCATGCCGAAGGCCTTGACTACCCGGTTGCCCCGAATGCCCTCGCTGAGGAACCCCGACAGATCGGCCATGCGCTCCTGGCTGCGGTGAGTGACCTTCCGCATCCCCTTGCCGAAACGGGCGAGCAGGAAGGCGAACAGAGGCGCCGCGAACAGCGACACGACCGCCATCGTGAAGTGGATCGTGAGCAGCAGGCCGCTGTAGAACAGCAGCATCGCGACCGACATGAAGACGTCGAACAGGCGCGCCGCCACCGCGTTCTGAAGCTTGGCGACGTCGCTGACCACCCGGCTGTAGAGCTCGCCGGAGGTGTAGCGCTGATGGAACCGGCTCGACTGGTTGATGATGTGGCGGTACAGGTCGTTGCGGATGTCGGTCGTTATCCCCAGGCCCGCACGCTGGAAGGAGTAGCCCGAGACGAACGCCATCAGGCTTCGGAGCAGCACCGCCAGCACGATCAGGATCGGCACGAAGAACACCTCGCGCCTGCCTTCGACGCCTGCCCACCGCTTCAGGTCTTCGTAGAGCTCGCCGGCCGCCGTCCGCAGGCTCGCGGTCCAGGCCTCCATGGGCGCGAACAGCCCGGTCGCCGCATCGGCTTCCTCGCCGTCGCCGGCCCCCAGCCCGCCGACGGGCAAGTCCCGGATCTGGTCCTCGCTGGCGAGCAGCACCTCGCCGAACATCGGGTTGATCAGCCCGACGAAGGCGACCGTGGCAACGCCGTAGACCACGATCGCCGCCAGCGCCAGGAGCCCCCAGTGCAGGTAGCGCCGAGCGTAGCGGAAGAAGAAACCGACCAGTTCCACAGCCCCGTCAGCATACTTTGGGGGTCCGGCGTGTTGCCGCCTTCAGGCCCCACGGGCTGCAGGCCCGCCGTCAGGCCCGCGGGGGCTGCAGGGGATGCGGGCACTCTCGAAGTGGCCGGGGTGGCGCCCTCTGCGGTCGGCTGCGCGGCGGAAGGTCGTGCTCGCCCGTGAGGCTGTCGACAGTCGCTTGCCTCCTGCCCCATGAAGCCCCTCGGACCTGCCGGCTCGAGTGTTGGCTGCCGGGACCCGATTCGCTCAGCCGGCGGCAGGTTCGGGCGAGCCTGACAGCAAGGCCAGGAGGTCGGCCTCGTCCAGCACCGCGACGCCGAGCTGCTCCGCCTTGCGGAGCTTGCTGCCCGCCTTCTGCCCGGCGACCAGGTAGTCCGTCCGGCTGCTGACCGAACCCGTGACGCGGCCGCCCTGCTCCCGGATACGGGCGGCGGCTTCGCTGCGCGTGAGTCCCGAAAGCGTGCCGGTCAGGACCAGGGTCCGGCCGTCCAGCGCGGCTGTCCCCTCCGGCGAATCGCCGTCTTCCTCCTCCGGGTCCTCCAGCCGCACGCCGGCGGCACTGAGGCGGGCCAGCACTTCGCGGTTGCGCTCCGAATCGAGGAAAGCGCGAACCGATGCCGCAATGCCGGCGCCGATGCCGTCGATCTCCTCCAGCGCCTCGGCGGGCGCGGTGGCAAGAGCCTCGATGCTGCGGAAGCGGGCGGCGAGGATGGTGGCGGCCGTCTCGCCGACCAGACGAATGCCGAGGGCAAGGATCAGGCGCGCGAGAGGGCGACCCCTGGCTTCCGCGAGGCTTTCCACTGTGCGGGCCGCCGCCTTCTCGCCCAGCCGCGCTCCGTTCGTCTTGCGGAGGTCGGCGAGCTGCTCGACAGTCAGGCCGTAGAGATCGGCCGGGTCGCGGACGAGTTCGGCGCGCACCAGTTCGCCGACCAGCCAGTCGCCGGCGCCCTCGATGTCCATCGCGTTGCGAGACGCGAAGTGGCGAATTGCCTCGCTCAGCACGGCCGGGCAGGCGGCATTCACGCAGCGCAGCGCCACCTCCTCCTCGAACCGATGCAGGCCCTCATCGCAGACCGGGCAGCGTTCGGGCGGGAGGAACGGGCGCGACTCGGGATTCCGGCGATCCTCGATGACCGAGACCACCTTGGGGATGATGTCGCCGCCCTTCTCGATCACCACGGCGTCGCCGACGCGCACGTCCTTGCGCGCCAGGTCCTCGTAGTTGTGCAGCGTGGCGCGGCGCACCGTGGTGCCGGCGACAAGCACCGGTTCGAGCTCGGCGACCGGGGTCACGGCGCCGGTGCGGCCGACCTGGGCGTTGATCGCCTGTACCACCGTTTCGGCCTGCTCGGCCTCGAACTTGAAGGCCACGGCCCAGCGGGGCGCCTTCGAGGTGGCGCCGACTCGCTCGCGAAGCTCGGGATCGTTCAGCTTGACGACCACGCCGTCGATGTCGAAGTCGAGCTCGGGGCGCCGCTCCTGCCACTCGTTGCAGTAGGCGACGATTTCCTCCTCCGTGCAGCAGCGCCGCCAGTTGGCGCCCACCGGCAGGCCGAGCGCGGTCAGGGCTTCCAGACCGTCGCTCTGCCTCCGGGGCGCCGGCCCGGCGTCGGGGTCGGCAACGCCGGTCTGCACCCACTCGTAGGCGAAGAAGTGGAGCCGGCGCTTCGCCGCGTCGCGGCTGTCCAGCAAGCGCACTGCGCCGGCCGTGGTGTTGCGCGGGTTGGCGTAGAGCTCCTTGCCGTCGGCTTCCCGCTCGGCGTTCAACAGCCTGAACTCGCTGCAGGGTATGTAGGCCTCGCCGCGCACCCGCAGCCGGGCCGGCGCCTCCGGAGGGAGCCGGAGCGGCAGGGCGCGGATGGTGCGGGCGTTGGCGGTGACCACATCGCCCACGCGCCCGTTGCCGCGCGTCGCCGCCTCGGTCAGCACGCCGCCCTCGTAGAGCAGCGAGAGCGAGACGCCGTCCACCTTCAGCTCGCAGGTGAACTGAAGCTCCTCGTCGGGCAGCATCCGCACCAGCCGCTCGAGCCAGGCCGACAGCTCGCCGCGGTCGTAGGTGTTGTCGAGCGACAGCATGGGCGGCTCGTGCTCGATCTGCTCGAACCCCTCCACCGGTTCGCCGCCCACCCGTCGGGTCGGGCTGTCGGCGGTTCGGAGTTCGGGACTCGCTTCCTCGATCTCCGCCAGCTCCGCCATCAGCCGGTCGAACGCGCGATCGCTGATCTCCGGCGCCGCGTCGACGTGGTACAGGCGCTCGTGGCGGTGAATCTCCCGCCGCAGGACGGCGGCCCGGTCTGCCGGCGACACGGTCATTCCGCTCTCACGCAGGCGGGCCGGCGGCTCGCGCCCGGGCGCGGCGTCCGGGCCGCTGCCAGCGGCGCTAACCGGACGCACGTACACCGGCGTCCATCGCCGCGAGCATCTCCCGGACCGCCATGTCCATGCCGACGAGCACCGCGCGCGACACGATCGCATGGCCGATGTTCAACTCGGTCACGCTCGGGATGGCCGCCACTCGGCCCACGTTCTCGACGGTCAGTCCGTGCCCGGCGTACGCCTCCAGCCCGGCCGCCAGACCTGGTTCGGCCGCTCGCTCCAGCCGCTCCAGCTCGGCCTCCAGGGAATCGCCCGAGGCACGGCTCCAGGCGTCCGTGTTCAACTCGAAGCCGACCAGGTCCGACCGGCCGGCCAGGTCGGCAAGCGCGGTTATCTGCTCGGGATCGGGATCGACGAAGACGGCGACCCGGATGCCGGCACCGGAGAGCCGCCGCGCAGCCTGCCGCACCTCGGCGCCGCGGCGCAGCAGGTCGAGGCCGCCCTCCGTCGTCACCTCGTCCGGCCGTTCGGGTACCAGGGTCACCTGAGCCGGACGCACCTGCTCGGCGAACCGCAGCATCGGCTCTTCGGCGGCAATCTCCAGGTTCAACCGACCCGCAGCGGACGCCTTCAGATCGACCACGTCCTGATCCTGAATGTGGCGCCGGTCCTGCCGAAGGTGCACGGTGATCCCGAACGCCCCCGCCGCCTCGGCCAGGCGAGCGGCCTTCACCGGACTCGGATAGCCCACCAGCCGCGCCTGCCGCAGCGTCGCGACATGGTCCACGTTCACCGACAGACCGACCATCGTGCGATGCTACCGGCTCGGCCCGTGTCTTCGCCGGTTCAGAGCAGGCCCTTCTCGCGGTACTCCTTCAGCTTGCGCTGCAGGGTGCGGACGCCTATGCCCAGGAGGCGGGCGGCTTCGGCTCGCTTGCCGCCGGTGCGGTCGAGGGTCTGCAGTATCGCGCTGCGTTCGATCTCGGCCATGGTTCGCGGCTCGCCGTGTACCGGCTGGACGGGCGCTTCGGCGGACGGCTCGGCGCCTTCCAGGATCTCCGGCGGCAGGTCCCTCCTGGCTATGCGGCCGCCCGGGTGGAAAACAGCCACGGTCTCCAGCACGTTGCGGAGCTCGCGGACGTTGCCCTGCCAGCGGCAGCGCGAGAGTTGCGAGAGGGCGTCGGCGGAGAGCCGCATTGCCGGCTTCCCCTCGCGGGCCGCGAACTGGCGCAGGAAGTGGTCGGCGAGCAGCGGAATGTCCTCGATGCGGTCCCGCAGCAGCGGCAGGCGCAGGGTCACGACCTTGAGCCGGTAGTAGAGGTCCTCGCGGAAGGAGCCGGCTTCAACCGCCTGCTCCAGGTTGCGGTTCGTGGCCGCGAGCAGCCGGAAGTCGACGTCGATCAGCTTGTCGCCGCCGACTCGCATGATCTGCCGTTCCTCGAGCACCCGGAGCAGCTTGACCTGGAGCTCGGGAATCAGCTCGCTGATCTCGTCCAGGAACAGGGTGCCGCGCGCCGCAAGTTCCAGCTTGCCGACCTTGCGCGCGACCGCGCCGGTGAAGGAACCCCTCTCGTGGCCGAACAGCTCGCTCTCCAGGATCTCCTGGGGGATGGCGCCGCAGTTGAGCGCCAGAAACCGCTCCCGCTTGCGCGGGCTCGCATGGTGCAGGGCCTTGGCCACCAGCTCCTTGCCGGTGCCGCTGTCGCCCAGGATCAGGACCGACGCCGAGCTCGGCGCCACCTGACGCATCTGCCGGAACAGCTGCTCCATCGCCTGCGACTGGCCGACGATGGCGTCGAAGCCGAAGCGATCGTCGAGCATCTCGCGCAGGTTCTCGACCTCGTCGCGCAGTTGCCAGTTCTCGACCAGCTTGTCGACCCGGCCCCGCAGCTCGTACAGGTCCACGGGCTTGGTGACGTAGTCGTCGGCGCCGACGCGCATCGCCTCCACCGCGGATTCGATGGTGCCGAAGCCGGTCACCAGGATCACGGCGAGGTCAAGCTTCTGCTCCCGCACCCGGCTGAGGAACGTCAGCCCGTCCATGCCCGGCATGCGCAGGTCGCACACCGCCAGGCGGACGTCCGGTTCCCGCTCGGCAAAGGCCAGGGCAGGAGCGCCGTCGTCGAAGATGCGGACCCGGTAGCCGCTCTTCTCCAGGGCGATGGCCATGGACTGCCGCGACCCGGCTTCGTCGTCGACCACCATGATCCAGGGCCGAGCGGTCATGTCCGGATCCTGGCCGCGAGTCGCGTCGCGGCCGACGCGCCGGTGGTGCGGGGTCCGCGAAGTCCGCCCGCTGCCTCGGGCAACGCCCGCAGATCCGACAAGTCGCGGCCCCCGAGCCGCCGGACGGTCAGCAGCCCAGCTCCTTCTCCAGAACGGCGACGATGCGGCCGCAGAGTGCATCGATCCGCTGCTGGTCCGGGCCTTCGATCATCACTCGCGCCAGGGGCTCGGTGCCGCTGTAGCGCAGCAGCACCCGGCCCGCTCCGCCGAGGTCGAGCTCCGCAGCCGCCACTGCGCCTTGCAGGCCCCGGACCGTGTCGAGCGGCCGCTTCTCCCGCACCCGGACATTGCGCAGGGTCTGCGGCAGGCGGTGGAAGCCCGCGGCAATGTCGGCCAGCGAACGCCCCGATTCGGCCACGATGCAGGCGATGACGGCGCCCGTGAGCAGGCCGTCGCCGGTCGTTCCGTGCTCCAGGTCGACGAGATGGCCCGATTGCTCGCCGCCCAGCCGGATTCCCTCGCGGCGCATCGTCTCGACCACCTCGCGGTCGCCGACGCCACAACGCAGGACACGGACGTCGACCGTTTCAAGCGCCTGTTCCAGGCCCACGTTCGAGAGGGTCGTGGCCACGACACGCCGTCCCGGAAGCTCGCCCGCGGCCGCGAGATGCGAGGCCCAGACGTGAAGCAGGGCGTCGCCGTCCAGGATGCGGCCCCGGTGGTCGGCCAGGAGCACTCGGTCGCCGTCGCCGTCGAGGGCCACGCCCAGGTCGCTGCCCGTGTCGCGGGTGAAGGCGGCGATGCGGTCGCTGAAGGTCGAGCCGCAGCCGTGATTGATGTTGCGACCATCAGGCCGGGCGCAGGTTACCCGGCAGCGCGCACCGAGGCCAGTGAACAGCGGTTCCGCATGCGAGGACGCGGCGCCGTTCGCCGCGTCGACGGCGATCTTCAAACCGGCCAGCGGGCGTTCGGCGGGCAGGATGGCAAACAGGCGGTGCAGGTACAGCTCGCCCAGCCCGGGTTCGTCGACCACGTCAGCGAGCGAATCCACGGCGCCCGGCGCTTCCCGCACCTCCATCGGCTGGCACTGCCCATCGACGGACCCCGGGCGATCAGCCGGTTGCGGCGCCTCGGCCGCCGCGTCTCGGCTGGCGGAGAGGCGGCCGGATCGGCCGTCCGCCGCCGAAACCGAGGCGCCCGAGAGCCCCGCCGCAACCTGGCGCTCGATCTCCCGTTCCGCTTCCGGGTCGATCTTGAAGCCGTCCCTGCCGATGAGCTTCAGGCCGTTGTCGGTGTGCGGGTTGTGGCTGGCGGAGACGACGATTCCGCCAGCAGCGCCGAGTTCGGTGACGAGGTGGACCAGCCCCGGGGTCGGCACGACGCCGGCCGAGCGAACGTCGCATCCGGCGGCGCGGAGGGCCGAGCCCAGCCAGGCGGTGATCTCGACGCGGCTGGCGCGGGTGTCGCCGCCCACGACCAGGAACGGCGGGCTGTCGGACTGCGGCGCGGCGGCACGGCAGGCGCGGGCGAAACAGAAGCCGACCGCACGCACGGTCTGCCGGTCAATCGGCGGGACGCCGAAGACGCCCCGGACGCCGTCCGTACCGAACAGGCGACGAGTCACTGGTCAGCGAAGCGGAAAGGGTCGGTGGAAGGCCGGTAGCAGGGCAGGCCGATCACCGGGAGACCATCGGCACGAACACGTCCACGATCGTTGGCGACATGACCTGGACGTGTTCGCTGCCGAGTCGGACCCGGACCTGCTCGGCGGTGAAGTCGAGCCCGCGGCCCGTGATGTCCACCGGACCCGCCACCGCGGATCCGAGCCTGTTGATCTCCGAACGCGAGCCGCGCACGGTCACCTCGGCCGGCTCGACCCGCACGTTCGGCAGGTCCACGGCGACGCCGCCGATCGGTTCGCCCACCCAGGTGACCTCGACCGGGACCAAGGTCGATATCTCCTCGTCCACCAGAAGGGTGAGGCGATCCGGGGCGACGGAAACCGCCTCCATCTGCTCGTCGGGCAGCCTGACGTTCTCCACGCCGAGCACGATCTCGATCTCTCGCGGACCGTTGTAGACGGCGCCCCGGAACACGTCGTCCGGCAGCGGCACCCGCACGCGGACCTGGCCCGGATCCAGCGAGTCCATCTGCTCGGAGCGGCCTCGGATGCGGACCTCGACGCCACGCGGCTCGAAGCTCAGGACGGTCAGCCGCTCCAGGTCGGGGATCGAGAGGCGAGCTGCCACGTTCTCCTCGATCAGCGTGGGCCGCATCCTCGTCTCCTCGAGACGGGGCAGATAGGAGGTCGGCAACCAGATGCCCACGGCAACCGCCACCGCCAGCGAGCGGAGAGTCCAGATGTGGGCGCGTTCGCTCATCTCCCCCTTTACCCCTCGCCGCTGCCGATCAGACGCTCGAGCTCGCCGCGCAGGGCGCCGCCGGGGATCCGGCTGGTCAGACGACCTTCACCGGCAACCGAGATGCCGCCCGTTTCCTCCGAGACGACGACCACGATCGCATCGGTCTGCTCGGTGATGCCGACGGCTGCCCGGTGGCGGGTCCCCTGGTCGTTCGACAGCCGGGCGCTGGTCAGCGGCAGGAAGCAGGCGGCCGCAGCAATGCGGCTCTTCTGCACGATGACGGCGCCGTCGTGGAGCGGCGTCCCGGGCGTGAAGACGGTCACGAGAAGGTCGTGCGACAGGGCGGCGTCCACGGCGATGCCGTTCTCCGCGAAATCGCGCAGACCGTCCATCCGCTCGACCACGATCAGCGCACCGATCCGCTGGCTCGACAGGTCCCTGGCAGCGGTGACGATGTCGTCGATCCGCGACTCGCCGCCCTGGGAAGAGCCGCCTTGCTGCAGCAGCGGATAGCGACCTACACGCGCCAGGGCGCTCCGAATCTGGTTCTGGAACAGGACGACGATGACGACCGGCAGCAGCGGCAGCAGGTTCCTGACCGAAGCCTGCAGCGTTCGCATGTCCAGAAGCGCCGACACTCCGCCGACACCGCCCAGCACCAGCAGGCCGACCAGGATGCGCACCCCGGCCGTGCCTCGTATCAGCAACAGAAGGTTGTAGACGACCAGGCCGACGACCAGCAGTTCGACCAGGTCCGTCCAGCTCAGGGCCTCGACCAGCTGCTCCAGAGTCGGCGTCGCTAGCTCTCCGGTCTCGGCACCGGCAGCGGAACGGGTTCCGGGTCCTGCCGCTCGGCGAGCGTCGCCGGTTCGGGGTTGCCCGTGACGTCCGGCGCTGGCGGGGCATCCCTCGTCGCCGCCGACTCGCCGTCGTCCGGCGGCTCGAAGTCGGGAATTCGCGTCACCGGACGCGACGGCGCCAGATCCTGGCCGGTGGCTTCCAGGATGAGCTCGTAGACGCGCTCGCCCTCGATCGACTCCAGCTCGAGGAGTTCCCTGGCCAGGGCCTCGAGCAGATCGCGGTGCTCCGAGAGGATGCGATGCGCCTCGGAGTAGCCCTGCTGCACAATCGCCTGGATCTGCCCGTCAATGGACTGCGCCGTGCTGTCCGAGTGATCGGACCGCTGGCTGAAGTCCCGGCCCAGGAACACCGGTTCGCTCTTCTCGCCGAAGTTGAGCGGCCCCAGGTCGGACATGCCCCATTCGCAGACCATCTGCCGAGCCATGTCCGTGGCGCGCTCGATGTCGTTCCCGGCGCCGGTGGTGATGTCGTCCTGACTCAGTTCCTCGGCCACCCGGCCGCCCATGAGGATCGCGATCTGCGTCTCCACGTACTTGCGCCGGTAGGTGTGCTTGTCCTCGGTGGGGAGCTGCATCGTCAGGCCGAGGGCGCGGCCCCGGGGGATGATCGTGATCTTGTGCAGCGGATCCGCCTCGGGCATGAAGGCGGCGACCAGGGCGTGGCCTGCCTCGTGGTACGCGGTGACCTCCTTCTCCTCCTCGGTGAGCATCATGGTCTTGCGCTCGGCGCCCATGATCACCTTGTCCTTGGCGAACTCGAAGGAGTCCATGTCGACCTTCTTGCGGTTGCGGCGCGCGGCGATCAGCGCCGCCTCGTTCACCAGGTTCGCCAAGTCGGCGCCGGAGAAACCAGGAGTGCCGCGGGCCAGCACCTGGAGGTCGACGTCCGGATCCAGGGGGATCTTGCGGCTGTGAACCTTCAGGATGCCGAGACGGCCGGCGATGTCCGGGCGGTCGACGACCACGCGGCGGTCGAAACGCCCGGGCCGCAGCAGAGCCGGATCCAGCACGTCCGGGCGGTTCGTGGCGGCAATCAGGATCACGCCCTCGTTCGTCTCGAAGCCGTCCATCTCCACCAGCAACTGGTTCAGGGTCTGCTCGCGCTCGTCGTGACCGCCGCCCAGCCCGGCGCCACGGTGGCGCCCGACGGCGTCGATCTCGTCGATGAAGATGATGCAGGGGGCGTTCTTCTTGCCCTGCTCGAACAGGTCGCGGACCCGGCTGGCGCCCACGCCGACGAACATCTCGACGAAGTCCGAACCGGAGATGGAGAAGAACGGCACGCTCGCTTCGCCGGCGATGGCCCGGGCCAGCAGGGTCTTGCCGGTTCCGGGCGGGCCCATCAGCAGAACGCCCTTCGGGATCCTGCCGCCGAGCTTCTGGAACTTCTGGGGCTCCTTGAGGAAGTCGACGATCTCGGTCAGCTCCTCCTTCGCCTCCTCGATTCCGGCCACGTCCTTGAACGTGACCTTCCTGCCGGACGCGTTCAGCAGCTTGGCCTTGCTCTTGCCGAAGGAGAGGGCGCGATTGCCGCCGCTCTGCATCTGGCGCATGAAGAAGATCCAGAGGCCGACGATCAGGAGCAGCGGGGCCCAGGTGACCAGGAGCATCGTCAGCGTGTTCTGCTTCACCTCCTCGACCTGAATCCGCACGCCCTTCTCGCGCAGCAGGGACACGAGCCCCGAGTCGTCCGGCAGCGCCCGCGTGGTGAAGCTGCCGTCGCCCGAGCCGTCGCGCGGACGGTTCCGGTAGGTGCCGTTAATCTCGCCCTCCTTGTCGATCGTCACCTCCTCGATGCGGTCCTTCTCGACATCGTCAATGAAGTCGCTGTAGACGATCTCGCCGCGACGCGACGCGCCCTGGTTGAAGAGGTTGAAGATGAGGATCACCATCACGAAGATGGCGGCCCACATGAGGAGGTTCTTGAGCGTCGCGTTCATGGGGTCGTGGAGCGTCTCACGTGCGCTGAGCAACAGCCGCCGACAGCGGCGGATTCCAGCCAGAGGCCGTGTTCCTGCCAGAGGTACGGAGAAATCGCCAAAGGGCTGTCACCCTAGCAGGTTGTCGGCCCTGCCGGCGGTCGAAGGATGTCGGAGCAGGCGCAGCCGGTCGCGCCGCTGCTCCCAGCGCCAGCCTCCGCCGCAGTCGCAGCCGACGGAGCATCCGAGCCGCTGACGCAGGTCCATCTGTCTTTGAAGCTCGCGCCGCGCGCCGCGGGGCGGGGGATACGTTGCGCCCGCGAGACGGTGAAGCCTGGAGAGGCCGGCCGGCCAGAGCGCCGCGGGCAGCAGGGCGAGCGCCGCGAGCTCGACCTCGCAGCTCTCGTGGCCGGGCTGCGGCAGGAGTGCCCGGTCGATCAGCCGTGCGACGGTGCGCTCGGCCGTTCGGGCGGCGGCGGCCAGGCGGATCAGGCGCTCGACCGAATCGGGCGCCTCACGAGCCAGAAGGGGAAGCAGGCGCCGACGGACGAGGTTGCGGCGGGGACCGAGAGAGCGGTTGGTCGGATCGTCGACCGGCCGGATTCCCGTTCGGGCGGCGCAGCTGGCCAGCAGCTCGGGCCGGAACTCGAGCAGCGGCCGCAGAAGCGGCACGCCGAGATGACTGGAAGCCGAAGACATGGCCGCCAGCCCCCCGACGCCGCTGCCCTGGAGCATCCGCAGCAGAACCGTCTCGGCCTGGTCCAGCCGGTGATGGGCGACGAGAATCGCCACGGCGCCGTGCGCCCGCGCGGCCGCCGAAAGCAGCCGGTAGCGCTCGGCACGCGCCCACTCCTCCGGGCTCCGGCCCGACGGCCTGGGCTCGGCCCGATGGAGCTCGAACGGCACGGAAAGCCGGGCGGCGATCTCGGAGGCAGCCAACGCCCGGCCCCGTGATCCGTCGTCGAGGCCGTGGTCGACGTGCACCGCCACCGCCCTCCAGGAGGCGCCGGGACGTCCGCCGCGGAACACGCCGAGAAGGGCGCTCGAGTCCGGACCGCCGGAGAAGCCGACGACGACGGGAGCGCCGCCATTCGCGCCCGGATCCCCCAGATGCCTTTGCAGGCAGGCGTCGACCGCGGCTTCCAGCGGGCCGGACGAAGGCGCCTGCGGCCCCGGAGCGGCAGAGGCGGTCACGGCTGCCGTCCGGGCCGTGAATGGTGGCGGTGGAGGGACTCGAACCCCCGACACAGCGGATATGAGCCGCTTGCTCTGACCGGCTGAGCTACACCGCCACGAGGACGCGACACCCTAACGGAACCGCTCGTCGTCTCGCATTGCCCGTGCCGCAGCCTCGACCGGGCTACCTGCGTGCCGAGGACTCTCGGGAACGGGGGCCGCGCAGCGAGTCCTGGCAGCTCCGAAACTGGCCGAAGAAACTCCGCATGGACTCGGAGAGGGCCTGGTCGTTCAGCCGGTAGATCACGTTCTGGCCACGCCTCTGGTCGATTACCAGGTCGGCCTCCTTCAGCACCGAGAGGTGGCGCGAGATCGTCGGCTGGGACAGTTCGAACTCGCCGACGATGTCGCCGACGCAGCGCTGCCGGTCCTCGAGCAGGTGCAGGATGTTCTGCCGGGTCGAGTCCGACAGCGCCTTGAACACCTTGGTCATCTGCCGGGAGCGCCGGTCGCGGGGTTCGAGCCCGCTCAGCGAACCGCCCAGACGCACAGGTCGATGCTCTGCCTTGTGCTCCACGTTCAGAGGCCTCCAGTTCACACCAGTCATCTGCTGCCGCATCAAGACCGGAAGGTCGCTCCCGCAACCCGGCCGGCCGGGACCCGGGAGGCCCGCTGGCGACATCAGCAAAGTTGGCCATTATTGCACAAGTCGATAGCGAGAGTGGAGGGCTTGCGGGCGGGATTCGGGCGGCGCCGTGGCCGGGACAGTCGAGATCAGCGGGGCGTGTTGAGTCGCGGCGGCACCATCAGGCCGCGGCGACGGAGCTCTCGGCGCATGCGGCAGAGCACCGTGTTCACCGTCGCGGGCGACAGCCGCAGAGAATGGGCCGTCTCGCGCGTGCCCCAGCCGTCAACAACCAGCCGCTCCGTGATCCAGGTGTCGCGGAGCGCGGTTCCCCGCCCGCGGGCAACGCTGCGGCACTCCCGGCGGAAGCGGCCGCGCAGCTGAGTCGAGTACATCGTGTCGACCGGGCTGGGCGCCGCGCTCGGCAGGTCCAGCGTCCTGGTCGCATCGCTGTCGATGCTCACGTGAATGGCGCGACCGCGCTTCATCGCCCGGCGGGCGCGCATCCAGTCGACCAGCGTGCTGCGGGCGACGTGGCGCAGGTAGGACTCGATCGTCGCCGTCGAGCGGGCGCGGCAGTCCCGCAGCACCCTGCGATCGTTCTGCAGCAGGCGAACGTAGATCTCCTGCGTCACGTCGTCCACCAGATCGTGGCTCAGGTCGTTCCCGTAGCTTCGCCCGATCCCCACGAGGACGGTGCGAAGAAAGGGATTCAGACGGCTGACGAGCGCATCCAGGTCCCCGTCCACCTCGACGCAGTGCCGCCAGAGCAACACCAGGTCCCACACCTTCGCGCCGTCATCGAAGGTCGCGCCGGCGTCTTCACTGACCTCGGCTTCCACCAGCTGCGCCACTCCGGTCGGGCGGCGGTGTGCTGGTCGCGGTCGCGGCGACGGCGCTGTTCTCGGCCGCGTCGCTGTCTCGGGGCCCGTTTCACCGGGCCAGGCTTTCTGATCCATCTTCCACTCCATTCAGTGGAGCGGAGGCTGCCGGGAGGCATCCGGGCGCGACGAACGCGCCCGAAACCGTCACTCAAGGCCAGCAAGGGCGCAGAATCGTAGCACCGGGAAGGCCCGCCGCGGAACCCTTCGAGAGGCCGGATCCGGCGGTCGGTTGCCGCCCGTGCCTCCGGGCCTGGAGGCGTCGCCGGCGAGGCGCCGCACGACTCGTTGACGCTGGCCCCGGCCTGATCTAGGATCTCGCGTCCTGCGCGGCTTGCAGGCGCGGCCGTCTGTGCGGCGCCGGGCAGGCCGGGAGGTTAGCTCAGGGGTAGAGCACCTGCTTTACACGCAGGGGGTCGCGGGTTCAAATCCCCCACCTCCCACCAGGGAGGCGGCTACCCGGACGATGGAAGCAGCCGACGGAAACACGCGACACAACACGGCACGCAGAGACGCCGGCCCAAAACGGGACGGCAGTCGGCACGGAGGCAGAGCGGGGAGCAACGAGGAACGGACTCAGGGGTCGTAGTTCAGCTGGTTAGAATGCCGGCCTGTCACGCCGGAGGTCGCGGGTTCGAGTCCCGTCGGCCCCGCCATTCCGCCCTCGCCCCTTCCCTGCCGAGCCCGGGCGCCGGAACGCATCGGAGACGACATCGTGAGAGAGAAGATCAAGCTCGTATCGAGCGCCGGCACCGGCTACTTCTACACCACCACGAAGAACAAGAAGCTCAGCCAGGAGAAGCTGCGGCTGCGGAAGTACGACCCGAAGGTCCGCCGCCACGTAGAGTTCGTGGAGGAGAAGCTCCGCTAGCCTGGCTCGCGCCAGCCGCGTCGCTGGCGCCACAACCTGGCTGCGTCAGGCGGGCGACGTGGCTTCAGCCACGCCCTCCCGTGCTCCACAGAGCGCGGAGAGCCCCCAGCACCAGCTTGCCGGTGACGGCCAGCAGGCCGCCGAACGTCACCAGGGACAACAGGGCGAACACCATGAAAGGCGTCGTGATTTCATGGGAGCCGTCACCCACACTCGCGAGCCACTCGAAGAATGTCATCGGGCGGAGAATAGCCAACTGCCGGAAGGACCGCCAGTCATGGCAGAATCGGCGGTCGCAGAATCACCGTCCCCCTGAGAGGAGGAGCAGACAGCCATGCACGCAGTTCCGGACCTGGCCTACCCGTTCGACGCACTCGAGCCGCACATCGACCCGCGGACGATGGAGATTCACCACGACAAGCACCACGGGGTGTACGTCGCCAACCTGAACGCCGCGCTCGAAGGCCACGACGACCTGGCGGCCCGGAGCGTCGAGGACCTGCTGCGGAACATGGACGAGGTGCCCGCCTCCATCCGCGGCGCCGTCCGCAACCACGGCGGAGGCCACGCCAACCACTCGCTGTTCTGGTCGGTGATGAGCCCGAACGGCGGCGGCGCACCGAGCGGCGACCTCGCCACCGCCATCGACATTCGCTTCGGCAGCTTCGACCAGTTCAAGGGGCAATTCGTGGCCGCCGCGCTCGGCCAGTTCGGCAGCGGCTGGGCCTGGCTCGTGACCGGCGAGGACGGACTGTCCGTCATCGCGCGGCCCAACCAGGACTCGCCGTTGATGGAAGGCCTGACGCCACTCCTGGGCGTCGACGTGTGGGAGCACGCCTACTACCTGAACTACCAGAACCGGCGGGCAGACTACCTGAACGCCTTCTGGAACGTGGTCGACTGGGAAGCCGTCAGCGAGCGCTTCCGCGCGTAGCAGGCCGACGGCCCGCCTGCGGCACCCTCGGACCTGACGACTCCGGGTCGTGCTCCGAGGAGCACCGGGAAGGCGGGGGTCGAAGCCGGACGCTTCGCCCTACTGGGCGACGAAACCCGAGGGGCGAGCGTCGCGGCGCTGCCGCGGATTCTCCATCCGCCTGTCGAGCAGCTCTTCGGCCTCGTCGAGCAGTTCGAGGGCGCGTTCGAGCTGATTGTCCAGCTCGCGCTCGGCCTTGAAGCCCTCGGTCAGGCCGAACGATGTGTTGAAGATCTCGTAGCGGAGGCGCACCCGTGCGTGGCGCTCGACCGCCGGGTCGGTGCGGGCTTCGGCGAGTTCCTCTGCTTCGACGAGGTCTTCCTCCACCACCCACTGCCAGAAGCTCTCGACGTACTCGTCGGATGGCAGCCAGTCGGTGGAGTCCACGCCGTCCGGCGTCCCCTGCTCGAACGGGAAGCGGTGGAAGGCGCTACGGCTGCGCAGCCGCCAGATGATCGCCGGGTCGTCGTCGAGCTCGACCAGATAGTCGGGGGTCACCCCGCCGCCGCCGAACACTTCGCGGCCGAGGTCGGTGTAGAACACCGGTCGGTCGGCGTTCGCCGGCGGGCCGGGCCCGGGCGCGTCGACAGCGTCGTCGGCCTCGGCGCCCGCGTCAGTTGACAATTCGTCGTCCGCGTCGACTCCGGCGTCGTAGCCGGTGTAGTAGTCCCAGTACGACGAGTAGTCGCGCTGGATCAGCCGACCCGCAGGCGTGTAGTACCGGGCGGTGGTCAAGGCCAGGCCGGCGCCGTAGGAGAGTTCGTAGACCGTCTGCACGAGGCCCTTGCCCCAGGTGGACTCGCCGACCACCAGGCCGACGTCGTGGTCCTGGATGGCGCCGGAGACAATCTCGGAGGCGGACGCGGAACCGCCGTTCACCAGCACGACGACCGGCAGACCGAGCGCCGGATGGCGGCCGCTCGAACGGTAGCTCTGGCGGGAGGAGTCGATGCGGCCCCTGGTTTCGACAATCGTGGTTCCCGGAGGAACGAACTGATCCGAGACCTCGATGGCCTGGTCAAGCAGGCCGCCACCGTTGCCCCGCAGGTCAAGAATCAGGCGCTCCATGCCCTGTTCCTTCAGGTCGGCCAGGGAGCGCGCCAATTCGCCGCCAGTCGAGCGCGAGAAGTCGGTCACCCACACGAACCCGGTGTCAGGCGTCAGCATGTGGGCGTGGCGCACGGTTTCCTGAGGAATCTCGGCCCGCGTCACCGTGACTTCCAGCGGCTCGTCCAGCCCCGGCCGCAGCAGGGTCACCGTCACGTCGGTGCCCTTGGGCCCCTTGAGCTTGCGGATCGCCTCGTTGGGGTTCATCTCCTCCGTCGGTTCGCCGTTGATCAGGTGGATGATGTCCCCGGCCCGGATCCCCTTCTCGTAGCCGGGCGTGCCCTCGATGGGCGAGATGACCGTCAGCCGACCGTTGCGGGTGCCGACGTAGATGCCGAGGCCGTAGAAGGAGCTCTGCTGGCGCTCGCGCATCGAGTCATACGCCACCGGCGGCAGGAAGCTGGTGTGCGGATCCAGGTTGCGCAGCATGCCGCCGATGGAGGCGAAGACCAGGTCCCGGTACGTCACGTCGTCCACCGCGTAGGACGAATACGCCGCCTCGACCAGGTTCGTGTACAGGCGAACCTGCTCGAGTTCGTCGGCGTGAATCGCGAGCAGCTTGCCGCCCGCGAGCCCACCGGCGAGGACCGCCATGGCGAACAGGACGATCACCAGATTGCGCCAGGGTCTCTTCACGTGTTCCTCGGCTCTTCCTCTGTTCCGATCCGGGGTCCCGGCAGCGCCGACGCGACGCCGAACGCCGCATCGTAGCAGGCTGATGGGAGCGTCAGCAGCCGCAGGACGCGGGCAGGTGGTCGGCGGCGCCGCCGTCAGGTCCGAGGAGGCCGCCGGGGACGCGGGAGCTCGGGAGGTTGGCTGGAATGTGGCGCCCTCTGCGGTCGGCTGCGCTTCGACATGTGATGCTTGTCCGGAAGGACGTGCAGGGTCACTTGCCTGAAGCCCCTTGCAGCCCCCTCGGACCTGTCGGGTCGGGTCGTGCCCGGCCGGGAACGCTCCGACAGCCGGCAGGGAACCGTTCCTTGCAGCGACGGCATGGCGTATCATGCTGCGCCATGTTCGGCCCTATCGGCATGCAGGAGATGCTGATGATCATGGCGCTCGCCCTGCTGATCTTCGGCCCAAGGAAGCTGCCGGAGCTCGGCCGCACACTCGGTCGGGGGATGGCGGAGTTCCGTCGCGCCACGAACGACCTGAAGAGGTCCATCGACGTCGAGCTGGACGAAGAACGACGCCCACCGTCGGCGCGCCGTCTGGACTCTTCGGCCAGCCGGTCAACGCAACCTCGGCCGGCCCGTCGGACAGAGCCGCAGGACTCGGGCGCGCCCAGTGACCCTGCTTCCTGACGACGAGCCGGCGGTCCAGCCGAACGAGGAAGCGGCCAGGGAACGGCTGCCCGAGACAGAGGCGCCGGCGGAGGAGGAAGAACTCCCGCGGATGACGCTGCTCGAGCACCTCGACGAGCTGCGCCGCCGCATTCTGCGCACGCTGGTCGTGGTGTTCGTGGCGTTCTTCGCCTGTTTCGCCTTCGCCGAGCAGATCTACGAGGTGCTGGAGGTGCCGATCCGCCCGCACGTGGACAAGCTCGCCTTCCTGCGCATCACCGACCCCTTCATCGTCTACATCAAGGTGGCGCTGCTGGCCGCGATCTTCCTGACCTCGCCCTACCTGGTCAGCCAGTTCTGGGGCTTCATCTCGCCGGGGCTCTACCGGCGCGAGAAGCGCTACGCGATCCCGTTCATCTTCTTCGGCTCGTTCTTCTTTCTCGCCGGCGGCCTGTTCGGCTACTTCATCGCCTTCCCGTTCGCGGTCGACTTCCTGATCAACCTGGGCGACAACTTCCAGCCCGTCATCACGATCGACTTCTACCTGAACACGCTGATCAACATCCTGCTCGGCCTGGCGGTGATGTTCCAGCTGCCCATCATCATCTTCATGCTGTCGCAGCTCGGCGTGGTGACACCGAGGTTTCTGATGCGCCACTTCCGCTGGGCAGTGCTGATCATCGTGGTCATCTCGGCCGCCATCACGCCCACCCCGGACGTCGTGAACATGACGATCGTTGCCGGGCCGACCCTGCTGCTCTACCTGCTCGGCGTCGGCGCAGCGGCACTCGCGCGGCGCCGGAAGCGCTCCGGGGACGGCGCCTCCACCTGACGCCGCCCCAAACCAGCTCGACTTGAGCCGGCAGGTCCGAGGAGGCCGCAGGGGCTTCAGACAAGCGACCTTGCACGTCCTGCCGGACGAGCACCACGTGTCGAAGCGCAGCCGACCGCAGCCGGCGCCAACCTTCCACCAACCTCGAAATCGCCCACGTTCGCCGCGGCCCCCTCGGACCTGGCGGCGGCCAGCCTGCCTGCCGACTACGACACCGGGCCCTGGGCCTCGATGATCCGGTCCACCAGCTCCCTGGCCGCGCCGTGGCCGCCGCGCGCCTCGAGCACCAGGTCGACGCAGTCGCGCACCTCCTGCACCGCATCCGCCGGCGCCACCGACAAACCGACCCGGCGCAGCACCGGCAGATCGACCAGGTCGTCGCCGACGTACGCCACCTCCGACGCGGCAAGCCCCCGGCGCTCGAGCAGGTCGGCAAAGGCGGCCGCCTTGTCGCGGCAGCCGAACAGCACCTCGTCGAAGCCAAGGTCAAGGGCGCGGCGGGCAACGGCGGGAGATTCGCGCCTCGCGCTCAGGAGCCCGACGCCGAGGCCAGCCTCGCGGGCGCTCCCGACGGCGACGCCGTCCCGGGTGTGGAAGGAGACCGCCACCTCGTCGCCCAGGTAGTACAGCCGCCCGTCGGTGAGGACGCCGTCGACGTCGAAGAGCAGGAAGCGGAGACGGAGGACGACCGAGGACAGCATCATGCGGGCCGAGCGGCGGACGGCGCGGACCGGCGGCGCAGACCCCAGAGATCGTGGACATGAACCAGGCCCTCGAGCCTCCGGTCGTCGCCGCAGACGAACAGCGACGTGATGCGGTGCCTCTCCATCGCCTCCAGGGCGACACTTGCCAGCGCCGCCGCTCGGATCGTCTTCGGCTCCGCAGTCATGTGGCGGTGAACCGGCTGCTCCAGAAACGCCGCGCCGTCCGGCGCCGCGGCCGGCTCGGTGTTCAGCAGACGCCGCAGGTCGCCGTCCGAGACCACGCCGCACAGGCGGCCGGCCTCGTCGACGACGGCCGTGATGCCGAACGACTTCTCGGTCATCTCGAACAGCGCCTCCCGCAACCACGCCGTGCGACCCACCCATGGCAGGGCATCGCCCCGGTGCATCACCTGCTCGACCGTCATCAGGCGACGGCCTAGCGCTCCTCCGGGGTGCAGCGTCGCGAAGTCCTCCAGCGTGAAGCCCCGGGCCTCCAGCAGGGCCATGGCAAGCGCGTCGCCGAGCGCCAGGGTGGCCGTGGTCGATGCGGTGGGCGCCAGGTTCAGCGGACACGCCTCCTGGTCGATGGCCGCCGAGAGGTGCAGGTCGGCCCGCTCCGCGATCGGACTTCGCTCGGCGCCGGTGATGGCGACCAGGGGCACGCCGCGGCGGTGCAGCCCGTCGATCATCCGGAGAAGCTCCTCGGTGCCGCCCGAGGACGACGCGGCGAGCACCACGTCGCCGGCGACGATCATCCCCAGATCTCCGTGCAGCGCTTCGGCCGGATGAATGAACAGGGCGGGAGTGCCGGTCGAGGACAGCGTCGCCGCCACCTTCTTCATCACGTGCCCGCTCTTGCCCATGCCGGTGCAGACCACCCGACCACGGCAGTCCCGCATTCGCCGCACCGCTTCGGCGAACTCCTGGCCGACCTGGTCGATCAGCCCGGAGATGGCCGCCGCCTCGATGGCCAGGACCTTGCGAGCCGTCCGCAGACTGCGGGCGTCGTTCGCGTCCGGCAGGGCGGCGGCATCGGCCAGGGAGCCGGCGCTCAAACCCGAGGACCCTCGGCGTTCCTGGCGCGGCGAATCTCGAGTGCCGAGCAGATCAGGTCCTCCGCCCGCGGCAGCGGCAGCTGGGTCTCCCGATCGCAGAGCGCATCGTTGGGCGCCGGATGCACCTCCAGATACAGCCCGGCGGCCCCGGCCGCCACGGCCGCCCTGGCCAGCGGCTCGGCGAAGCGCCGGTCGCCGCCGCTCTCGGTCTCGCGGGCGCCGGGAAGCTGCAGGGAGTGGGTCACATCGTGAAGAACGTGGACGCCGTGCTCGGCCAGCATGGCGAAGGTGCGCATGTCGACCACCAGGTTGTGGTAGCCGAAGGAGTTGCCGCGCTCCGTCACCGCAACCCGGTGATTGCCCGTCGACCGGGCCTTCTCGACCGCCCGCACCATGTCGGCTGCGGCCATGAACTGCCCCTTCTTGATCAGGAGAGGTCGGCCCGTCGAAGCCGCTTCGGTCACCAGGTCCGTCTGCCGGCAGAGGAAGGCCGGAATCTGCAGCACGTCGCACACCTCGGCCGCGGGGCCACACTGCTGCGGCTCGTGCACGTCGGTCAGCACCGGCAGCCCGGTCGCGGCACGCACGTCCGCGAGCGCCGCCAGGCCCTCGTTCAGGCCGGGCCCGCGAAAGCTGGCGCCGCAGCTCCGGTTCGCCTTGTCGAAGGACGACTTGAAGATCAGGGGCAGGCCGATGCGATGGCTCATCGCATGGAGCTGCTGTCCGAAGCCGACCAGCCAGTCCCGGCCTTCGATGACGCAGGGGCCAGCGATCACCGGCATCGAACCGCCACCCAGCGTCACGCCGGCCGCAAGATCGAAGCCGCCCGCCACGCGGACCTCAGTTCGCCTCGGCGCAGTCGGCGGGCATGCCGTCGCCAACGTTCGCCGACCTGGCCGCGTTCCGCGCCCGGTGCTCCGCCGCGGCGCGGATGTACGACACGAAGAGGGGGTGCGGTTCGGTCGGCCGCGACCGGTACTCCGGATGAAACTGGCAGCCCAGGAACCAGGGGTGGCCCGGCAGCTCGACCATCTCGACGAACTTGCCGTCGGGGCTCTGGCCGGAGACCACCAGGCCAGCCTTCCGCAGCGCCGGGAGGTACGACTGGTTCACCTCGTAGCGGTGGCGGTGGCGCTCACGGATGGACCCGCGGCCCTCCGTATCCCGCGGGGCGTCGGCGAAGACCTCGTCCGCCAGGGTATTGCTCTCGACCCGGCAGGGGTACGCGCCCAGGCGCATGGTGCCGCCCATCTCCTCCACCCCGAGCAGGTCCCGCAGCTTGTAGATCACCGGCTCGGAGCTGCCCTCGTCGAACTCGGTCGAGTGGGCGCCCTCGATGCCGCAGGCGTTGCGGGCCATCTCGATCACCATGCACTGCATGCCAAGGCAGATGCCGAACATCGGCACGCCCTTCTCGCGGGCATAGCGGATGGCGCGGATCTTCCCCTCCACCCCTCGCTGGCCGAAGCCGATGGGCACCAGCAGTCCGTCGACCTCGAACATCTCCTGCGGCCACGACTCCGTCTCGAGGTCTTCGGCATTTATGTAGACGAGACGCACCTCCACGTCGTTGGCGACGCCGCCGTGCATGAGCGCCTCGTTGAGGCTCTTGTAGGCGTCGGGCAGCTCGACGTACTTGCCCACGATGCCGATGCGCACGGTTCCCTTCGGATGCCGGATGCGGTCGACCATGCGTTCCCAGCCGGCCAGGTTGCGCGGAGAGCCCGGGAGATTGAGCAGGTCGAGCAGCGACTCGTCAAGGCCCTCGCGGCAGAACACCAGGGGCACCTCGTAGATCGTGTCCACGTCGCGGGCGCCAACCACGTTGCGGATATCCACGTTGCAGAACAGGGCGATCTTGGCCCTGGTCTCGGCCGGCAGGTCGCGGTCGACCCGGCACAGCAGGATGTCCGGCGAGATGCCGATGGCGCGCAGCTCCCGGACGGAGTGCTGCGTGGGCTTCGTCTTCTGCTCGTCGGAGGCGGCGATGTAGGGCACCAGGGTGAGGTGCAGGTTGACCGCGTTGTTGCGGCCAAGTTCCTGCCGAAACTGGCGGATCGCCTCCAGGAACGGCAGCGACTCGATGTCGCCCACCGTGCCGCCGATCTCGACCAGAACCACGTCCGCGTCGCCGGCCACCCGCCGCATGCCGTCCTTGATCTCGTCCGTTACGTGGGGGATCACCTGCACGGTGTTGCCGAGATAGTCGCCGCGGCGTTCGCGGTTGATCACGGCCTCGTAGATCTTGCCGGTGGTGTAGTTGTGCCTGCGGCTCGTCCTGCAGGTCGTGAACCGCTCGTAGTGGCCGAGATCGAGGTCCGCCTCGGCGCCGTCGTCCGTGACGAACACCTCGCCATGCTGGTACGGCGACATCGTGCCCGGGTCCACGTTGACGTACGGGTCGAGCTTCATCAACTCCACCGAAAAGCCGCGCGCTTCGAGGATTGCGCCCACAGAGGAAGCGGCCACGCCCTTGCCCAGCGACGAGACGACGCCGCCCGTGATGAAGATGTACTTGGCCATGCTGTCTTCCGTTCTCCCGGCGAAGGGGTCAGTCGGCGGGGCTGGACATCGCCTGCATGCGTTTCTCTGCCAGCGCCAGGTCAGCGGGGGTGTCGACTCCGAGCGGGGCCTCGTCCACCGGCAGCACCCGTATGCGAACGCCGTTCTCCAGCGCCCGAAGCTGCTCCAGGCTCTCGCACCGCTCGAGCGGCGTCGGTTCCAGGTCCGCAAGCCGCAGCAGGACGCTACGGCGATACCCGTAGACGCCGACGTGCACGCGAGCCGGGGCCGTTCTCTCGCCGCCTGCCTGCCGGCGGTGCGGAATGCCGGCACGGCTGAAGTACAGGGCATGGCCGTCGGCGTCGCAGACCACCTTGACCTGGTCGGGGTCGAGCAGCGCATCGTCGCTCACCTCGGCGGCAAGCGTCGCCATGTCCTCGGCCGGGTGATCGCGAAGGTGCGCAGCCAGACCGGTGATCGCGTCCGGATCAAGCAGCGGCTCGTCGCCCTGGACGTTGATCACAGCGTCGGCCCGCCAGCCCCGGGCAGCCCAGGCAATCCGGTCCGTACCGCTTCGACAGTCGGCCGGCGTCATCTCGCAGCGACCTCCGAAGCCCTCCACGGTGCGACGGATCTTCTCGTGGTCCGTGAGCACGACCACGGCGTCAAGGCCCCTGGCCGCGCTTGCCCGTCGGTAGACATGCTCGATCATCGGTCGGCCGCAGATCGGCAGCAGGGCCTTCCCGGGCAGTCGAAGAGAGTCATGGCGAGCAGGAATGGCGCAGACGATGCCGACCGCGTCTGCTACGGAACCACTCGGCACGGTTGACCCTACCCGCCTGCTCCGGGGCCGGTCAAACCTGGCTGCCCGGCCAGACGCCGTGGGCCGCATCGGGCCGGGCCAGGAAGCCCGAGGGAGTGCAGGCAGAAAGGCCGGTTCCGGGTCACCGGCGCACCCGTACCGCGTGCAGTTCCGCCAGACCGATGACGACGACGGTGTCGAAGCGGCGCAGCACGACGTCTCGCCAGGCCGGTCGACCGTCGGTGAGCACGAGCGGCCGCCGTTCGCACTTCGCCGCCAGGCAGAAGCGCAGTTCCTGCCGGCCTCCTGCCGCCCCGGGGTCGAACTCCAGCTCCAGGACGCCGTCCACCTCCCGACCGAATTCAACTCGCAGCGATCGTTGCCTGCCGTCCGCGGCCAGAACTCCGGGCGCCGTGCTGACCGGTGTGGTTCGGATCGGGCGTTCCACTCCCCAGAGCCGGCTGGTCGCCCGCGGCTCGCCTCGACCCAGCCTGCCCCAGCGGCCGACCGGAGGCGACCCCCAGACTCGCACCGGAACCACCGGCGGTCGGGCGTCGACGAGTGGCGCCTCGCCCTTGATCAGGAGCGGCTGCCAGAAGTCGGCGGCACTCCACTCCCCGTCGGTGATCAGCGGCATGGAGCCGTCTGCGATCTCGATTCCGGCCAGAGCGCCGCCGTCGCCGTGGGGAGCCCGCACCTCGATCGCCAGCCGGTTGGCGCCGGCGTGAAGCAGGTGGTCGACCAGGTACTCGTCGGTGGGCTGGCCGCGACGCCAGGCGCCCCGGGCGATCTGACGGCCGTTCAGGTGCACCGCGTACTCGCTGTCCACGGCCACGAACAGCACGGCCGGCCCAGGCGGCGGCGCATGAAGCTCGAAGTCGCGCAGCAGCACCCAGGCCGCAGGGCGGCCGGGCGTCGCGCCTTCGCCGTCGGGCCAGATCCACTGCGCCTCGCCCGTAGGGCGGGCTGATCGGGAGCAGCCTGCCAGGGTCAGACAGAAGCAGGCGACGAACGAGAAGGCGATGAACGGGCCAATCCCGGCCACCATCGCCGTGACCGAACGTCCGCTGAGCGCCAGGCCCGACGCCGGGCCGCGGCCTCGAACCCGATCTCCAGACGGCGCCGCGGAACGCCCCGGGCGCACTGAACTCCCTGGCCGCACCGAGGAGCAAACCACGTTCGGGCCGCTCAGGGCTCTTCCCAGTCGATTCCGGCCGGCGGCACGAAGCGGTCGTCCGGCGCGCCGTCCCGATAATCGCCCACCACGAACCGGTTCTCGTTGCGCTGCAAGTCGTGGTAGACGAGCTCCCGCAGGCGCTGCCGGTCGCGTTCGATGACCACCTGCACCAGGGCGACGTCCTCGGTCGGCTGGAGCGGCCTCAGGACCAGGCGCAGGAGGTCGCCCTCGGTCGCGCCGAGCTCCGCCTCGTAGAGGCCTCGGAGCTCGTCCACCGACAGCAGGAAGAAGTCGAGGCCGGGGGCGGCCTGACGAGTCAGGTCGTAGCGCTGGCCCACGGGTTCCCCGGGGCTCCAGTGGTGGATGGTGCTGCCGCACAGCAGAAACGACTTCTCGAACGGAGGCGAATAGTCCCAGCGCAGGCAGTCGGGCAGGTTGATCGCTAGGGTGCCGCGCTCGGTCTCGCCGTCCTCCGGCGCGAAGCCGAACGGCACGAAGGTCTGCACGAAGCCGGCCTGCTGGGGGCCCGAAGCCTCGATCGTCCGTCGAAAGCTGTCCAGAACCGTCCAGGGGTCGTCGGCCATGACCGAACCGGCGAAGCCGAACGGGCCGACGGCCAGAAGCAACGCCGCCGCCAGAACCGCCAGGCGCAAGGGGGGCATCAGTGGCGGAAGTGACGCCGGCCGGTCATCAGCATGGCGATGCCGTGCTCGTCGGCGGCAGCCACGACGTCGTCGTCTCGGACCGAGCCTCCGGGCTGCACGATCGCCGTCACGCCGGCGGCGATCAGGGTGTCCACTCCGTCGCGGAAGGGGAAGAAGGCATCGGAAGCCGCGACCGTGCCGGCGGTATCGAGCCTGGCCTTTTCCAGGGCGATCCGACAGGAATCGACCCGGCTCATCTGCCCGGCGCCGACGCCCACCGTCTGGTGCTCGTTCGCCACCACGATGGCGTTCGACTTCACGGCCCGGCAGACCTTCCAGGCAAAGCTCAGGGCAAGGCGCTGTGGTTCGTCCGGCTGCTTGCGGGTCGGACACGTCCACGCCGCCGAGTCGTCCGGCGCCGAGTCCACCTGCTGGCCCAGGAAGCCCCCTTCGACAGCACGGAGTTCGAACTGACCGGGGCCGGAGGCGAAGGGCTGGCATTCCAGCAGGCGCAGGTTCTTCTTGCGCGACAGCCTTTCCTGCGCGGCCGCGGAGTAGCCCGGCGCCGTGACCAGCTCGACGAACAGGCCGGCGATGGCCTCCGCCAGCTCGTCGTCCACCGGGCGATTCACCGCGACGATGGAGCCGAAGGCAGAAACCGGGTCGCACGCCAGGGCGCGCTCCCACGCCTCGGCCACCGAATCACCGCGGCCGACGCCGCAGGGGTTGTTGTGCTTGACGATGACCACGATCGGGCCGTCGTCCGGACCGTCGAACAGCCCCGACAGCCGCCGGGCCGCGTCTGCGTCGAGCAGGTTGTTCCAGGACAGCGCCTTGCCCTGAAGCTGCCGGAAGCCGCCAAGCACGCCGGCGCCGCCCACGTCCCGATAGACGGCGGCCTGCTGGTGCGGGTTCTCGCCGTAGCGCGGCGTCAGCACCTGCTCGAGTTCGATCTGCAACCTGACGGGCAGGACGTCGGCCGGCTCGGCAGCTTCGGAGGAGGCGTCGTCCGCGAGCCAGTCGACGATTGCGGCGTCGTAGCTCCTGGTATGCCGAAATGCCTTCAGCGCCAGGCTGCGCCGCATCCGGTCGGTCAGCCCGCCCTCGTCCCGGAGCGACGCAAGCACGCTGGCGTAGTCGGACGGATCGACCACAACAGCCACGCTGGCGAAGTTCTTCGCGGCCGCCCGCACCATGGAGGGACCTCCGATGTCGATCATCTCCACCGAATCGTCGACCGTGGCGCCGGGCGCGGCCAACGCCTCGGAGAACGGATACAGGTTCACCACCACCAGATCGATCGGCTCGATCCCGTGTTCCTCCAGTTCGGCCAGCTGGGCCGGACGCCTCCGGTCGGCGAGGATGCCCCCGAAGATGCGCGGGTGAAGGCTCTTGACCCGCCCGCCAAGAATCTCGGGATGCCCGGTGACATCGGACACGCGGGTGACCGGAACGCCATGTTCTCGGAGGTGGCGAGCCGTGCCGCCGGTCGACAGAATCTCGACCTCCATCGCCGCGAGCTCCAATCCCAGAGACTCCAGGTTCGCCTTGTCGAAGACCGAGATCAGTGCGCGGCGGACGGGGATCATCGGCTTGAAGGAAGCCTACAGGAAGCCGGACTTGCCGAAGTCGACCCCGCCTGGTCATCTCCCCCCTTGGGTGCCAACCAGCACGAGCTCCTCCCCGGTCCCTCGCCAGCCGTTCGCTGATACCCGCATGAGAGCAACGTGAGCCGTCAGTTCAGAAGGGGCCGCATGCGGCTGTCGGCAAGCGACCGTCCACTACCTTCCGAACGAGCATGATTTCCCGCAGCGCAGCCGACCGCAGCGGGAGAAACTTCCACGCAAGCTCCGACGCGCCCGCGGCCCCTGCGGCCCACTTCTGACCTGGCGGCGGCCGGCATCGGAGGCTGTCCGAGTTCTGGCGCTCGCTGCTACGATCACCGCCGGTTCTCGCGGCCTGGCAGCTGGCCAGGGACGGAGAAGTGACCGAAGGGTTCGGGCCCTGCGTTTCGAGACGCCCCGGACCTCGTCAGGCCCGGAAGGGAGCAGCGACAGGGTGTTCGTCTCGAGGGCGCAGTTCAGCCGGAACCCTTCAGTGACTTCTCGTCCGCGTGGCCGCCCCAGCGAACCGGCACGGACATGACCTACCGAGTCCTGGCTCGCAAGAGCCGTCCCCAGACCTTTGCCGAACTGGTGGGCCAGGAGGCTATCGTCACCGGCCTGCAGAACGGCTTGCGCGACGGTCGGATCGCGCAGGCCTACCTGTTCTGCGGCATCCGAGGCGTCGGCAAGACGACCACGGCCCGCATTCTCGCCAAGGCGCTGAACTGCCTGGGGCCCGACGGCGACGCCGAGGCGCCGGCCGAGGAACCGTGCAACGCGTGCGTGCCGTGCACGGAGGTCGCCAATGGCGCCAACCTCGACGTGCTGGAGGTCGACGCCGCGACCTACTCGACGGTCGACAAGATTCGCGAGATCACCGCCAGTCTGCAGTATGGCCCTGCTCGCGACCGCTACAAGGTGGTCGTGCTGGACGAGGTGCACCGTCTCGGGCCAGGGTCCTTCG
Source organism: Thermoanaerobaculia bacterium (assembly GCA_965200575.1). Lineage (GTDB taxonomy): Bacteria > Acidobacteriota > Thermoanaerobaculia > Multivoradales > Multivoraceae > Multivorans. The sequence continues at coordinate 3,700,129 of OZ241363.1, read as the reverse complement.
CTTCCCTGCTGAAGATCGTCGAAGAGCCGCCACCGCGGGTGGCGTTCGTCTTCGCCACCACCGAATTCAATCTGGTGCCGGCGACGATCCTGTCCCGCTGCCAGGAGTTCCACTTCCGCCGGGTGCAGCCGAACCGGATGGTCGCTCACCTGCGAAGCGTCTGCGAGAACGAGGGGTTCGAGGCCAGCGACCCGGCGCTGCGGCTCATTGCCCGCAGCTCTGAGGGCAGCGTGCGCGACGCGGTTGCCCTGCTGGACCAGCTGGCGACCTTCGGCGGCGGCAAGCTGCTGGACGAGGACGTGGGCCGCTTCGTCGGCGGCGTCGATGCGGCGCTCATGGCAAGGCTCCTGGCGGCGATTCTCGCCGGCGACGGCGCCAGCGTTTCGGGGATGGTGCGTGAGGTCGAGGGCAGCGGGAGCGACCCACGCAAGGTCCTGGCCGAGTTCATGGGCTACCTCCGAACCGGCCTTCACCTGGCGCACGGCGCTTCCCCGGAACAGATGGACCTGCCCGAGGAGGCCGCGCAGGACCTGCGGCAGACGGCAAGGCAGGCGGGGTACGAGAACCTCCTCCGCCTCCTTCATCTTCTGCTCGGCAGCGAAGCGACCGTAAGGCACACCGACGCTCCCGGCCTCGCCCTGGAGGTGGCATTGCTGCGCGCGGCCGAACTGCCCAGGCTGGTGCGTCTGGAGACGCTGGCTGCAGGTTTCCCCGCCGCGCCCGACCCGGCCGGCCCGCAGCCCGGGAACACGCCGAGGCGGTCGGCGGGGCGAGCCGGAAGGCCCGCCGCCCCGGCAGGCGAATCGACAGTCAGGCAGCAACCGGCGGCGACAGACGGGCAGCGACCTTTGGCAGCAGGTCCCGGTCGGCGCGACCCTCGCCCCGGGGCGCCCGGCGCGGATCCCGCTCCGACGAACCAGGGGCAGAGGCTCCGGGAGGAATCACGGCAGGGACCGCCGCGGGGTCGAGCCCGAGAGCCGGCCCTTGAACCGGCCCGCGGAAACGGTTCGCCTTCGCCGGGGCAGCAGCGGTCGAAGACGACTGCCCGAAAGCGGGTGGCGGCGGCGGCGGCAGGAACCGGGGCGCCGACCGGTCAGGCGTCGCCTCCTCCGGGACCCCGCTCCGGCCCGGCCACCGACTCGACGCACCCCGAACCCCACCGCGAGCGACCGCCGGCCAGACGACGTCCGCCGGGTGGCCCGAACCCGGTCGTCGAGGCACGCCGGGCTGCCGAGGAGCACCCCGGCGTGCAGGCGGTGCTCAGGACCTTCGGCGGCCACGTACTCGACGTCAGGCCCAGGGAACCCGGAAACCGGAAGAGGTACGAATGAACATCCAGAAGCTGATGCGACAGGCCCAGGAAATGCAGGAGAAGATGCGCCGGGACCTGGCCAACGCCGAGTTCACCGCGAGTGTGGGCGGCGGAATGGTCGAGGTCACGATGAACGGCGAGAAGGAGCTGACCTCGGTTCGCATCGAGGCCGAGGTCCTGGACCCGGAGGACCCGGGGATGGTCCAGGACCTCGTTCAGGCAGCGGTCAATGAGGCCGGCCGCAAGGTGAACGACTACGTGGGTCAGCGCATCGGCAACCTGGCAGGGGGCATCCCGGGCCTCGGCTGATGGCCGCTGACCCGCTGGCCAACCTGGTCGAGGAGCTCTCGAAGCTCCCCGGAATCGGCCCGAAGACGGCGCGCCGGCTCGCCCATCACCTGCTGCGCGCCAACCGGTCGCGCGCCGAGGCGCTTGCCAGGGCCGTCATCGACGTCAAGGACCGCATGGTCCATTGCTCGACGTGTCACCAGATCACGGCGGTCGACCCGTGTACCATTTGCAGCGACCCGCAGCGCGATCAAACGCGGATATGCGTCGTCGAGCAGCCGTTCAACGTCGAGCCGATGGAAGGTACCGGCGAGTTTCGCGGCCTCTACCACGTTCTGCTGGGCCACATCTCGCCGCAGAAGGGCGTTGGCCCGGACGATCTCACGGTCGCTTCGCTGCTGAAGCGGCTCGACGGCGTCGAGGAGGCCATCCTGGCCATGAACCCCAACGTCGAGGGCGAAGCCACGGCTCTCTATCTCGCCAGCCTCCTGACCAACCGCGGGGTACGGGTCAGCCGCCTGGCCTTCGGACTGCCCGTCGGCGGCGACATCGACTACGCCGACCCGGTCACCCTGGCCCATTCCCTGACCGGCCGCCGCGAACTCGTCTGATGGCGGCGGTTCCCGACGACACGGTACCGGGCCCTCAGACACTCGAGACGACCCGCCTGAGCGCGGCAGCGGCCTCGTCGAGGAGGTCGGAGCCGATGACCAGGGGCGGGGCGAACTGGAGAACGGCGCCCGAGGCGCCCCCGGCAAGGCAAATGAAGCCTCGCTCCAGGAGACCGCGGCTGACCGCTCCGGCCCGTGCCGGCGAGTCGAACTCGATTCCCGCGAGAAGGCCGCGGCAACGGACGTCCACGACGGCGGGCGAACGGGCGAGCGGGGCCAGCGTCTGCGCGAAGCGCGCGCCCAGCGTCCGCGACCGCTCGGGCAGGCCCTCGGAGACCAGGACGTCCAGGGAAGCGAGGGCCGCTGCGCACGACAGCGGATGAGCGGCGAAAGTGGCGGCATGGCGGGCCTCGCCGTCCGTTCGCCACACGTCCAGGACCTCCTTTTGACCCAGGACCACAGCGATCGGCAGGCCGCCGCCCAGGGCCTTGCCGCAGCAGAGAAGATCGGGCTCGACTCCAGCTTCGCGGCATACAAACCAGGCGCCGCAGCGACCGAATCCGGTGAAGATCTCGTCCACCGCCAGAACGACGCCGCGGCGACGGCAGACGTCCGCCAGCGCGGCAAGCCACCCGGAGGGCGGCCAGCGCGTCGCCTCCCGACCGATGACCGGCTCCACCAGGCAGACGCCCGTGTCGGGATGGCGCTTCAGCAGCGAGTCGATCCGGTCCGGGGCGACGCCGTGCGGCAGACGGTGCACGAACCGGTCGAGAGGGGCAGCGAAGGGCTCACGAAACGACGGTCTCGAGGTGGCCGACAGCGCCCCCAGGGTGGTGCCGTGGTAGGCGGGGTCGAAGGCGAGAACCCCGGGTCGACCGCTTGCCAGGCGCCCGGTCTTGAGTGCGATCTCGACGGCGTCGGCGCCCGAAACGGCGAAATGGACCCGCGCGTTCGGCAGCGGCGCCATGGAGCACAGGCGCTCGGCCAGCTCCACGCGTACCGGATGGGCGTACACGTCGCCGAGTCCGTGGATCAGCCGGTCGGCCTGGCGCCTGAGCACCTCGACCACCCGTGGGTGACGGTGGCCGACGGCGGCGACCCCGAAGCCGGCGGTGAGGTCGACGTAGCGGTTGCCGTCCACGTCCAGCACGTTGCAGCCAACGGCTTCGGCCCAGAGCATCGACGTGGCTCCGCCGACCAGGGTGTTCGCGCCCGGCGCTTCCGATGCCTCGAGGCGAGCGCTGAAGGCGACTGCCCGAGCGCCCGGCAAAGCCGTCCGGACGTGCGGCGGCAAGCCGCCGTTTCCGAGCGAGGCCAAGCCCATGCGGCTTGTGGTCAGAGACGCCTCAGGCCGCGCCTGCGATCTGTTCGCAGATCCGGTCGAGCGCCGCCTCGTCCAGGTACGGATGCATCGGCAGGCTGACCACTCGATGGGCGAGAGCCTCGCTTGTCGGCAGGGAGCCGACGCCTCGTCCGTACGGTTCGTAGGCCGGCTGGAGGTGCATCGGGCGCGGGTAGTACACGGCCGTCGGAATGCCTGCATCGGCGAGACGGGCGCGCAGAACGTCCCGAGTTGCGGCGCACGTCCGGAAATCCCGGTCGTCCACCCGGACCGTGTACTGGGCCCAGCTCGACTCGGCATCGGCGGGCAGCGGCGGCAGCGACAGGCGCCACGGCGCCGAAGGCGACGGCCGGGCCTCGCTGAGCCGATCGTGGTAGGCAGCGGCGACCGCACGGCGAGCCGCAAGCTCCTGCTCGAAGACGGTCAGCTTCGCCAGCAGCACGGCCGCCTGAATGCTGTCCAGGCGTCCGTTCAGGCCCAGGCGCACGATGTCGTAGCGGTCGGTGCTCTGGCCGTGCTCGCGGATGGAGCGCACCACGTCGTCGACCGCGGTCTCGGTACACAGCACGGCGCCGCCGTCGCCGTAGCAGCCCAGCGGCTTGGCCGGATAGAAGCTGGTGGTGGTCAACCGCGCGAGCGACCCCACGGGCCTTTCCCCGCGACGGGCGCCGAAGCTCTGGGCCGCGTCGGAGATCACGTGGAGACCCCGGGCTGCGGCCCACCGAGCCAGCGGGTTCTCCGGTACGGGCAGACCGAACAGGTCGACCGGAATCACCGCCCTGGAAACCAGGTCGCCGGCAGCGCGCACGGCCTCGTACTCGGCTTCGAGCGACTCGAGATCGATCAGGAAGTCGTCCTCGTTCACGTCCACGAAGACCGGCACGGCGCCGAGGAGCAGCACGACCTCGGCGGTGGCAGTGAAGGTGAAGGACGGCACGAACACGGCATCTCGACGGCCGTTCTCGCCGGCGCCGACGCCAGCGGCCAGCAGAGCGATCACCAGCGCATCCGAACCGCTCGACACGGCAGCGGCATGGACGTTGCCGCCCCATCGTCCCAGCTCGGCTTCCAGCTCCGTCACCTCCGGCCCCATGACGTAGCGACCGTGGTCGAGCACCCGGGAGATGCGGCGGTCGATGTCCGACCGCAGAAGCCGCGACTGGGAGGCCAGGTCGACGAACGTGATCGGCGGAAGATCCACGGGCAGCGTCATCGGGCGGGAGTGTATTCGCGGGCCCTTCGTTCCCCTTCTGCCCATCTCACGCGCCATCAGGCGATCCCTCGGCGCCACCGCCGGCCGGCCCCAGTTCGACGAGCCGACGACGATCCAGCCGAGCCAGGGTCTTCGGCAGCAGCGAGGACGTCGGCAGACCGGCTACCTCGGCGGGGCCGAACCACGCCAGGGCCGGCCGCGACGAACCCGGTGTCGCCATGGTGGCGGCCGTGGCGGGCCTGGCGGGCCTGGCGGTCGAGACGGTCGGGGCCGGGTCCCAACGGCAGGGCGCAGCACGAACCACAAGATCACGCCAGGTCACCGCGTGGCGCACCACGACCTCGGTCGAACGGCAGTCCCATCGGCCTCCGAAGGCGCCGCCAAGCAGCGCCGCGGCCCGGTCCGCTTCGGCGCCGGCAGGCAGCGTTACGGTCGGCAGGTGCCAGCGACCGCCCAGCCAGTCGTCTGCCGGTCGGCGATGAAGCAGCAGCGCTTCGCCCAGCCGAACCACCGCGCTGAAGCAGTGGAGCCGTTCCCGCGCCCGGCGCGGAGGCCGCATCGGAAAGGCCGCCGGGTCCAGGCTCGGAGTCCGGTGCGCCCGGCAACCGGGCGCCAGCGGACAGGCCGTGCAGTCCGGTCGAGAACGACGGCACAGCAGCGAACCAACCTCCATCATGGCCTGGTTCGACTCACCCGCTCGCCCCGGCACGAGCAGCCTGCGGCCGATGGACAGCATGCGTCGCCGCGCCGACGCGCGTCCGGGAGGCTGGTCGAGAGCGAGCAGGCGGGCAAGCACGCGCTCGACGTTGCCGTCAAGCGCCGGCGACGCTTCCCCGTTGCAGCGGCTGGCCATCATGGCCGACGTGTAGTCGCCAATCCCGGGCAGTTCGGCCCATCCGACCTGATCCTGCGGCAGCCCTGCCCGCTCGGCCAGGATGCAGGCCGTCCTGTGGAGATTGCGCGCCCTTTGGTAGTAGCCGAGTCCCGACCAGGCCGCCTCGACCTCGTCTACCCGGGCAGCCGCCAGCGAGGCGAAGTCCGGAAATCGCCGCAGGAAGTCCCCATAGCGCCCGGCGACCACCTCGCTCCGGGTCTGCTGCAGCATGAACTCGGCGACCAGAATCTCCCAGGGATTCCGCGTTCGACGCCAGGGCAGGTCGCGGCGATTCCGGTCGAACCAGGCCAGAAGCGGCGCCCGAACTTTCTCCGGCGCGGCCAACGTCAACACTGCCATGAAGATAGCAGTCAGTCGGCTTTGCCGGCGGCCTCGGCGGGCGCTGGATCGGCCCGGTCGACGACGCCGGACGACCAAAAAACTTGACGCCAACCCCTTGTTCCGGCCGGATCTCGCTGCTAGCCTGCGGAGTCTCGCGCAACGGATGCCAACTGGCCTGCAGGAGCCCGAGAAGCTCACCGCCGCGTGAACAATTCGGGTTTCTGAGCGTCGCCCGAAAGGCGTTTCCGCAATGTGCGGATAACTTGCGGAAAACGCCTGAGGTGGCGAAGGCTTGATCCTTGTGTAACTACAGGGAATATGGAGGTTTGCGCGTTCTGCAAAGTTGGGGGGAATGTGCATCGTACGGTTCGGGCACGTGTGGACGGATGGGGCATTGAACGAAGCATCGTGGCTTCGCTGAGCATCTTCCCGAACACCGGCGACCAGCATGGCGACGGGGGCCGGCTGCGTGCCTGATTCAGTCTGGCCGACGCTGCAGCGTCATCTGCGCAACAGCCTCTCGGCCGAGGACTATCGCACCTGGGTTCAGCCCCTTGCAGTGGGTTCCGAGAGTGCGGAGCGCCTGGTGCTGGAAGCGCCCAGTCAGCGCTTCGTGCAGACCCTCGAGGAGGGCTTCCGGCCCAAGGTCGACTGGGCGATAGCCGACCTGAAGGGCGAGGGCTATCAGGTGCTGTTCCGATGCGCCGAGCAGGGAGCGCAACGGAAAGGACAGGGAAGAGGACGTGGAAGAGGACAACGTGGAGCGGCGACGGCGCGGCCAGGTACGTCTCCGCGCACGCTGCCGGACCGACCGACGGCCCCAACCGACAGCAGGCAGGCCGCAGCGCTCAGCAGCAAGCTGAACGGCCTGTACCGGTTCGGTTCCTTCGTGGTAGGCCGCTCGAACCGCTTCGCCAGCGCTGCCTCCCAAGCCGTTGCGGACCGGCCCGGCTTCACCTACAACCCGCTCTTCCTGTACGGCGGGGTGGGCCTGGGCAAGACCCATCTGCTGCACGCCATCGGCAACCGTCTCCGACGCGCCTCTCCCGACACCAGAGTCATGTACCTCGCGGCCGAGGACTTCGTGAACGACCTGATCTCGTCGCTGCGGCAGGAGCGCATGCCGCAGTTTCGCGAACGCTACCGGACCATCGACGTCCTGCTGGTCGACGACATCCAGTTCCTGGCCGACAAGGAGCGGTCCCAGGAGGAGTTCTTCCACACCTTCAACGTCCTCTACGGCCGCCAGAAGCAGATCATCGTCACGTCGGACAAGCAGCCGCGCGACATCAGCAACATCGAGGAGCGCCTGCGCAGCCGGTTCGCATCGGGCCTCATGGCGGACATCCAGCCGCCCGACCTGGAGACGAGGGCCGCCATCCTCCAGACCAAGGCCCGGACGCTCAAGAACCTGGAACTGGATACCGACGTGGCCACGTTCATGGCCGGGAAGGTGAGCTCCAACGTCCGTGAACTCGAAGGGCTGCTCAACCGCGTCACCGCCTTCGCCCAGATGGTGGGGGCCAGGCTCGACCTCGAGTTCGTGCGCGCCGCGCTGCAGGAGCTGTTTCCCGACCGTGACCGGCAGACGACGGCAAGGCAGATCATCAAGCTGGTCGCGCAGCACTACGGACTCAAGGACAGGGAGATCAAGAGCCCGGGGAACTCCCGGCAGATCGTCTTCCCCCGTCAGGTCGCCATGTACCTGTGCAAGAGGTTGACGAAGATGTCCTACCAGGACATCGGGAGGGAGTTCCGGGGCAAGCACCACTCCACCGTCTCCTACTCGGTTCAGCGAATCGAGCGCCGTCGGAGCGAGGACGAACAGCTGGCCGCCCAGCTCGACCGCTTCGCCCGTCAGCTCGGCTGAAACGGCGCCGAGGGCGCCCCTCACGCTGCCGATTCGCTCGGGCGCCGTCGCCGGGCCATGCGACCGGAAGACGTCTTCCGAGGCGGAGCGTCTCGGCAGACGGCAACCTCCGGAGCGACGGGCTGACGAGGGGATGCGGATACCCTGCGGAGAACCGACCGGAAACCTGCCGGCGTTCGGCGGAATGTCGCTGGCAGACTGCGGCCGTCCTGCGGAAAACAGGGCCTGCCGCGCCCGGCCGCCGGGGCACTTTCCGCAGGTTTCCGCAGCGTCTCCGCCACGCCATCCTCGCCCTTTCCGACCCCTCGACATGACCCTAAACACCTGAAAGAACACAAGTAGCGCCAAGCATCCGCGAACTCTTCAGGCCCCCTTCTGCTACTTCTGTCTTGATGTATATTTGAACTCCATTCGGCCGTCGTCGCGGAAGGGTGCAGCGCGCTTCCTCCACGTCCGAGATGCCGACCCCACAGGAGAGATGGATGAAGATCCGAGTTCAGCGACACGAGCTCCTGGCGGAGTTGAATGCCATGCGCGGAATCGTGGAGAGCAGGTCCACGATTCCGGTCCTGTCGCACGTCCTGCTGACCGTCGATGACGGTCGTCTGCGACTTGCGGCCACCGACCTGGACGTCTCGATGACCACCTGGGTCGAGGCCGACGAGGGAGGCAGCGAGGCCGGCGCCACGGCGGTGCAGGCGCGGAAGTTCCTGGAGATCGTTCGGTCCCTGGGTGACGAACCCGTCGAGCTGGAGACGGCGGAACGCCACGCACTGCAGATTCGGTCCGGCTCGTCCAGGTTCCGCGTCAACGGCCTCTCGCCTGACGACTTTCCGACCCTGACCACGGTGGACGACGATGCGGCCATTTCGTCGTTCGAGGCGCCGTTCCCTGCCTTCAAGCGCATGATCGGCAAAGTCATCTTCGCGGTGTCGGCGGAGGAATCCAGGTTCCAGCTGAACGGCGCCCTGATCAAGCTGAAGGACGGGCGCCTGGAACTGGTGGCGACCGACGGCCATCGCCTGGCGCTGATCGAGAGCGAGATGTCCGGCGTCGCCGAGGCGGACGGCGTCCTGGCGCCGCGCAAGGCGCTGATCGAGCTGAGTCGCCTCGACAGCGAGGAGACGATTCGCTTCAAGCGCGGGGAGCACCACCTGGGCTTTGTGCTGGGCCGCAGAGAGCTGATCTGCCGCATTCTCGACGGCACTTTCCCGGACTACGAGCAGGTCATCGCCAAGGACAACAACCTGAAGGCGCAGCTGGAACGCGGCGCCCTGGCGAACGTGGTTCAGCGCGTGGCCCTGCTCACCGGCGATCGGGCGCCGATGGTGAGGCTGGGCTTCTCGACCGAGGAACTGCAGATCTCGTCCTCGAATCCCGACCTCGGCGAGGCGGAGGAGCAGCTGGCGTGCGAGTACGGCGGCGAGCCACTGCACATCGGCCTGAACCCGGCCTACGTGCGGGATTTCCTGGGCGCGGTGGAGACCGATCAGGTCGAGTTCGCGCTCAAGGACGAAGCGAGCCAGTGCCTGGCGCTGCCGGTCGAAGGGGCCGACCTCCGCTACCTCTGCGTGATCATGCCGATGCGCCTCTGACCAGCCCGGAAAACGGGGACATAAACTCCCTGTTTTCTTTAATTTACAGCGACGTCCCCGGCGCTCTGCCGGGGCCGGTGGAAGTGCCTCCCGGAGCGCCTTGAAGCGGCGTCCAGTGTGGTAGTTTCGCCGCCATGACGATGCCGGGGGAGGGGGGCGACAGGCCGTTGGTGGCGGACGCCTACTCGGCCGAACACATCAAGGTCCTGAAGGGCCTTGAAGCGGTCCGGAAACGGCCCGGGATGTACATCGGAGACACCGATGACGGGTCCGGCCTGCATCACATGGTCTTCGAGCTCGTCGACAACGCGATCGACGAGGCTCAGGCCGGTTTCTGCGAGCAGGTGGAGGTGACCATCCACGCGGACGGCAGCGTCAGCGTGCGGGACGACGGTCGCGGCATTCCGGTGGCGTTCCATGAGGGCGAGGGGCGGTCCGCCGCCGAGGTCATCATGACCGAGCTGCACTCGGGCGGGAAGTTCGACCAGAACTCCTACAAGGTGTCGGGCGGTCTGCATGGCGTCGGTCTCTCGGTAGTCAACGCGCTGTCGTCGCAGCTCGATCTTCAGGTCGAGCGCGACGGTCACGTCTGGCGGCAGAGCTACAGCCAGGGAGTGCCCGACGCGCCCATAGAAGCAGTCGCTCGGTTGGAGGATTCGGCCCCGACCGGCACCGGCATCCGGTTCACGCCCGATCCGGCCGTCTTCTCCGATCTCGCCTTTGACCGCAAGGTGCTCGCGCAGCGTCTGCGCGAGCTCTCCTTCCTCAACCGCGGCATCGCGATTCAGCTGCTTGACGAACGCACCGGCGAGGCCAGCGAGTTCCGCTTTGAGGGCGGCATCAGCAGCTTCGTCAGCCACCTCGGGCGCAACAGGAGCACGCTGCACCCCTCGCCGATTCACCTGTACAGCCGGATGGGCGAGGAGGGGTCGGCCGAGTCGGTGGAGGTCGCGCTGCAGTGGAACGACAGCTTCCAGGAACGCATCCACTGCTTCACGAACACGATCAACAACCGCGACGGCGGCACCCATCTCTCCGGGCTGCGTTCTGCGCTGACCCGCACGGTGAACGCCTACGTCGCCTCCTCCGGCCTGGGCAAGAACCTGAAGGAGAAGCTCACGGGCGAGGACGTCCGCGAGGGTCTGACGGCGATCGTCTCGGTCAAGGTGCGGGATCCGAAGTTCTCCAGCCAGACCAAGGACAAGCTCGTGTCGTCGGAGGTGCGGGGCTGGGTCGAGTCGACCGTCGGCTCGCAGCTTGCCGCCTTCCTGGAGGAGAACCCGAAGGACGCGAAACAGATCGTCGAGAAGGTGATCGACGCCGCCAGGGCGCGGGAAGCCGCGCGGAAGGCCCGGGAGCTGACCAGGCGCAAGGGGGCCCTCGACAGCTCGAACCTGCCCGGCAAGCTCGCCGACTGCAGCGAGCGCGACCCTGCCCTGGCTGAGCTGTTCCTCGTCGAGGGCGACTCCGCTGGCGGCTCGGCCAAGCAGGGACGCGACCGCCGCTTTCAGGCCGTGCTGCCGCTCAAGGGGAAGATCCTGAACGTGGAGCGCGCGCGCCTGGACAAGATGCTCTCGTCGGACGAGATCAGGACGCTGATCCAGGCGCTGGGGACCGGCATCGGCAGCGAGGACTTCGACATCGGTCGGCTCCGCTACCACAAGCTGATCATCATGTGCGACGCGGACGTGGACGGCAGCCACATCCGCACCCTCATCCTCACCTTCTTCTACCGGCAGATGAAGGAGATCATCGACCGGGGGCACCTCTTCATCGCCCAGCCGCCGCTCTACAAGGTGACCGAGGGGCGTCGTTCCAGCTACCTCAAGGACGACGACGAATACCACGACTACCTGGTCGGCCGCATTCGCCGAAGCTGGCAGGTCGCGATCACGAACGGCGACGTTGACGCCCCGGCCCTGTTCGAGGGCGATGACCTTGGGTCGCTGCTGGACGGCCTGGCGTCGTTCCGGCGCACTCTGGACGGCCTGAGCGCGCGCGGCCTGCCTGCCGAGGCGCTGCGGGCCACGGTCGCGGCGGGAGTTCTGACCGCCGCCGATCTGACGGACCGTGACCGGGTAGAACGCGCAGCCGGGGCGATCAGGGAATCGGGTTTTCTCGACGTGGCGGTCGAGGAAGCCGAGGACGCTCGGGGCGACACGCGAAGCGCGCCGCTCGCGATTCGCTTCCGTTCCCGTCGAGACGGCGTCGATCGGCAGGTCGTGATCGACGAGGCGCTGGTGAACGGCGGCGACTTCCGGTCGCTGACCGGGAACGCGAAAGGCCTCGATGCATGGCTGTCGTCGTCCATCGTGCTGCGTCGGCCGGCCAGGGGGACCAGCGGTGGAGGCGGCGGGGCAGCGAGCGACGACATCGAGACCGCGTCAGTTCACGAGGCCCTGGATGCCCTGTTCGCGGCGGCCAAGAAGGGTCTGGCCATCCAGCGCTACAAGGGACTGGGCGAGATGAACCCGGCTCAGCTCTGGGAGACGACGATGGACCCGGAACGCCGCCGGATGCTGGTGGTCGAGATCGACCGGAACCGGGACGACGAGACGGACGGCATCTTCTCCACCCTGATGGGCGAGAAGGTGGAACCGCGGCGCGAGTTCATCGAGCGCAACGCGCTCTTCGCCACCAACCTCGACATCTGATCGGCCCGCAGCGTTGAGCAACGGCAGGGATCCGGGCCAGCTGCCGCCGGCGCCGCCGGACAGGGACACCGTGCCGGTGGCGCTCGAGCGCGAGATGCGCCGGAGCTACCTCGATTACGCGATGAGCGTGATCATCGGCCGGGCGCTGCCCGACGTGCGGGACGGGCTCAAGCCGGTTCACCGCCGGGTCCTCTACGGCATGTGGGAGGCGGGCAATACCGCCGGGCGCGCCTACAAGAAGTCAGCCCGCATCGTCGGCGACGTGATGGGGAAGTACCACCCGCACGGGGACGGGCCGATCTACGACACCGTGGTGAGGATGGCGCAGGACTTCTCGATGCGCTATCCGCTGGTTGACGGCCAGGGCAACTTCGGCTCCATCGACGGCGACAACCCGGCGGCCATGCGCTACACCGAGGTGCGGCTGACCCGGGTGGCCGAGGAGTTGCTGCGGGAGGACATCGACAAGGGCACGGTCGACTGGGTCCCGAACTACGACGGCTCGGAGCAGGAGCCCTCGCCGCTGCCGGCGCGGATTCCCAATCTGCTGGTCAACGGCTCCGCCGGCATCGCGGTCGGCATGGCGACCAACATCCCGCCGCACAACCTCGCCGAGACGATCGCTGCCGTGAAGCTGCTGATCGACCGGCCGCAGGCGACCCTGGACGAACTGATGGAGGCGCTGCCGGGGCCGGACTTCCCGACCGGCGGCTTCATCCACGGCCGAGCCGGCATCCGAGCCGCCTACGCCACCGGCCGGGGCTCGATTCAGGTTCGGTCCCGCACCGAGTTCGAGGACGTCGGCCAGGACCGGCAATCCATCATCGTCACCGAGCTTCCCTTCCAGGTGAACAAGGCGCGGCTGATCGAGCGGATCGCCGAGCTGGTGCGCGAGAAGAAGATCGACAGCATTCGCGACCTGCGGGACGAGTCGGACCGGGACGGCATCCGGGTCGTCATCGAGCTCAAGCGGGGCGAGGTGGCGGAGGTCGTTCTGAACACGCTGTTCAAGATGACCAGGCTCCAGGTCAGCTACGGCATGAACATGCTGGCGATCGTCGACCAGCAGCCGCAGGTGCTGACCCTTCGCGACCTGCTTCTGCACTTTCTCGACCATCGGCGCACGGTCGTCGTCCGCCGCTGCCGTCACGACCTCGCTCGCGCCGAGAAGCGCGCCCACATCCTCGAAGGCCTGCTGATCGCTCTCGACCATCTCGATGCCGTGATCGCCGCGATCCGCGCCAGCCGGACGCCGCCGGAAGCCCGGGACAGCCTGATCGAGAAGTTCGCCTTCAGCCAGCCCCAGGCGCAGGCGATCCTGGAGATGCGGCTCCAGCGGCTTACCGGGCTCGAGCGCGAGAAGATCGAACAGGAGTACAGGGAGCTGCAGGAGGAGATCGCTCGACTGCGGGCGATCCTGGGCTCGGATGTCCTGCTGCTGCAGGAGATTCGGGGCGAGCTGGATGACATCGAACGGCGTTTCAGCGACCCGCGCCGCACCGAGATCGTGGCGCACTCCTCGGACATCACGATCGAGGACATGATCGCCGACGAGGACATGGTGATCACGGTCACTCGCCTGGGCTACATCAAGCGCTCGCCCCTCAGCCTGTACCGTGCCCAGCACCGGGGCGGCAAGGGCCGCATGGGCATGTCCACCCGTGACGGCGACGTCGTCGAGCAGCTGTACGTCGCGTCGGCTCACAGCTACATCATGGTGTTCACCGACCGCGGCCACTGCCATTGGCTGAAGGTGCACCAGGTGCCAGAGCTCGGTCCCGCCGCTCGCGGCAAGGCGGTCGTCAACCTGCTGCAGCTCGACAGCGACGAGACGGTCGCGGCCACGGCGTCCGTTCGCGACTTCCCCGAGGACAGGTTCCTCACCTTCGTCACGGAGGCCGGCGTGGCCAGGAAGACCGCCCTGTCCGAGTTTTCCAGGCCGCGCAACATGGGGATCATCGCGCTGCGCATAGACGAGGGCGATCGTCTCCTGTCCGTGCAGCTGACCGAACCCGGCAGCGAGCTCGTGCTGGCCACGCAGCAGGGGTACGCGGTGCGCTTCCGCGAGAGCGACCTGCGCCCGCTTGGACGGGTCAGCCGGGGCGTTCGCGGCATCAGTCTGCGCCCCGACGACCGGGTGGTGTCCGTGGCGTGCCTGGCGCCGTGTGCGGAGGAGAGCCGTTCGGACACGACGATCCTCACCGTCAGCGAGCGTGGCTTCGGCAAGCGCTCCCGGGTGGAGGACTACCGCCTGCAGTCACGAGCCGGGATGGGGGTCATCAACCTCAAGGTCAGCGAGCGCACGGGCGGCGTGGTGGGCGTGCGCGAGGTGGCCGACGGCACGGAGCTGATGCTGATTACCAACGCGGGCAAGATCATCCGCATCGTGGCCGGCAGCGTGTCCCTCATCGGCCGTTCGACTCAGGGAGTCAAGGTCATGGATCTCGACGACGACGACCGGATCGTCGCCCTGGCCCGCATCCCCGACCGCGACGACGATGAAGGGGACGAGGAGGATCCGGCGGCGGTTGCCGGAGACGACGGCGGTTCGGAGACCGTGAACTAGAGCCTGCAGGGAGTGAGGACGGATGAGGTTCTTTCTTGACACCGCGGAACTCGGAGAGATCGAGACCGGCCTGGAATGGGGCATGGTCGACGGCGTGACCACCAACCCCAGCCTGATCGCCGGGCAGGGGAAGCCCTACCTGCCGACGGTCCGGGAGATTGCCGAGCTGGTCCCCGGCCCGGTCAGCGGCGAAGTGCTGGCGACTGACCTCCCGGGAATGCTGGAGGAGGGCCGCCGCCTTGCCGGTCTCGCCGAGAACGTCGTGGTCAAGGTGCCGCTGGGGCCGCCGGGGCTCACGGCGGCAAGGCGGCTGGCCGAAGACGGGATTCGCTGCAACGTGACTCTCTGCTTCTCGCCAACGCAGGCGCTCCTGGCAGCGAAGGCCGGCGCCGCGTACATCTCCCCCTTCGTGGGCCGGCTCGACGACATCTCCCAGGACGGCATGGACCTGATCCGACGGGTGATGGTGATCTACGCGAACTACGATTTCGACACCGAGATCCTGGTGGCGTCGGTCCGCAATCCCGTACACGTGGAGCAGTCGGCCATGATCGGCGCCGATGTGGTCACGCTGCCCTTCAAGACCCTCTCACAGATCTATCGACACCCGCTGACGGACTCCGGCCTCGACCAGTTCCTCTCGGACTGGGCGAAGACCGGGCGCAGCTTCGACGACTGAGCCGCGGGGCGGACACGAACCATGACGATCGATGCAGTTCTGGCGCGCGTGGAGCGCGAGAAGGCCAGAAGCCTGGAGCAGTTGAAGGACTATCTCCGGATTCCCTCGATATCGACGGATCCGGCGTACTCGGCGGACGTGCAGCGCTGCGCCGGCTTCGTCCGCGAGCGGCTCGAAGCCGCCGGTCTCGAGGCCTCGGTGGTCGAGACGGACGGGCACCCGCTGGTCCTGGGCGAATGGCTCGGAGCGCCGGGCCGGCCGACCGTCCTCTTCTACGGCCACTACGACGTGCAACCGGTTGACCCGCTCGAGGAGTGGCGCAACGACCCGTTCGAGCCCACGGTCGAGACACCCGATGGAGGCCGGGAGAGAATCGTCGCCCGAGGCGCCACCGACGACAAGGGCCAGTCCTTCACGCACATCAAGGCGGTCGAGGCGCTGATGGCCGAGAACGGCGACCTGCCGGTCAACGTGAAGTTCCTGATCGAGGGCGAGGAGGAGTGCGGCGGAGAGGCGGTCGAGGCATACATGAGGAGCCCGGCCGCAAGCGGCCTGGCCTGCGATCTCGCCATCGTGTCCGACACTTCGATGTACGGCCCCGGCCAGCCGTCCGTGCTCTACGGCCTGAAGGGCATGCTCTACACCGAGGTCAGGGTCCGAGGCGCCGGTCGGGATCTTCACTCGGGCACCTTCGGCGGCGCGGTCGCGAATCCCCTGAACGTCCTGGGCACGCTGCTCGCTGCCATGCGCGACCCGTGCGACGGTTGCATCCTGATCCCCGACTTTCATGACGACGTGCGTCCGCTGGAAGCCGCAGAACGCGAGGCGTTTGCCGTTCTGCCTTTCGACGAGGCGAAGTACGCGGAGGAGATCGGCGCATCCGCTCTCTGGGGCGAGGATGGCTACACCACCCTGGAGCGCGTATGGGCGCGGCCCACATGCGACGTGAACGGAATCTGGGGCGGTTACCAGGGGCCGGGCGCCAAGACGGTGATCGCCAATCGGGCCGGCGCCAAGGTGTCGATGCGTCTGGTGCCGGACCAGGACCCGGATCGGATCTTCGCCGCCTTCTCGGACTGGATGTGCTCGATGGCGCCTCCGGGGATCGAGGTCGAGGTGGAGAACCTGAACGGCGCGCCGCCGGTGCTCGTGGACCTTCAGGGGCCGCTGGTCGAGGCGGCGCTGCAGGGCGTGGAGGAAGCCTGGGGCCGCGCTCCGGTCCGGGTGCGCGAAGGGGGTTCCATCCCCGTCGTCTCGACCCTTGCCGAGGTCCTGGAAGCGCCGGTGCTGCTGATCGGATTCGGACTGTCCGACGATCGGCTTCACGCACCGAACGAGAAGATGGACCTTCACAACTTCTACCAGGGCATTCGCACGATCGTCCGGGTCCTTGGTCGCCTGGGCGCCGCTTCGGAAGCGGCTTGAACAGCCTCCGCCGCGAGCGCGAGATCAAGGTCGCGGTCGCCGATCTCGGTCGCGTTCGGATTCGGTTGCAGGCGGCCGGTGCGACCCTCGTGCATGCCGCGAGCCGGGAGTCGAACCTGGTGTTCGACCGTCGATCCGTCGCCGACGGCGACCTGCTGCGCACCCGGCGCGAGCTGCTGCGGCTTCGCACCGACGACGCAGGCAGCCGCGTCGCCTGGAAGGGCAGGCCCGTGGTTCGCGACGGCGTCAAGGAGAGGTCCGAGTACGAGTTCGCGGTCGACGATCCCGAGGCGGCTCGTCTCCTGCTCGAGGCTCTCGGCTTCGTGGTGTCGACCCGCTACGAGAAGGTGCGGGAACGCTGGCGGCTGGGAGGCTGCGAGATAGCCGTGGACGACACCCCGGCCGGCGCCTTCGTGGAGGTGGAGCAGGTCGACGCGGACCTTCCGGACGGCTGCATCGAGGCCGTCTGTCGTCGCTTCGGAATCGACCCGGAACGTGCCGACCCGAGGGACTACCTGGCGATCTACCGCGATCTGCGGAGTCGGCTACCGGACCTGCCGCCGGACATGGTGTTCCTGGAACCGAAGCAGCCCGGTGGAGGCAGCGGAGGGGATTCGGGGTGAGACCCGCGCGCCGTCGCGTGCGTGCGCTCGTGCTGTGCGCCGGGCGGGGCGAGCGACTGCGGCCCCTGACCGTCGGTGTGCCGAAGCCGCTGCTGCCGGTGGCGGGTCGGACGGCGGCCGTGCGAACGATCGAGGCCCTTCACCGCGTCGGTGCGGAAACGGCGGTCAACCTGCACTACCTGGCCGGCACGGTGCGAACGGGTCTGGAACAGCAGGCGCGTGCGCGCGGCATCGAGTTGACCTTCGCCGAGGAGCCGCAGTTGCTGGGCACCCTGGGCGCGCTGGTCAACCTGCGGGACTTCCTGGCCGGGGGCGACGACGTCGTGCTGGTCAACGGCGATTCGGTCTGCCGCTGGCCGCTGGCCGACGCGCTGGCCCGACACCGCCGAAGCGGCGCGGACGTCACACTCCAGCTCGGCCCGCGGGAACCGCCGGAGCGCCTGGGCGGCGGCGTGGAGGTCGATGGTCGGGGAATCGTCATCGGGCTTCGCGACCTGCAGGTCGGGGACGTCAGGGGCCGCCGCAGGACCTTCCAGGGCTTGCACGTGCTCTCGCCGCGGGTGGTCGAGAGCCTGCCCGATCAGGCGCTCCCGGGCGACATCGTTGCGGGCCTGTACCAGCCGCTGCTTCGGGACGGCGCCAGGATCGTCGGCTTCGCCTGCCGGCGACGCTGGCACGACCTGGGCACGCCGCGGCGCTACCTGGCCGGCGCCCTGGACTGGGGCCGGACGGCGGGCGGGCGTGGGCGGCGTCGGCGTTTCATTGCCCCAGGGGTCGCCGTCGAGTCCAGCGCGACCGTCGAACGCAGCGTCGTCGAGTCAGGCTGTCGTCTGGGCGCGGGCGCCAGGGTCGAGGGCAGCCTGCTCCTGCCGGGAGTGCGGATCGGCGAAGGCGCCTTGATCCGCGGCGCGCTGATCGCTCCCGGCATTCAGGTGGCGCCCGGAAGCCGGGTGAGCGGCCAGATGGTGACGCCGCCTGGCTGGGGCGTGGACACTGCTGCGGGGTCGCGGGAGCGCGGCGGGCTCGTCTGCACGGACCTGCGGGCCGGCTGAACTCAGGGGCGGAAGGAGAGGCCCAGGAAGAGGCTGCGGCCCGGTTCCAGTATCCGCATGCCGTTGAACGGGTTCTTCGAGTTCAGGTGGCAGGCGTACGCTTCGTCGGTCAGGTTTCGTCCGCGCAGCCTCATTTGGCCGCTGCCGTTGTCGTAGTCGTCTCCGGATCGTCGACCGACGGTGACGGCATGGCGGAACTTCTCGGTGGCCCCGCTCAGTCGGGCGATGCCGTTCGACGTGTTTACGTTGTCGCCGTGGTCGAGAGCCAGGGCGCAGGAAACGGACCCGCGGCCGAGGGTGCTGAACTCCGGCGCCCAGGTGATCACGTCGATGGTGCTCAGCGCGCCGGCTGGCCAGGCCAGGGCGTACGGACCCTTGACCACCTGCACCCTGCCCACCGTCAACGGGTTCACGTGGCTCAGTTCGGAGTCCGTGCGCGCGGGGACAAGGTCCCGGCGCAGTCGTGGCGTACCGCCTTGCAAGATCGGAGTCCGTGCGCGCGGGGACAAGGTTTCCGGGTGCTTCGGGACGATCCGGAACCGCTGTCGGAGTCCGTGCGCGCGGGGACAAGGTGCGGGAACCGTCGACCGTCATGGCGATCTGGTTGGCCTGCAGGCCCCGCAGGGTCGGCTTCAGGCTGATGGTCCGCCCCGGTTCGCGTTCATGCCGGCGGCGGTGCGGAAGGCCGCGAACAGGTTGGCTTCGCCCTGAAGGTCATCCGCGGTAATCGAACCTTCGATCTGGAGCTCGGGCATGGCGGACGTGACGGTGACGCTCTTGGTGGTCGTCGCGAGATCTTCCTCGGGTTCGCCTTACGGGCCCTTGTCCTGGGCCAGGACGGCGCGAGCGAATCACTGCAGGAGATGCAGGTTCCGCGGTTGCCGCCACCGGGGAAGGGAACGAGGCCGAGGTCGGGCTGGTAAAGGGGCGGGCTTCGGGCCAGGGAGTGACGACAGCAGGCGTTGTGGTTGCCTTGCTGTGGGCAACGCCAGCAGCCCGATGGCCAGGCACGGGGCGATACGAACGAGATTGCGAAGTGCCTGCCGGCTCAGGTCGTCGGGCTGCTGGTCAAGTGGTGTCTCAGCCTGTCGCTGGAACTCGGCCGACTTCGTCCTGCGGCTGCAGCACGACGTCCCGCAGGGCGGCCTCCTCGGGCGCCATCTCGATGATCCGCTCCGGCAGCCCGGCGCAGCGTTCGAGCGCCGCCGGCAGGGGCGGGTCGAAGCCGGTGGCCTCGCGGATGACCTCGGCGAACTTGGCCGGGTGCGCCGTGCCGAGCACGACGCCCGTGCCGCCGCCCCTGGCGAGTTCCCGCTTCAGGCCGAGGTAGCCGACTGCGGTGTGCGGATCCATCAGGTAGCCGCGGTCTTCCCACACCTCGCGCATGGTGCGCCGGGTTGCCTCGTCGTCGAAGGCGTGGCCCGCCAGGTCCTGCCGCAGGGTCTGCAGGACGTCTGCCGAGGGCGCCTCGGGATCTCGCCTGCCGCTGCCGTCTTTCCGCCCGTACAAGTGCTGGATGCGGGAGAAGTTGCTTGGGTCGCCAACGTCCATGGCGTTCGAGATCGTCGCGGTGGACGAACGGGGCCGGTAGTGGCCGCCGAGGAGGTAGGCGGGCACGACGTCGTTGACGTTGGTGGCGGCCACGAAGCGGGAGACCGGCAGACCGAGACGCCTGGCGAGCAGGCCGGCGGTCAGGTTGCCGAAGTTGCCGCTGGGGACCGAGAACACGAGCGGCAGGTCGGCGCCCTCCCGCGCCTCCCGGCCGTTGCGGGAGGCAAGCTGGGCCCAGGCGTGGAAGTAGTAGAAGACCTGAGGCAGCAGGCGGCCGATGTTGATGGAGTTGGCGGAGGCAAGCGGTCGCTGTCGCCGCAGATCCGCGTCCGCAAACGCGCTCCGGGCCAGCCGCTGGCAGTCGTCGAACGTCCCCGCGACGGCCACGGCGGTCACGTTGCCGCCGAGGGTGGTGAAGAGGCGGCGCTGCGCTTCGGTCACCAGGCCCTGCGGATAGAGCACGCAGACCCTGAAGCCGGCGACGCCGCTGAAGGCGTGGGCGACGGCGCTGCCGGTGTCGCCGCTGGTGGCCACCAGGACAGTCGTTGTCGAACCGTCCGGGTCCCTGAAGCGCGACATGAGCCGGGCCATGACTCGCGCCGCGATGTCCTTGAAGGCGAGCGTCGGGCCGTGGAACAGCTCCAGGCAGAAGACGTTCGGCTCGATCTCCACCAGCGGCACGGGAAAGTCGAGGGCGTCGTCGAGCAGCGAGGCAAGCTCCCGTTCCGGCAGCTGGTCGCCGAACAGGCGTCGGCCGAGGACGCGGGAGATGCCGGCCAGGGACTGCCCTCGCAGGGCGAGCAGTTCGCTCTGCGAGAGCGGTTCCAGGCGCTCCGGAACGTACAGGCCGCCGTCCGGCGCAGGCCCGTCGAGCAGGGCCCGGGCGAGCGAGGCGGCCGGCGAGCGGCCGGCGGTGCTCGTGAAGCGCAAGCCCGGTCTCCGGCTCTCAGTTTCCGTCGACGCCGATGACACGCGCTCCCGGCGCCGGCAGTGGCGAGACCAGTCGGTCGCTGTCGAGGTCGGCGTCGTCGCGAAGGGCCTCGGCCATGGCGGCCGCCACGTCCCGGGCGCACGCGTCGTCGTCGCACAGGGCGAACAGGGCCGGGCCACTGCCGGACAGGCTGCAGCCCAGGGCGCCGGCGCCGAGCGCAGCCTTTCTGGCGGCGAGGAAACCGGGCACCTGCGGCCCCCGGACGGGCTCGGCGACCACGTCGACGAGGGAGCGGGACAGCAGTTCGAGGTCGCTTTGGTGGAGCGCCGCCACCAGTGCCGCGGCGTTGCCCCACTGGATCACTGCCCGTTCGAGCGGAAGACTGCGGGAGAGAGCGGCTCGCGATTCGCGCGTGTTGACTCTCACGTGAGGCCTTACGAGTGCGCAGGTCAGCCCCTCGGGAACCGGCAGTTCCACGACGTCCGGCTGCGGGTCGAGCGAGCGGACCAGAACGATGCCGCCGACCAGCGAGGGGGCGAGGTTGTCGGCGTGGGCGCCGCCGCTGGCCACCATCTCGCCGGCCAGGGCGTGACGAAGAAGCGACGCGGTCGGCAGATGAAGCCCCAGCAGTGCGTCCACCGCAACGACGGCGGCCACCGCGCTGGCTGCGCTCGATCCGAGACCGCTCTCGAGCGGCATCCGCTTCTGAAGCGTCAGTTCGACCGCGGCGTCGGGTGCCTCCGCGTCGAGCAGAGCCCTGGCCGCGACCGCGGCGGTGTTCTGGTCGGGCTCGTGCGGCAGCATGCCCCCGTCACCCGAGATGGCCGCGATGCGCACCGGTTCGGCGTGCTGCGCACGGTCGACTGCGCTGGCCGTGACGATGTCGCCGGGCCTGTGCCCCGCTCCCGCGTCGTCTGCAGCCTGGAGGGCGAAGCCCAGAACGTCGAAACCGCAGGCGACGTTCGAGACCGACGCCGGGGCAGAGGCCGTGGCCGACCGGCTCATGCGCCGCCGGGCCGAGCGAATCGGGCGACCCCGAGCTCCGCCGCCAGCAGCGCCCCGCCGGCCGCGCCGCGCAGCGTGTTGTGTGACAGGGCAACGAAGCGGTAGCCGAGGATCGGGCACCTGCGCAGCCGTCCGATGGTGGTCGTCATGCCGTGGCCCAGGTCGCGGTGGACCCGCGGCTGGGGTGGAACGTCGTCGCCCAGGTACACGGTCGGCCGCGCCGGCGCCGACGGCAGGCCGAGCTCCTGCGGGGCGGCTCGGAACGACTCCCACGCCTCGCAGACGGCCTCCAGCGACGGTTCCCTTTCGAGGTCGACCGACACGCAGAGCGTGTGGCCGTCCACCACGGGCACCCGGTTGCACTGGGCGGACACCGCGAGCCGGACCGGTTCGATCGTGCCGTTCCGCAACCGTCCCAGAATCTTGCCGGTCTCGATCTCGAGCTTCTCCTCCTCCGAGGGAATCCAGGGAATCACGTTGTCGAGAATCTGGTAGCTGGAGATGCCGGGCAGACCGGCGCCCGACACCGCCTGCAGCGTGACCACGGAGATGCGTCCGAACCCGAAGGCGTCGAACAGCGGCTTGAGCGCCAGGACGAGACCGATGGTCGAGCAGTTCGGGTTGGCGAGGATGCCTCGGGGCAGCTTTCCGTCGCCAGTGGGGGCGGGCAGGAGATCGAGATGATCCGGGTTCACCTCGGGCACGATCAGCGGCACCGCCTCGTCCATCCGGTGGGCGCTGGCGTTCGTGACCACCAGGCTGCTGCGGGCGAACTCGGGTTCGATGTCCCTGGCCAGGCTGGCGTCCAGAGCCGAGAACACGATGTCGAACTCGCGGCCTGCCAGCTCCTCGATGGTGTGTACCGTCGTCGCGGCGACGGTCTCCGGGATGGGCCGGGTCTGGATCCAGGTGACGGCGTCGCGGTAGGCCTTGCCCGCCGAGCGCTCGGAAGCCGCCAGCGCCGCGAGTTCGAACCAGGGGTGTTCGGACAGCAGCCTCACGAACTGCTGGCCGACCGTGCCGGTGGCGCCCAGGAGGGCGGCCCTGAACGGAGCGTCACGGGAGGTCATGGCCGAGCTCCCTGCCCTGGTCCGGCCGACGGCCGATGCGGACGGTTGGTTCGGTTGACACGTGGCAGGGTCATGGCGCGGCCCCCCGTTCCGCCCAGGCCCGGAGGATGTCGGCGAACACGCCGCCTGCCGTCAGCTCGGTGCCGGCGCCTGGTCCCTGGACGACAAGTGGTCGGTCGCTGTAGCGCTCCGATCCGAAGACGAACATGTTGTCCGAGCTCGGCATCCCCGCGACCGGGTGCTCGGCTGGCACGGCGTGCAGCCCGACGCGGGCCGTGGCCGTTTCGCCGGCCATGTCGAGCTCCGCGAGGTAGGCAAGCTCGAGCCCTTCGGCTTCGGCCACGGCGAAGCGCTGCGCCATGCCGGCGTCGGATTCCGGCAGACGTTCCCACCAGGCGTCGAGCGGCAGGTCTGCGAGGTCCGGTCGGTTCAGCATGGGTTCGACCGTCACTTCGTCGAGCTCGATGTCCCTGCCGCAGATGCGCGCCAGGATGAGCAGCTTGCGAGCCACGTCCAGGCCGCCGAGATCGTCCCGCGGGTCGGGTTCCGTGTAGCCTTGGCGGTGAGCTTCGCGGACCGCTTCGGAGAACGCGTGGCCGGCGCGGAGCCTTCCGGTCAGATAGGCAAGCGTGCCCGAGAAAACGCCTGCCACGTGATGAATGCGGTCGCCGGCGCCGAGCAGCATGTCGGCCGTGTGGAGCACGGGCAGGCCGGCGCCCACGGTGGCCTCGTGGAACACGCTCGGCGTTTCCTGGTCCGGACGGAAGGTGCGGAAGTCGGCGATCGAGCCAGTGAACGGGATCTTGTTCGCTGTGGCCACTGCGGCGCCGGCGGCCAGGGCGCGGTGGTAGATGCCGGCCATGGCGCTGCTGGCGGTGACGTCCACGAGCACCGTGCGTCCGCCGCCGCCCGCCGTCTCGCCGAGATGATCGAGGAGGCGGTCGAGGTCCGCCGGGACGCCGTTCTGCCCGAGCCTCGTTCGCCAGCCGTCGGGGTCGTCGGCCGCGCCCGGGTCGAGACGGCCGCCGCGGCGGGACGGCAGCTGCATGAAGCGGGAGCTCGCCACGCCGCGCACCTGCAGGTCGATCCCCCGCCGTTCCAGATCGCCCTGGCTGGCGGTCAGCTGACGGAGCAGGGCCGAACCGACCCCGCCCACGCCGAGCACGTACACGGCGAGTCGGCCGGAAGCGGCGCCGGGAAAGAACTCCCGGTGGATCCAGCGCACTGCGCGCCCCTGGTCGGCGCCGGCCACGACCATCGAGATGTTCCGCTCGGACGACCCCTGCGCGACTGCCCGGACGTTCACGCCGCGCCTGCCCAGGATGCCGAACACGCGGGCAGCGATACCCGGCCGGTCGCGCATGCCGTCCCCGACCACGGCGACGACGGACTGGTCTCGCTCCACCCGCAGGGGCCGCACCGCTCCGGCTTCGATCTCGGCGGCGAACTCCGCGTCGACGGCCTGGCGTGCCGCCTCCGACACGCCCGGTTCGACCGCGAAGCAGATCGAGTGTTCGCTCGAGGCCTGGGAGATCAGGATGGCGCTGGCGCCGCCTGCCGCCAGGGCATCGAACAGGCGCGCCGCAACGCTTGGCATGCCGACCAGGTTGTCGCCCACGAGCAGCATCAGGTGGACGTGGTCGATCGAGGAGATACCGGTGACCGCGGTGCCTCCGGCCTGGTCCAGGTTGCGCCCCGCGTCCACCAGCGTGCCGGGGTGGTCGGGATCGAGCGCGCTTCGGACCAGCAGCGGAATGCCCTTCTGCCGGGCCGGCGTGACAGTCGGCGGGTAGACAACCCGGGCGCCGAAGTGGGACAGCTCCAGCATCTCCTCGTAGCTGAGCCTGGGGATGGGCAGGGCATCTTCCACCCGCCTCGGATCGGCGGTCATCACGCCCGGAACGTCGGTCCAGATCTCGATCTGCTCCGCGTCGAGCGCGGCGCCGAAGAGCGACGCCGTGAGATCGGAACCGCTTCGACCCAGGGTTGTGGTCTCGCCCTCCGGCGAGCTACCCAGGAACCCGGTGACCACCTGCAGCGGAGAGTCCGCGCCAAGCTCGTCGAAACGGGCCGAGATGGCGTCCATGGTCGGCGCCAGGTCCACCCGGGCGTCCTGGAACGACCGGTCGGTCCTGACCAGCGGCCGGGCGTCGCAGGCTTCCGCTTCGTTGCCCTCGGCGCACAGGGCCGCGGCGAGAAGCCGGGTGGACAGCAGCTCGCCGTGACAGACGATGCGGTCAAGCCAGGCCTCGCGCGTGCGCGTCGCGCCGCCTGCCTGCTGGCGGCAGCTCGCGAGCTCGCGGTCGAGCTGGTCGCACAGTCGCTCCAGGGCGGCTTGCAGGGCGGCGAGGTCGCTCGCCGGGGCGACCTCGGAAGCGATCTCGATGTGATGTTGCCGCAGCGCCGCCGCCTCGCGGAGCTGCTTGCCGGTGTCGCGACCCTCGACCGCCGCGCCCGCCAGGGCGAGCAGACGATCGGTCACCCCGCCGAGCGCCGAGACCACGACCACGCCGTGGCCCTTCCTTCCTTCCAGGCGCCGTCTGACGATCCGCGCCGCCGCCTTCAGGCGTTGCCGGCCGGCGACGGAAGAGCCTCCGAACTTGAGTACCTTCATTTCGGCACCCGGGTCTGAATGGGTGAGCCCGGATCGGCCATGCCGAGGTGGGAGAACGCGCGACTGGTGGCGACCCGCCCGCGCTGGGTGCGCTGCAGGAAACCCTGCTGGATCAGGTACGGCTCGTACACGTCTTCGATCGTGCCCTGATCCTCGCCGATGGATGCCGCCAGCGCCTTGACGCCGGCCGGACCGCCGGAATACTGCCTGATCAGCACGTCCATGATCCGGCGATCAACCTCGTCCAGGCCGCACTCGTCCACTTCCAGCTGCTTCAGTGCCCGCTGCGCCGTCGCCAGATCGATGCGGCCGTCGCTCTCTATCTGGGCGAAGTCCCGCACCCGTCGAAGCAGGCGATTGGCGATCCTGGGGGTGCCGCGGCTTCGTCTGGCGATCTCCTTCGATCCGGATTGGTCGATCGGCACCTCCAGCACTTCGGCGGAGCGCTGAATGATGACCTGCAGGACTTCGGGATCGTAGAAGTCGAGACGGTGAACGATGCCGAAGCGCCCCTGCAGGGGAGGTGCTATCAGGCCGGCTCGGGTGGTGGCGCCGACCAGCGTGAACCGGGGCAGGTCGATGCGCACCGACTTCGCCATCGGACCCTGGCCGATGACCAGGTCGAGCTGAAAGTCCTCGAGGGCCGGGTAGAGGAACTCCTCGACGGTCGGCCCCAGGCGGTGAATCTCGTCGATGAACAGGACGTCGCCCGGTTCCAGGTTGGTCAGGATGGCCGCCAGGTCGCCGGTACGCTCCAGCACCGCGCCGGAGGAGGTGCGGATCCTGGCGCCCATCTCGTGGGCGATGATGTGGGCCAGCGTCGTCTTTCCCAGGCCCGGCGGCCCGAACAGCAGGACGTGGTCGAGCGCATCACCGCGACGCCTGGCCGCCTGTATGTAGATGTCCAGCAGATCGACGATCTTCTGCTGGCCGAGGTAGCTGGCCAGGTCCCGGGGGCGCAGCGAAGCCTCCACCCGCCGGTCTTCTTCGGCCTCCGCCACTGCGAGGACGCCGGGTTCCTCGCCGACGGGGAAGGCCATGGGCGGATGCTATCCGCTGCGGTCCTCCCTACGGACCTCGAGTGGGCCGCAGGTCGGCCCTTCGGAGATGCCGACCGGCTAGCGGAAGCGGGACAGCTTCTGCAGGCTGCGCCTGAACAACTCCTGGAACTCGAGATCGGGTTCCTTGTCCAGGACGCCGGCCACGGAGCGCCGAGCTTCGTTCGGCCGGTAGCCGAGGTTCACGAGGGCGCTCACAGCTTCCTCGTGCTCGGCATCGGGCCGGGTTTCAGCGACGTCCGAGGTCGTGACCGCGCCGGACTCGGCGAGCAGGGTGGTCGCCTTGTCACGGAGCTCCAGGATCATGCGCTCGGCGGTCTTGCGGCCGATGCCCGGGATGCGGGTCAGAGCCGCCGCGTTGCCGCTGCCGATCGCCTGCAGGAGCTCGGTGGGCGAGCCGCCCGACAGGACCGCCTGGGCGATTCTCGGGCCGACCTTGCTGACGCCCAGGCAGTGCTCGAACAGCGTTCGCTCGGTCTCCGTCAGGAAGCCGAAGAGCTCGATGGCGTCGGCGCGGACCTGGGTGTGGATGACCAGACCGACCTCGGTGCCCGGACCCAGCTTGTCCAGCTCGACCCTGGTCGAGAGCGGAATGCGCACCGTGTAGCCGACGCCGCCCACGAGCAGCAGCAGCCGCTCGGCTTCGAGCGTCCGGATTCGGCCTCTGAGATAGCCGATCAAGCGGGTGGCACGGTGGCGCCGCCCCTGGTCCGTTGCGCGCCGAGGCAACCCGGGACTGTCGCGACCCCCGTCCGGAGCGATGCGCCGGGAGGCCGCCCGACCGGTTGCGGCGCCGAGAGGTCCACCGCTGGATCAGGTGTCGGCCGGGTCGTCGTTCAGGCCGAAGTTGTCGATGAAGGCCTGCGTGTAGCTGACGCCGACCTTCTCTCGCAGACGGGCGACGAGCGACTGGAGAATGGTCTGGTTGCGCTCGGCCAGGATTTCATCCCGCAGCGGTTCCGGGTCGAACGCGGCCGGGTCGAAGGACTCGCGCTCGGTGACCTGGAACAGGACAGCGCCGAAGGGGGTCGCGACCGGCCCGCCTACGTCGCCCGCCGCGCGCTCGAACACGGCGCTCGACAGATCCGGCAGCACGCCCAGGGTGCCGACGGCTTCGCGCAGGCCGAAGGCGCCGCTTTCCTCGACCGTCGCGTCGAACTCGGCGGCGGCCTCTTCCATGCCGAGGCCGCCCTCGATGCGGATGCGAGCGTCGTCGAGCGCTGCGGTCAGCAACTCCTGCTCCTTCTGCCGGCGCAGGGCGTCGCGGACGTCGACTTCAACCTCGGCGAACTCGGCGTCTCGCGGCGGCTGAACCTCGAGCACGGAGAGCAGCGCCCATCCGGCCGCGATGCGGACCGGCTCGGACCAGGGGCCTTCCTCGAGGCCGAAAGCGGTGCTGCTGAAGTTCGCGTTGCGCCCGATTCCGGTCACCGTGTCGTTCTCGCCGAACGGTTCGGTGCTGTCGTACACGAGCCCTTCGGCCGCGGCAAGTTCGCGCGCCTGTCCCTCGCCCGGGAACGAATCGTCGCCGATTTGCGCGTGCAGGTCGTCGATGCGGCTTCGGGTTTCCTCCTCCGCGCCCGTCGCCTCGAGCTGAACGCGAATCAGGTTGCTGACCTCCTCGAAGCTCTGCTTGCCGCCTTCGTTGCGAGCCTGGACGTGGATCAGGTGGTGTCCGGTGCGCGGGCCGATCTGATTCTCGACCGGCCCGACCAGATCGCCGCTTTCGGCCCCGAACGCCGCATCCTCGAAGGCCTGGGTCATGGCGCCGCGGCCGAAGAACCCCAGGTCGCCGCCGGACGCCTTCGTGGCCTCGTCGTCCGAGTACTCGCGGGCAAGCTCCGCGAAGTCCTCGCCAGCTTCAATCCTTCCCTTCAGTTCGTTCAGAAGAGCGCGGGCCTGGTCCGCGTCCCGCTCGCCGCTCTCGAGCAGCAGGATGTGGCGGGCGCGGACCTGTTCGGGAACCTGGAACTGGTCCGGGTTCTCGTCGTAGAAGGACTGCACTTCCTCGTCGGTCACCACGAGTTCCGCACGCACCGTGTTGGTGCTGACGAGCAGGTAGCCCACCCGCCGGCGCTCGGGAAGCTTGAAGTCGTCGCGGTTGCTGTCAAACCAGGCCGTGGCTTCTTCGGCGGTCGGCTCGGCATCGGCGGCGAAGCGGCTTCCGGCCGCCTGGAAGTAGCGAATCGCCGCGCGTTCTGCCTGGTCCCGCGCGCGCAGCTCGACCTCGGCATCCGTGACGTGGGCGACGTCGCTCAGGGCGGCCTGCAGATTGCGCAGCAGGATGCCCTTCCGGAGGTCGGCCTCGAAGGTCTCGGCCGTGAAGCCGTTCGCCCGCATCAGGTCCTGGTACTGGCGGTCGCCGATGAAGTTCCCCGCGGCATCCGTCAGGCCGGGCACCGAGAGGATCTCGGCGCGCAGCTCGTCGTCGCTGACGGTCAGCCCGATGCGATCGGCCTCCATCAGCAGGAGACGATCGTTGATCAGGGATTCCAGGGCCTGCACCGGAAGCTGCATCTGGTCTGCCAGATCGGCCGTCCAGGCGTCGCCGTAGATCTCCCGGTACTGGCTCTCGGCGTTGCGGTAGGTGCGCTCGAACTCGGCGAACGTAATGCTCTCCCGGCCGACGGTGGCGACGTTCCGGTCGATGGCGACCCCGTCCACCGCCGGGCTGAAGTCGGCCAGGGCGAAGGCGACGATCACCACCACGACGACCAGGCCGATCGCCAGGGAGGAGAAGCTCTTGAGGTTCTTGCGGAGGATGTTCAGCATGTGGTTGCCCCGTTGGCCTCCCCGCCAGGGGGAGAAGCGGTAGGTGATGCTAGCAGTCTGGTGGGCCTCTTCCCAGCGAACGAAGGTCGCTGGTCGAGGCCTTCGATCCTGCTGGCGAGGTGGGGTCTGGGTCCAGGGGGAGGCGTTTCCTGTCGTCCCCCGTCGTCACAACGCGCGTGAATGTGCTAGTTTAGGGAGTTATGAGTGTTCGGCCGTGCGGTTTCCGCCCGGGGTTTCCCATGGCCCCGAGGAATCCCCGTGTCACGTTCATGCTCATCGATCTCGTGAAGCCGGAACGGACTTTGTCGGCCTGAGTCTGCGGCAGTGCGTTTCCTGCAGTGGCTGCAGTGGTTCTCGAGCGATTTGGCCATCGATCTCGGGACCGCCAACACACTGGTCTTCACCCAGACGAGCGGCATCGTGGTGCGCGAGCCGTCGGTGGTCGTGGTCAACAGCCAGAGCAACCGGATCGAGGCTGTCGGCACGCAGGCCAAGAAGATGCTCGGCCGCACGCCCGGAATCCTCAACCTGGTGCGGCCGTTGAAGGACGGGGTGATCGCCGACTTCGAGATGGCCGAGCACATGCTCAAGCACTTCATACGCAGGGCCCACCAGGGGCGCAGCTGGGCGCGTCCGCGCATCGTCATCGGCGTTCCGTCGGAGATCACGCCGGTGGAGAAGCGCGCGGTCAGGGAATCGGCCATGAGCGCAGGCGCCTCGGACGTGTTCCTGGTGGAACAGGCGATGATGGCCGCCATCGGCGCCGGCCTGCCGATCACCGAGCCTTCGGGCAACATGATCGTCGACATCGGCGGCGGCACGACCGACATCGCCGTCATTTCCCTCTCCGGGACGGTCTACAGTCGTTCCCTGAAGGTGGCCGGAAACGCCCTGGACGATGCCATCGCGGATCACCTGAAGCGCAGGTTCAACCTGCTGATCGGCGAGCGCACCGCCGAGAGCATCAAGATGGAGATCGGTTCCGCAGCTCCGCTCAAGGAAGCGCTGACCATGGACATCAAGGGGCGGGATCTCCTGGAGGGAAAGCCGAAGAGCCTCAGCGTTTCCGACAGCGAGATACGGGAAGCGCTGAACGAGCCCGTGGCCCGCATCGTCAACTCGGTGCTGCAGGCCCTGGAAACGATGCCGCCCGAGCTGTCCGCCGACGTGATGGACAAGGGGATCGTGCTGTCAGGCGGCGGCGCGATGCTGCATGCGCTGGACGAGCGGCTGCGCAACGAGACCGGCCTGCCGGTGTTCGTCGCCGACGATCCGCTCGCCTCCGTTGTTCTCGGCGCC
The DNA here is from genome assembly GCA_965200575.1 of Thermoanaerobaculia bacterium. Taxonomy (GTDB): domain Bacteria; phylum Acidobacteriota; class Thermoanaerobaculia; order Multivoradales; family Multivoraceae; genus Multivorans. The sequence continues at coordinate 3,669,383 of OZ241363.1, read as the reverse complement.
GGCCGGGTCCTGCCGGACATCAATCTGCTGCGCAGGGTGTCGGTCCCCTGAGGTTGCTGTCGCGATGACCGAGCGTCGGAGCGCCCTGCTGTTTGCCGTTGTCGTGACGGCGCTCCTCGCCCTGCTCACTGCCCAGGAACCGGAGCGCGCCGCCGGTCTGGCGCTGCGGGTGGAGGGCCCGGTCAAGCGGCTGGTCGGCGACGGAGTGGACCGGGTGGAGCGAGGCTTCGACAGCTGGCGCTCCAGGCAGAAGCTCGAGGAAGAGAATGCCAGGCTCAGGCGCCAGGTGCGCGATCTCGAAGCTGACGTGATCGCTTCGCGCGCCACGGAGGTGGAGACGGACATCCTGTCGGCACGCTTCGGCTACGTCCCGCCGCCCGATGTCGAGCTACGGCTCGTGGACGTGGTCTACGTGGACCATCGTTCGTGGCGGCGCATCGCCATCCTGCGCCTGGCCCGGAACAACCGCAGCGAGAGCTGGCTGCGGCGGCCGGTGACGACCCTGGACGGGCTGCTGGGGCGTGTCGTGTCGGCCGAGGGCGACTACGCCCGCATCCTGCTGGTCACGGACCCGACTTCCTCGGTCGGCGCCATGATCGAACGCACGCAACGCCAGGGCATCGTACGCGGCACGGAGGACTCCGCCGTGCTGTCGCTGTCGTTCGTGCCGCTCCAGGCCGACGTCCGCCCGGGCGACCGCCTGGTCACCGCCGGCATCGACGGCGTGTTCCCGCGCGGAATCCCTCTCGGCACCGTCACCTCGGTGGCGCCGGGCGACGATGTCTTCCACGAGATTCGGGTGGCGCCCAGCGCAGACCTCAGCACGCTGAACCATGCTTTCATCTGGCGTCTTGACCCGCTCCCCGAGGCGGTCATGGACGGCGCGGATGCCGTGGCTCGGTAGCTTCGCCGCCGCTCTGGCCGGGGTTGCCCTGGTCGAGCTCCTGCTTGCGGAGATCCTGCCCGCGGTCGCCGAATCGCTGGATCTCTTTCTGCTGCTGGTGGTGCTCGTCGGCCTGGGCGGCAATTCCCTCAGGGGACTCGGCGCCGGTATCGCCGCGGGCCTGGTCCAGGACGTTCTGGTCGCGTCGCCCATCGGCCTGCATGCGCTGGCCTGCTGCATCGTGGGGTACGCCGTCGCTCGCCTGTCGCAGCGGGTGGTGACCGCCAGGCCAGGCGTGGCGGTGCCGATTCTTGCAGCGGCCCTCGTGGTCCACCGGGCTGTCGTCGTCGGCCTGTTCGCGCTCCTCGGCCTGCCCGGACTCGGCGAAAGAGCCGGCGTGCCCTTGCAGATCGGGGCGACGGTCGCCCTGGGCGTGCCGCTGCTGTGGCTGCTTCGCCGGCAGCAGGCCCTGCGCACGGGGCCGTCCCGGTCCGGTTGATGGACGGGTTTCCCTACCGTCGGGGGCGGCAGCCATGAGCTTGCCGGGCGCCGGTGGCGATCTCGGATCGAACCAGGCCATGCAGCACATGGCGGTCCGGCTCCGGCGACTGGGCTGGGCCGTGGCCGTGGGGTTCCTGGTGGTGCTCTTCGCCTGCTGGTACCATCAGGTCGTCCGTGCCGACTACTACGGCCTGATGGCGGAGCGCAACCGCCTCCGGGTCCTTCGCCTGGACCCCGCGCGGGGCTTGATCCTGGACCGCGAGGGCAGGATTCTGGCCGAGAACGTCGCTTCCTTTCAGTTGATGTTCAACCGCAGCGCCAGCGCCGACCTGGACGCGAGCCTGGCCTTCGCGGCCGCGACGGCGGACCGGGACGAAGCCGAGCTCCGGCATGCGCTCCAACGCAACCGAGGCGTGGCCTTCGACGTCCCCGTTCTGCTGGCGGAGGATCTGGAACTGAGCGAGGTAGCCCGCTTCGAGGTAGCCGTGCCCGAGCATCCGGAGTTCGAGATCGCCATCGGACGGCGTCGCCTGTACCGCCACAGCGAGCAGGTGGCCCACGTGGTGGGCTACCTGGGGGCGCACACGCCGGCGGAGCAGCGACGGAGCGGATCTCCTGCCGGCGCCGACCTGGTGGGCCGCAGCGGCGTCGAGCAGCTGCGCGATCGGGCGCTGCGCGGCAGGCCGGGGCAGAGAACGGTGGTCGTGGACAGCCGGGGACGCCAGGTGACGGGCGGCGACGTGCAGAGGACGGACGCCGAGCCGGGCGATTCCGTCCGGCTGACGCTGGACCTGCCGCTGCAGCAACAGGCGGAAACGCTCCTTGCCGGTCGCACCGGCGCCATCGTGGCGCTCGACCCTGCCGATGGCGCCGTCCGAGCCATGGCTTCGGCGCCGTCGTTCGATCCGAACCGCTTCGTCCGCCGGCTCGATCAGGAGGACTGGAAACGGATGGTGAACGACCCCGGCCGTCCGCTTCAAAACCGCTCGATGCAGAACGCCTACCCTCCGGGCTCCGTCTTCAAGATCGCCGTGGCGCTGGGCTTGCTGACGGAGGGCCGGGTTGCGCCCGGCGACACCGTGCATTGCGGCGGGTCGGTGAACATCTTCGGCCGTCGGTGGCGCTGCTGGGAACCGGGAGGACATGGACGGGTCGACCTGCGCCGGGCGCTGCAGCATTCCTGCGACATCTACTTCTACCGCCAGGGACTGAACCTCGGTATCGAGAAGATCGCGCGCTACGCACGTCTGCTGGGCCTGGGCAGCCGCACCGGCATCGGACTGGCTGGCGAGACCGGAGGTCTGGTGCCCGATCAGGAATGGAGCCGCAACCGCCGCGGCACGCCCTGGTATTCGGGCGAGACGATCTCGGTGGCCATCGGTCAGGGACCCTTGCTGGCGTCGCCGCTGCAGGTGGCCGTGATGACCGCCGCGATCGCAAACGGCGGTCACCTGGTACACCCCCACGTTCTGGAAGGCGACGCTCGACCGGCCGAGCCGCTGGGCCTCGACCCCGAGGCAGTGGCCTTTCTGCGCGATGCCCTCGCCAACGTGGTGACGAACGGCACCGGCAGCCGAGCCGCAAGCTCCGTGGTACCCGTGGCCGGCAAGACGGGCACTGCCCAGGTCGTTTCCCAGGAGACCTGGATCCGATCCGAGGACCTGCCGGAGGGACAGGGCGACCACGCCTGGTTCACCTCGTTCGCGCCCGTCGACGCGCCGCAGCTCGTGGTTGTCGTGTTCCTCGAGCATGGCGGCAGCGGATCGCGAGCCGCGGCCCCGCTGGCCCGGCGGCTGCACGAGAGCTGGTTCGATGCTGTGGACGAGACCTGATCCGCGGCATCTGGTTCGCCGGGTTCGGTCGGTTTCCTGGTGGCTGGGGGGCTCGGCGTTGTCGCTGTCGGCGATCGGCCTGGTGGTCGTCTCCAGCGCCGCGGCGGATCTGGACAGCGGCCTGGTGAACCGGCAGGCAATCTGGATTGGCCTGGGAATGGCGGCAATGGCCGCTGCCGCCGCATTCGATTCCTCCTTCCTGTTGCGGTACGCCGTCTGGATCTACGTCGCGGCGCTGGTGCTGCTGGTGGCGGTGACGTTCTTCGGCCACGAGGCGGGGGGCGCCAGAAGCTGGATCGGCTTCGGAGGCTTCGGCGGCCAGCCGTCCGACCTGTGCAAGATCGCCTCGGCGCTGTTGCTGGCACGCCACCTGGCGCAGACGGATGCGGCGTCGGCCTCGCGCGGCTGGCTGGGGCTCGCGGCTCTGATCGTCGGGCTTCCGGTGGTCCTGATCGCACAGCAGCCGGACATGGGGGGCGCCCTGATGTTCCTGCCCATGCTGGCGGCCATGGTCCTGGTGGTCGGCGTGCGGCGGCGGGCCGTGGTGGGTGCGCTCGTTCTGGCGGTGGCGGTGTCCGGCGCCGGCTGGAGCTTCGTCCTGCGCGACTACCAGAAGGACCGTTTGCTGAGCTTCGTCCGTCCGGATGCGGACCCGCTGGGTTCGGGTTACCAGGTGCGGCAGAGCAAGATCGCCATCGGCTCCGGTCAGCTGACGGGCAAGGGGTACGGCGGAGGAACCCAGTCCGGCCTGCAGTTCCTGCCTGCGCCCCACACGGACTTCGTGTTTGCCGTGCTCGGCGAGGAGTACGGGTTCGCCGGCGTGGCCGCCGTGCTCAGCCTGTTCGCTCTGTACCTCGCGAACGGAGCGCGGGTCGCGCTCGCGGCCCGCGACCCGGCCGGCATGCTGCTTGCGGTGGGCCTGCTCGCCTTCATCGCCGGCCACGTTCTCTACAATACGGCGATGGTGGTCGGGCTGCTCCCGATCACCGGCATTCCGCTGCCCTTCCTGAGCTACGGCGGTTCTTTCATGCTCTTCTGCTGCACGGCCACCGGGCTGCTTATCGGCCTGGACGTGCGGCGATTCGTCAACAGATCCTGACCCGAAGCGGTCGCTGGCGAAGCATGGGCAGGGATCTCCTGGTCGAGGGCGGCCCCCACCAGACCCGCGTTGCGGTCTTGGAGGACGGTCGCCTGGTGGAGTTCGCCGTGGAGCGGCGCCGCGTTCGGGGTCTGGCCGGCAACGTCTTCAAGGGCCGGGTGCGGCGGGTGCTCCCCGGCATGTCCGCCGCCTTCGTGGACATCGGCCTTGCGAGGGATGGCTATCTGCAGCTCTTGCCCGCGCCCGTGGACGATCCGTCAGCTTCCGGAGGCGAGGAGGAAGGCGACGTCGACCTGCCACGTCGGAGACAGGAGCTTCTGGTTCAGATCGCCAGGGAGGGGATGGGCGACAAGGGGCCGCGGATTCGGACCGAGATCACGCTGCCCGGCCGCTTCCTGGTCCTGACTCCGCTGACGGGGCGCGTCGCCGTTTCGAGGCGAATCGACGACTCCGGGGAGCGAGAACGCCTGCGACTGGCCGTGCAGGCGCTGCGCCAGGACGACGCGGAGGCCCCCGGCGCGATCGTGCGTACGGCCGCCCTGGGTGTGGCTGCCGAGGCCCTGTCCGCCGACTTCGCATCCCTGAGCGAAACGTGGCGAGAGATAGCGGAGCGTGCTCCGGGCCAGCCGGCGCCCACGCTTCTCCACCAGGAGGAGGAGCTTGCGGTACGCATCATCCGGGACCGGTTTCGTGAGGACGTCCGGCGTTTGCTGGTGGACGGCGAGGACCTCCATCGGGACATCGAGGCCTGGCTCGGACGAGTCCAGCCAGGGCTCCTGCCGCGACTTTCCCGGCGTCGCGACGTCTTCCGGGCCAGCCGCATCGACGAGCAGATCGATGCGGCGCTGAGACCTCGGGCGCCGCTGCCGTCCGGAGGGCACCTGGTCATCAACCAGACCGAGGCCCTGGTGGCCATCGACGTGAACTCCGGGCGCGACCAGGGCGGCGCCGACTTTCGCGAGACCGTGCTGCGGACGAATCTCGAGGCCGTGCCCGAGGTGGTGCGGCAGATTCGGCTGCGGAACCTCACCGGCATCCTGGTCATCGACCTGATCGACATGGACCGCGAGGAGCACCGCAACCGCGTCTTCGCCCTGCTCGATGCCGAGCTTTCGAAGGACGGAGCGCGGACCCGGGCACTTCCGATCTCGGACTTCGGACTGGTTCAGGTGACCCGGCAACGGCGCGGACCCAGCCTCGAGCGGATGCTGACGCGGGCATGCCCCTGCTGTCAGGGCCGGGGCCGGGTCAAGTCCGTCGTCACGGTCTGCCTGGAGCTTCAGCGAACCTGCCTGGCCGGCGCCGCGCGGGGCTGGCGCCGGGTGGCGGTGCGGGTCCATCCGGAGGTGCTGGAAGGACTGAGAGGTCCGGAGTCGGAGGTGCTGGACGGGATGCAGGGCGCCTTCGAGACGCCGATGCTGCTGCGACCCGACCCGACCCTGGACCGCGATCGGTTCGTCGTCCGCGGGACCGCAACGCCTTGACCGACGACCGCGCACACGCCAGCCCGGCCGCGACGCCGGAGGCGGAAGCCCCCGATGCGGGAGATGAGAGGAGCTTCTCGTTCGACGACATGAGAGGCGTTGTTGCCGCCTCCGCGGTGGACGGGGAGCTCGACGGCGACTTCGAGGCGAAGCTGCACCGGATCCTGGACCCGGCCGCGGCCCGGCGCACGCTGCACTGGGGCCGCAGCTACCTCCATGAATCCGTCTGGACCATGGCCGGCGAACGGGAGACGGCCGTGGTGGTCAAGCAGTTCCGCCACGATGATCTGCGGGCCCGACTGCGCCGCCGTCGCCGTGGCAGTCGGGCCTTGCTGAGCTTCGAGACGGCCCGGCATCTGCTTCGCCTCGGCATTGCCACGCCGGAACCGCTGCTGTTTGCCGAGTCGAAGACCGTGGACGGCCCCGCCTGGTTCGTCAGCCGCCTGGTGCCCGACGCGCTCGAGCTTCGCTACGTCCTGCGGGCGCTGAATGCCGGCGTCATGGCGGACCGATTCCCCGAGATCGACGGATCGGCCCTGCTGCTGCGGGTCGGCGCTCTGGCCGGCGAACTGCACCGCCACGGCGTCTGGTTTCGCGACCTGACGCCGGGCAACGTGCTGCTGTCGCGCCCGACCGACGACGCGGAGCTGTTCCTGGTCGATGTCAACCGGGCCCGGTTCAAGCGTCGCCTGTCCACGGGCCAGCGGCTGCGCGACATCTGCAGGATGCCGGTGCTTCACCGCCCGGACCGGTCGGTCTACCTGGCTGGCTATCGCCCGGGCGGTCTGGGCCGCCTGCGGCGAACCTGGTTCGAGATCTGCCACCATGCCTTCCGGCTGAAGATCCGGTCGAAGCAGGGCGCGCGGAGCGGGATGCGCCGCCTGGCCGACCTGCTGCTGCCTCGGCGCCGGGCGCACCACCACGTGGCGGATGCGGACCGCAACGCCCCCGCCACGGAGAAGGCCGTGTGGGACCCGCTCACCGACCAGCCCCACCAGCAGGCCACCAGAGGCCAGCGCCTGCGGGTGCGGGCGCGGGACCTTGGCGAGCACGTTGGCCCTCTCGTCGGCGCCGTCGGACCCCTCGTCGGCTCGCTGGTCGAGGCGCGCCGCACGCGCCGACGCCTGGACCGGGCGGCCCCGTCCGTCCGTTTCGACGGCCTCGGCGTTGCGGTGGGCAGCGGCTCGGTGCCGACCGAGTCGCTCGTGGCCGCAATCCGCGACCTCGGCGTCGACACGGCTCTTCTGCGCTTCCACCTCTGGCAGGGCGTCGACCGGAACCTGCTGGAGCTGGCACGGGAACTCGGCGATGGCGAGCGGCGACTCGACCTCGTGTTCCACCTCGCCCAGGACCGCTCGCTGGTGCGCGACGTCGACGCCTGGCGCGAGCGGGTGGCCGAAGCGGTGGCCTTGCTGGCGCCGTTCGGTCTGCGGTTCCTGATCGGTCAGGCGCCGAACCGCAGCAAGTGGGGCATCTGGCGACCGCGCGAGTATCGCGATCTGCTGGCGGCGGGCGCCGCAGCGGTCCGGGAAGGCTGCCCGGAGGCCACGATCCTGGCTCCTGCGGTGATCGACTTCGAGCCGCACGCCACGGCCGGACTCATCCACACCGGACAGGCGCCGAATCGCTTCGACGTTCTGGCAAGCCAGCTCTACGTCGACCGGCGCGGGGCGCCCGAGAACCGCCAGCTCGGCTTCGACCTGGTCGGCAAGCTGGCGGTGCTCGGGGCGCTCGCCCGCCGGGCCCCGGACTGCTCATCAGGCCGGAGCTGGGTCACGGAGTTCAACTGGCCGCTCAGGGAAGGTCCGCACTCGCCGGCGGGCCGGGACGTTGCGGTCGACGAGGACGCCCAGGCCAGCTACCTCGTCCGGTACGCGCTGGAGGCGCTGGGTTCGGGTCTGACCGAGCGCGTCTACTGGTGGCAGCTGGCCGCGGCCGGATACGGCCTGCTCGACCCTCGCGGCGCCGGTCTCAGGCGGCGACCCGCGTACCTGGCGCTCCGCCAGCTGCAGCGGGAACTGGGCGGCGCCCTGGTGCGTCGCCTGCCGATGCCCGATGGACTCCGGGCCTGCAGCGGCCGACTCCCGGGGCGAGAGATTCGGGTGGTCTGGTCGGTGGACGGCAGACCGACTTCGTGGAGGCCGCCGGACCGGGTGCGGGCGGTCCGCGACCGTGACGGCGTCGAGCTGGACCGCGTTCCCTCCTCCCCCGGCGCAGCGCCGACGTACCTGGAACTCGAATCGCAAGATGCCCGGTCGCGATGCTTGAGGTAGCTCGATTGCTGGTCCGCTGCCGCGGTCTGGTGGGCACCCTGGTTGTGCGGGAGCTACGGGCCCGCTATCGGGGCAGCGTGCTGGGCTTCGCGTGGTCGCTGCTGAACCCCCTCCTGCTGCTGGCCGTCTACTCGTTCGTCTTCGGACTGATCCTGAGGCGGTCAGAACTCGCCGCCGTCGAGCCCTACAGCGTGTTCCTCGTCACGGGCTTGTTCCCGTGGATCTGGGTGTCCACGTCGCTGCTGGAGGGCTGCACCTCGCTGACCGGCAACAGCGAGCTGATTCGCAAGGCGGTGTTTCCCGTCGAGGTCCTGCCGGCCGTGGCTGTGGCGGCCAACCTGGTGCACTTCCTCCTCGCGCTTCCGATCGTGGGCGTGGCCCTGGTGTCGGCTCGCCTGCTCGGCTTTCCCGTCTCGGGCTGGACGGCGGCGCTGCTGCCGTTGGTGCTGACGCTGGAGACGGTGATGGTGGCCGGCATGGCGTTTGGCCTGGCTGCGCTCTCCGTGCACTTCAAGGACGTGCGGGACCTGCTGGGCAACCTGCTCGTGCTGGCCTTCTTCCTGGCGCCGATCATCTACACCCTGCACGACCTGCCGCCCCGGCTGGCGATGGTGGTTCAGCTCAACCCGGTGACCTCCTTCACCACGGCGACGCAGGATCTGCTGTTCTTCGGCCGGCTGCCGGAGATGCACGTCTGGGCGATCATGCTGGTGCTGGCGGGCGTGTCCTGGGCCCTGGGCGCCGGGCTGTTCGCCCGCCTCTCCGACACCCTGGTCGAGGCGGTCTGACTTGCCTTCGGCGATCGTCGCCAGGGGCGTGGGCAAGCGCTACCGCCACGGGGCCGGCTACCGTCTGCGAACGCTGAAGAGCGCGCTGCTCGAGGGCAGCCTGACCGCCGGCCTCGGTTCCGGGGCCGTGAAGGACGTCCTCGTCGACGTGAGCTTCGAGGTGGCGGAGGGCGAGGCGGTCGGGATCATCGGCGGCAACGGCTCGGGAAAGTCCACGCTGATCAAGCTCGTGGCGGGGCTGCTGCCGCCGACTTCCGGCCGCCTGGAGGTGCACGGCCGGGTCGCGGCACTGATGGAACTCGGCGCAGGCTTTCACCCCGAGGTCTCGGGTCGGGATAACGTCTTCATCAACGGCGCGCTGCTCGGCCTGAGTCGGCGCCGGATCGAGGAGCGTTACGACGAGATCGTCGACTTCGCCGGCGTCGGCCACATGATCGAGCAGCCGGTCAAGCACTACTCCTCGGGCGAGTACGTGCGGCTCGGGTTCTCGGTCGCCATTCACACCGACCCGGACGTGTTGCTGGTGGACGAGGTGCTTGCCGTCGGCGACGAGGAGTTCGTTCATCGATGCCTTGCCCGTATCGAGGAGCATCTGGCAGCCGGGCGTACCCTGCTGGTGGTCAGCCACACGATGCCGCTGATCGAGCAGACTTGCGACCGCGCGCTGTGGCTCGACGACGGACGGGTACGCGGCCTGGGCAGCACGCGGCGCGTCATCGACGCCTACCTCGAGTCGGTGGCGGCGCGCGAGGGGAAAGCCCATGAACGGCGCCGGCTGGGCGGGGACTCCGCGGCGGACGAGGCTCCCGAAGACGAATCGGTGGACGAGGGCGCTGCGCCGGCGGTGGATGACGACGGCGAGGTCCTGCACTGGGGGTCGGGGCAGGCCGAGATCGTAGCCGTGCGCCTGCTCGCAGGAGAGGACCGCACCGAGCGCTACCACGTGTACAGCGGCGAGCCAGTCGCCTTCGAGCTCGACGTCGAACCTGCCGAGGAACTCGACGACTTCGTCTTCGGCGTCGGCATCAAGACGCCCCGTGAAGTCGACTGCTGGGGCACGAACACGGACCTTGCCGGCTATCGACCGCAGCGACTCTCGGCGCCGGTACGGGTGCGTCTTTCCTGCCCCCGGCTGCGGCTGGCGCCCGGCGAGTACGTCGTGGACGTGGCCGTTCACGCCCGGGACGGAAGAGCGTACGATTACAGGCGTCGGGCGCTCCGGTTCACGGTTGCCGAGAGGTCGGCCACGAGGAGCATCGGCGTCTACCTGCCCGAGCACGAGTGGCAGGTGGAGGGGCTTGGCAGGCTGCCCGGCCGCGAACGGCAGCCGCCGGCAATCGCCTGGCAGCCGCCGAGCCACGGAAACGGAGACTCACGGAGACCCGAATGAGCGACCAGCCCAGGGAAGATCAGGCCGCCCCGTCGATCAACGTCAAGATCGGGGACGCCGAACTCAAGGGGGCGTACTCCAACCTGCTCCGCATCACGCACACGAGGGAGGAGTTCATCCTTGACTTCATCAACGTGGTGCCGCCGCAGGGCATCGTCAGCGCCCGGATCGTGACCAGCCCCGGGCACCTGAAGCGGATCATCCGCGCCCTGGGAACGAACCTCCACCGCTACGAGGAGCAGCACGGCGTGATCGAGGAGGCACCCGACCCGACGGACGCATCCGGCCGCGTCAACTGAGCCGCCAGCCAGCCGTCACAGCCGAGCGACCTTGACCGGGGCGCGGCCTCAGCCCAGCCGCTGGCTCTTGAGGTACATCGACGCGATGACGTCCCGGTAGCGATCGCCGACGATCTTTCGGCGCACCTTCAGCGTGGGCGTGATCTCGCCCTCCTCCAGGCTCAGTTCGCGTTCCAGGAGCCGGAAGCGCCGGAGTCGCTCGTGGGTCGGCAGGCGCTGGTTCGCCCGCCCGACCGCGGCCTGGACGGCCTCTTCCAGCCGGGGGTCCTGCCTCATCTGCTCGGCATCCATGCCGTCGAACGGCGGCGGCGGTTCGGCGTAGTTGGGCACGATCAGGACGTTCAGGTAGGGGTAGCCGTCGCCGACCACGACGGCCTGCGCAATGACCGGGTCGGTGATCAGCATCTGCTCGATCGGCTGCGGCGCGATGTTCTTGCCGCCGCTCGTGACCAGCAGGTCCTTCTTGCGGTCGGTGATGTACAGGTAGCCGTCCTCGTCGAGGCGGCCGATGTCGCCGGTGTGGAACCAGCCGCGCTCGTCGATGACCTCGGCGGTGGCCTTCGGGTTGTGCCAGTAGCCCTGCATCAGGCCGTCGGTTCGCGCCAGGATCTCTCCGTCTTCCTCGACCCGGAGCTGCACGCCGGGCACGGCTCGACCCACCGACCCGCGACGCGAGGCGCCAGGGTACTCCACTGCCAGCACCGGCGCGGTCTCGGTGAGCCCGTAACCCTGGTAGATCGGGATGCCGATGGTGTCGAAGAACTCGGCGACCTCGTCGGCGATCGCGGCGCCACCGGAGATCGCCAGCCGCAGACGGCCGCCGAACCGCTGCTTCACCTTGCCGAACACCAGACGGTCGGCGAGCCAGCCGGAGAGCGGCGCTCCGCCCCGCTCGGCCCGCCGTTTCCCCACCCGGAGTGCCCAGTCCACGAGTCGTCGACGTGTCGGCGGCTGGGCGGCGAAGGTGCTTCGGATGCGCAGGTAGGCGCGCTCGTAGAGCCGCGGGACCGAGCAGAGAACCGTGGGCCTGACCTCCGGCATCAGGCTGGCGACGCGTTCGATGGCCGGGGCGTAGTGGATCGATACGCCGCGGTGGAAGAAGAGGTAGTCCACGGTGCGCTCGAAGACGTGCGACAGGGGCAGGAAGGAGAGCGCCTGGTCGTCCTCTCCGAGCGGATACAGCTGCTGGCAGGCCAGCAGATTGGAGATGAAGTTCCGGTGCGACAGGACGACGCCCTTGGGGTCGCCGGTGGTGCCCGAGGTGTAGATGATGCTGGCCGGATCCTCCGGCCCTGCACGGTCGCCGAAACTCCGCGGGTCGTGGGTGCCGGCCGGCGCCTCGGCGATCAGCGCTTCCAGGCTTGCGCCGTCCTCGGCCGCGGCGTCGGCGTCAAGCGCCACCAGGCGCAGCCCCTGCTGGTCGCTGCCGCCCTGTCCCGGCCCGCCGGGCGCGATGGACAGCAGCAGGTCCCGCCTCCTGGCGTCGTCGTGGAAGACCCAGCTGGCGCCGCTGTCCAGGAGAATCCAGGCGACCTGGGGCGCGGTCAGGGTGGGGTACAGGGGCACGGGAACCGCGCCCAGGAGGTGACAGGCGAAATCGACGATGTGCCACTCGGGCCGGTTGGTCGAGAACAGCGCCACGCGATCGCCCCGGGAGACGCCGTGGGCCTCGAGGGCCCGCGCCGTGCGGCAGGTGGCCTGGGCGAACTCGGCCCCGGACAGCGATTCGATTCGACCCCTGCGCCTGATGGACAGCAGGTCCTTTCGGTCGGCGCGGCGTTCCGCCACGCCCACGAGCAGGTCGGCGAGAGTCTTCACGGGTCGCGGACGGCCTTCACGCGGTGAACCGTAGCACTGGCCGGAACGGCCTCATTGCCGGCCAGCAGGCGCCGGGGCGTCGTTCTGCCGCCGCTGGTGCTGCTGTGGCCGGGGGCCGAACAGGGTGGTCCCGATGCGGACGTGCGTTGCCCCTTCGAGAATCGCGGCCTCGAAGTCCGCGCTCATGCCCATCGACAGCCAACCGTCCGTGTCGCCGAACAGCCCGCGGCGAGCGAGTCGGTCGCGGCACTGCCGCAACTCGGCGAAGTCCCGCCGGGACTGCTGCAGCCCGGCGCGGCGCGGAGGGATCGCCATCAACCCGCAGATCACCAGGTGGTCGAGGTCGGCCAGGCGCAGCATCGCGTCCGTCTCCTCGGGCAGGAAGCCGTGCTTGCTGGGCTCGCGGCCAAGGTTCACCTCCAGCAGGCAGCTTCGGGCCTCGGCGCCGCGATTCCCGAGCACCCGGTCGAGCCGCTCGGCGATTCTCGGCCGGTCGACGGCCTGGAAGACGTCGAAGACGTCCGTCGCCCGTGCCGCCTTGTTGGTCTGCAAGGGTCCGATGAGATGCCATTCCAGCGGCGTTCGGCAGCCCGCCTCGGCCAGCGCGGTGCGGTGTGCGGCGCCTTCCTGGACCTGGTTCTCGCCCAGGATCCGCAGCCCCGCTTCCACCGCCTCGACGATGCGGTCGAGCGGCTGGCGCTTGCAGGCGCCGACGATGCGGACGTCGTCGGGCGAACGGCCGGCCTGGCGGCAGGCCGTCGCGAGACGATCGGAGATCTCGTCGTGGCGCTCGGCGACAGATCTCTGCCCGGGCATGCCAGAGGTCACCCTGCGTTACTTCGGCTCACGCCTTCGGACCGCTAGGTCGGTTCGATGTACAGGATCCGCTGGCAGGAGTCGCACTGGACGAGCGCGCCCCGCGCCTGGATCTGCACCACCACCTGGGGCCTGATCCTGTAGTTGCACGAAGAGCAGTGCCGGATCGGGGAGCCCGGCCCCTCGGTCACGCGAATGGCGGCGAGCGGTTCGCGATCGTGGCGGTCGAAGAGACGCTCGTACTGGTGCGCGGCCGGCTTCGGCAGGCGTTCGCGGTACACCTCGATCTGCCCCTGGAGCGTTTCGACGCGCTTCTGCATGTCGGGCTTCTGCTTGTCCCACTCGGCGAGTTCCTTCTGGTACTGCGCTTCGAGCCCCCGGAAGGCGTCGCGGATCTCCTCGAGCTGGGCGGTGGCAGCTTCCTGGCGCTCGAAGGCCAGCAGGGCCTGTTCGTCGGCCTCGCGCATGCTCGCCCGGAGGGTGTCGATCTCGCTCAGAAGGGCACCGTACTCGCGCTGCGTGGTGACCCGCGAGATCTGCTCCTGATAGCGCTCGATGCCTTCCTTTCCGGCTGCCGATTCGATCTCTGCGGCCCTTCGGTCGAGCTCGCCCTGCTGGCACTCGGCTTCCAGCCGTTCGATCTCGCCGCGCTGCTCTTCGTACTGCTCGTGCAGCTCCTGCATCGACTCCGGCACGCCGTCCAGCAGAGCCAGATTGCGCTCCAGTTCAGTTCTCGCTTCCTGCAGCTCCACGATCGTGTCGAGGACTCTGTCCATTTCGCTCCAGTTCCGAGCTCATGCAATCAGCGCCGTTCGGACGATCCCGAGAGCGCCGTCAGGCAGGAGGTTCCTTGGTGATTTCAACGACTTGGCGCTCGCAGACTCCGCTGTTCGCGGTGTGGGCCCACCTGGATTCGAACCAGGGACCTGCCGGTTATGAGCCGGATGCTCTAACCGCTGAGCTATGGACCCTTTCGGCCCCCGACCGCAGGCCGCAGTATAGCCCCACGGTGCCCGTCTCCCTGCCGCCGCCGCCGTCACCGTCCGTCCGTCGGGCTGGTATAGTCGTGCGGCACCCAAATCAGCTGTTCAGGGAGGCGCCAGAATGTCGAGATCCACCCCAGTCAGGCCTCCGGGCAAGGCGGTTCTTGCCGCCTTCGTTTCGGTCGTTGCCCTGTTTGCCGCTCTTGCCGCCTGCGGCCCCTCCGAGGAAGAGCGGGTGTCCGCCGCCCGTGCCGACGCGTGGGCCGAGCTGGAGGAAGACCAGGCGGCGCTGAAAGCGAAGCGCGAGGAACTGTCTGCGCTGCGTGCGCGGGCAGCTGCGCCGGCGGAAGGCGAGGACGCCGAGGCGCTGGCCGCCGAGGTCGAAGCGCTCGACGGCCAGGCTGGCGATGACGCGGACGCGTTCAACCAGAAGCTCGTCAACTACATCAACGAGGCCGAGTGGGAGCTCGGCGGCGAGATGACGCCGGAGCAGCGCGATGCCTTCGGCATGATGAGTGCCGAGGCGATGTACACGGCGGAAGAGTACGTGGTCAAGGGCGGCGACTACCGGCGGGCGGTGGACATCATCGAGCGGGCAATGGCCAACGACCCGGAGAACCCTGCGTTGCAGGAACGCCTGGCGCAGTACCAGGCAGACCGCTACGTGGGCGCCGAGCGGCTGGATCAGGTGAAGAACGGCATGACGGAGGCCGAGGTCGAGGGGATCCTGGGCAAGGTGTACAACCACAATCAGCGCTCCTTCCCCGATGGCAGGTTCGCCTGGTTCTACCCGAAGGACCCGGAAGAGCACGGCGATGGCGCCGCCGCCGGGGTGTACTTCAACCAGGCCCGGGAGGTGTTCCGCAAGCAATGGGAGGCGGTCGAAGGGCGCAAGGAAGAGGACGGGGACGCCTGAGGGCGTCGCGCCTTTCTGCGCACGTTTCGGCCCTTCCGGGCATGATTCTGCCCTCCGTGCAGATGATCCTGCCCTCCGTGCAACTCGTGGGGCCCTTCATGCCCGTCTTTTCCCATCCTGAAGAGAGCATGAACTTGACGCTGGCAGAGCAGTGAACCGGGGTCGCTCCGGGGTGGTTTCTGGTGTTCCTGCCCGGGTGTCTGACCGCCTCGGGCAGTAGTAGCCGGCAGCCGGGCCGGCGGCCGGCGACCCGAGGTCAGGGGTGCCAACGACGTCCTCCCTGGTGACGGGCCGTTGGCACTGCCAGAAGCCCGTCACCCTGGACCAGAACGGCTCGTACCAGCCCCTTGTCGGGCCTCTTCAGCGTGAGGTGCCGGAAGCGCACCAGCGTCCGCCGGACGAGCGCCTACGTCAACTCCCGGTCCTGTCGAGCGATCTCGGCCCCAATGCCGCCGGAAACGAACAGGGCGACCCGGCGAGAGTCTCGAGACGGTGGAGATGAACAGCCGGAAGACCTCGGCGCGACGGACGGCCCAGCTTGAACGAACCCGCTCGCCATGCCGTGACGGTCGGCGAAGCGCCGAGGCATGCCGCCCCATGACCGAACCGACGCGCTCTCCTTCGACTTCCGGGGCAGCGCCAGCCCGATGGCGTAGATGGACACGAGCATCCCTGGGCGATCCCCGAGTGCCGATCCACGTGCTCACGTCTCGCTGGATTTGCTCGCCCCCGTTCATGCTCACTTGTCGTTGGACAGGACGGTGCCTTGACGCCGCGGGCCGGGTGGTGCAGAATGACCGGTCGGTTGCCTGCCAGCCCAGCCGGGTCGACATCACCCGGGCTGCTGGGGGGCCTTTCGGACGAGAAGCAACGGCAAGAAAGCGGGATGACTCCATGCCGGTCGTTCAGGTACGCGAGGACGAGGCCTTCGAGAATGCACTTCGACGCTTCAAGCGGAAGTGCGAGAAAGAGGGCATCCTGACCGAGCTCAGGAAGCGGGAGCACTTCGAGAAGCCATCGGTCAAGCGGAAGCGCAAGGTCATGCAGGCACGCAAGAAGATGCTGCGGCGGCTGGCCGAGGAGCGCCGGGCCGGCCTCGCCTGAGGCAGTCGGCCCAGGAACGTTCGTCTCCGGAGCTCTCGTCTCCGGGACATCGTTCCCGGAACACCGTCTCCGGAAGTGGCCTCTCGTGGCCGTCGTTGCCGGAGAAGCCGCCTGAAACGCCGTCGAGGACTGCCACCGGCAATCCTGGGACTGCCGCCGAGAATCGTCGCCCGCAGCCCTGAGCCCGGATGAGGCGTAGCCCAGGTGAGTTGCTGCAGCGAAGCGACATCCGAGGCGCTCGGTCTGCCGTCGTTGCTGGCGGTGGTGGCCGGCTTCGCGTCCACGGATGCGGGCAGCGAGGCGGTAGGGGCCATCGAACCGACGCTCGATCGTTCCGAGCTCGAGCGTCGTCGGGCCGTCTACCGGGAGGTCGCCAGCGAGACCGAGGCCAATGGCGCCCTCGTGCCTGCCCTTCACGGGCTCGTCGAGCTGCGCCATCGCCTGGAGGCTGACCCGGGGCGCCTCGACGGTGTCGAGCTTCTCTCTCTCGCCACCGCAGTCGAGACCGCCGAAGCCGTCTTCGAGCGGCTCCGGAGCGCCGAGGGGTCGCCAGGCAGCGCCGCGGAGGTCGAGCGCCTGCGTCTCGCCGAGGCGTCCGTGCAGGACCGCCACCAGGGCGCGAGCTGCATGGCTCTGGCCGCACGCCTTCGCCGAACACTCGACCGTCGAGGCGAGGTGCGGGACGACGCCACGCCGCGCCTGCGGGCGCTGGTTCAAGACGCACGCCGCATCCAGTCTTCGGTGGAGTCCTCACTGCGCACCTGGCTGCGCGAGCACGGCGATGCCCTCGCCGACGACTCCGCCCCCCTGCGCGGCGGCCGGTTCGCGGTGCTGCTCCCGTCGGGAAGTCGGGGACGCCTGCCGGGCCTGGTAAGAGGCCGTTCGGCCTCCGGCCGGAGCTTCTACTTCGAGCCCTCGGACGTGGTCGAGGGCAATGACGAGATGGAGCGGCTGGCCTCCGAGAAGACCGTCGAGCGGACCCGCATCGTCGCCGAGCTGCTCCGGCAGGTGCGAGCGCTTGCGCCCATGATCCTCGAGCGCATCCGCTTCCTGGCCGCGGTCGACGCCCTGCAGGCCGCCGCCCGCTTCGCCGCGGTCGTCGACGCGGTGCAGGTCGCGTTCATCGCGCCGGACGGGAACGGCCGGGCGCCGGCGCTTCAGCTGCGCGGCGCGCGGCATCCGCTCCTCGACCCGCGGCTTGCGGACCGCAGGGAACGGGCCCTGGGCTCGGCAGGGAACCGGGGCGACGTCGTGCCTCTCGACCTGACCCTGGACGAGCACCGCACCCTGGTCCTCACCGGTCCCAACGCCGGCGGCAAGACGGTGGCGCTCAAGACGGTGGGTCTCCTGAGCCTGATGAACCAGGCCGGCCTGCCGGTGCCGGCGCGCCCTGACAGCCGTCTGCCGCTGCTTCAGAAGGTTGTGGCGGTCGTGGGCGACGAGCAGAGCGTGCTGGCCGAACAGTCGACCTTCAGCGCCCGGCTGCTGCGCCTGCGGGAGGTCTGGCGGGACGCCGGGCCTGCCGCCCTGGTGCTGCTTGACGAGGTCGGCGCCGGCACCAACCCGGAGGAAGGCGCGGCGCTCGGCATCGCGTTGCTGGAGGGCCTGGTCGAGCGCGAATCCCTGGGCGTCCTCACGACTCACCTGACGCAGCTGGCGGCAGCCGCCCTCGAGCTGCAGGCGGCCTCCTGCGCTGCGATGGGGTTCGACCCGGAGAACGGTCTGCCCACCTATCGGTTGGCCCTGGGCCCGCCCGGCGGCAGCCAGGCCCTTGCCCTGGCTCGGCGGCTGGGTCTGCCGCGGTCGTGGCTGAAGCGGGCAGAGCACTTCCTCGGCTTCGAGCACCAGAAGCTGCGCCGAGTGCTGGAGCGCAACGAACGGCTGCGGGAACGTCTGCTCGAACGCGACGCGGAGCTGTCGCGCGCCCTCGCCGAGACGGAGGCATCGCGGGCCCGCCTGGAGCTCCGGCAGAAGGCGCTCGTTGCGGCCAGGGACAGGTTGGGGCGGGCGCTCGGCCGTGAGGTGGACTCGCTGCGCAAGTCGAACCGTCGCCGTCTGGACCGTGCCATGGTGGAACTCTCCACGGCCGGCGCCAGGAGCGGCTCGGGCCCCGGCAAGCGGGCCTTCGCCCGTGCAGCCGCGTCGCTGCACGGGGAGCTCGACCGGCACGCCGCATCGTCGCGGGCGCGAGCGGAGCACGGCGACGGGCCGAAGCCAGGCGAGGGCGCCAGCAACGACGCAGACTCCGCATCGGGCGCCGAAACGCATCTTGCCGATTCCTCCCGGTCGGCTACCGCACGGCCGCTGGTCGTGGGCGCCGAGGTCCGCCATCGAACGCTGGGCTGGGGCGGCGAACTGGTCGAGCTCGAACGCCGCAGGGCGACCGTGCTGGTGCGCGGCAAGAAAGTGCGGGCGCGCGAGGCGGATCTCGTGGCGACGACCGAGGAGGCCCCGTCTCGCCCCGGGCGTGTGCGGGTCGAGACCAGGGCCGCGGCAGAGACGGCGACCGAGCTGATGCTGATCGGCCAGACGGTCGACGAAGCGATCGACAACCTGGACGCCTGGCTCGACCGAGCGGTGGCCTCGGGCCTGGATCGTCTGCGTGTCGTGCACGGCCACGGCAGCGGCCGCCTGCGTCGCGCCGTCCGCGAGCGTCTGCGTCATCACCCCGTCGTGGCCGCCTTCGAGCCGGCCCCGCCCTCCGCAGGCGGCGACGGCGCCACCGAAATAGTCCTGCGCTGAGGAAGGAACCGCCGGGGGGCGGCGGTAGGATGATCGGCTGTGCAGCGGCGATCCGGCTTCAACGATGCGACCCTCGAAGCGGTGCGCGAGGCCATCGACATCGTGGACCTGGTGAGCGCGCACACGCGGGTCGAGCGGCGGGGCCAGAGCCTGGTGGCGCTGTGCCCGTTTCACCCGGACAAGAAGCCGTCGATGTCCGTCGACCCGGTGAAGAAGCTGTACTACTGCTTCAGTTGCGGCGCCGGAGGCGACGCGTTGCGTTTTCACATGGAGACCACGGGCGACAACTTCGCCACTGCGGTGGAGTACCTGGCCGACCGCTACGGCGTGCCGCTGCCGCAGTCGTCCGACCCGGAGGCGCGGGCGCGGGTCGAACGGGCCGACACCATCCAGACCGCCCTGAACCTCGCCGACAGCTACTTTCGTTCGAAGCTGCGCCTCGCCCCGGTGCCTCGGCAGTACCTGGAACGGCGGAGGATCTCGCCCGGCCTGGTGTCCCGGTTCGGCCTGGGCTTCGCTCCCGACGAGTGGAGAGCGCTGGTCGGTGATCTGGGACGACGCGTGGACGTGCGCGACCTGCAGGCCGCCGGTCTGATCGCGTTCAGCCAGAAGGCGCCGGACCGGCCCTACGACCGCTTCCGCAACCGCCTCATGTTCCCCATCCGGTCGCCGTCCGGGAAACTGCTCGGGTTCGGCGGCAGGACGCTCGGCGATGACCAGGCGAAGTACGTGAACACGAACGAGACGGACCAGTTCCGCAAGGGAACGGTCCTGTACGGGCTCAACGAAGCCCGCCGCAGCGTTCGGGAGCAGGGACGACTGCTTCTGGTCGAGGGTTTCTTCGACGTTCTGGGAGCAGTCGCCTCCGGCATCGACTGGGTAGTGGCGAGCATGGGCACGGCCCTCACCGAGCAGCAGGCAGCGTTGATCCGCCGCTACACCGAAGAGGTGATCGTCGGCTACGACGGCGACCGCGCCGGCATCGAGGCGGCGCGCAAGGCGGTCGTGCTGCTGCTCGGGGCCGGCCTGAGCGTCCGCCGTGCGCAGTTCCCCGCCGGTCAGGATCCGGATTCGCTGCGGCTGGACGAGGGGCCAGAAGCCGTGCGCAAGGTCGTCGACGAAGCGGCAGACGCGGTGCAGCTGGAGGTGGACAGCCTTCCAGGCCATCACACCGAACTCGACCCCAGGATTCGGTCCAGCGAAGCCGTCCGCGTGAAGCCGCTTCTGGACGTGGTCCCCGATCCGCTGATCCGGAACGGCTACTACCAGCAGGTGGCCGAACGTCTCGGCGTCACGGTCGAGGAACTGAATCGACACGCGGCGCCCGACGAGCGTGGGCGGCGTCCGGTGAAGACGCCAGCAGCCGTCGCGACCCCGTCGTCGCGGGAGACAGCGCCCGACCGGAGGGCGGACCGACCCCCGGACACTGCCTCCATCGAGGAGCAGGCGCTCCGGCTGCTGCTCGAGGCCGGAAGTCTGGACGGCGTCGAGTGGCCGCGTCCCGCCGCGTTCTTCGACCCGGAGCTGCGCGCCGTGTACGTCGCCATGCGCGAGCAGGCGGCAGGCGGCGCGCAGCGAATCGACCCGGACGCACTCTATCTGGCCATGCGGAGCAGGGCCCTGATCGGCGCGGAACGGCTGGACGTGCGGGGAGCGCCCGGAGACGATGCGCCGGGCGCCGGGATGCAGCAGGGGACCAGGCGACCTGTTGACCGCTTCGGCGAAGATTTGCTAGGAAGGTTGGTCCCCCCAACGGAGATGGAGTCCTCAGAGAGTCAGCATGCCTCTCCTGGAACTGCTGGAGAGAAGATCCCCGTCGTGCTTGACGTGCTGTCGGCGCGTTACGCCAGGCAGCGGATTCGGGTGCTGGTCCGGGACATCGGGCGAGCGGACAGGGAGGGGAACCGGGAGGCCCTGCACCAGATGATGCAGGAGAAGGACCAGCTGAGCCGCGAGATCCACGGGCGTGCGGGGAGTCGTTGGCGCTGACCTCGAACCACGCAGGGACCGACCGGGCAGAGGCGATCGAGAATCGCCACGGCTCGGTCCGTGTCGTCCTCGGCCTTGGCCGCGACAAGGGCTACGTGCTCCAGGACGAGCTCGAGGAGTACCTGTCCGACGAGCTGCTTGCCGAGCCGCGCGAGATGGACGCGGTCCGCACCCGTCTCGGCGAAGTCGGCGCCCAGGTGATCGTGCGGCCCGACGCGTTCATCCATGTGGTCGACCGGGGCCGCGAGGAGACGCCGGTCGCGGGAGAGCCCAAAGCCGAGCCGTTGCCCCCGGTTGCGCCCGGCGGTCCTGGCCGGGCGATGGACCCGGTACGGGCCTACCTGCGCGAGATGGGCAGAGTCCCGCTGCTCGATCGGGAAGGCGAGGTCGAGATTGCCCGGCGGATGGAGCGGGGCGAGCGGATCGTCTTCGAGGCGCTGTGCGAGAACCGGGCCGTGCTGCGGGAGTTGCTGCGCATCAACGAGCTGGCCAAGCGGGATCGCGAGGCGATGCGAGCGCTGCCTGCGGACGGCGAAGTTCCCCTGGACGAGCGTTCCAGGGAGCGGGTGGCCGCGAATCTCGGCATCTTCCGGGAGATCGAGGCGCTCGCCGGCCAGCTGCGCCGGCAGCGCCGGCGACGCTCACGCTGTCGGCCTGGGAGTCCTCGTTTCCAGGAACTGGACCGCGAGATTGAACGCACGGCCGCGGGCCTGGCGACGCACGTCCGTTCCATCCCGCTGGCGGCGCAGACTCGCAGCCGGCTGGTGGAGATCCTGAAGCGGATCCACGCGCTGATGGTCCGGATCGACCGCGGCGTGCGGCGCGGCAGGGCGGCGCTGGATCGCGAGGCCGACTCGGCGAGCGCTCTCCTGCATCGCCGCAGGATCGACAGGCACCGCGAGCAGCTTCGTGCCGCCGAGGAGCGCTACGGCGCGACGCTGCCGGCGGTCACTGCCATGCTGAACAGGGTGCGCGGGGGCGAAGCGATCTGCGAACAGGCCCGAGCCGAGATGATCCGCGCGAATCTCCGCCTGGTGGTCTCGATCGCCAAGAAGTACTCCAACCGAGGGCTGCAGCTCCTGGACCTGATCCAGGACGGGAACATCGGCCTCATCCGGGCGGTCGAGAAGTTCGAGCATCGGCGCGGCTACAAGTTCTCCACGTACGCGACCTGGTGGATTCGCCAGGCGATCGCCCGGGCCATCGCCGATCAGGCGCGCACCATCCGCGTGCCGGTCCACATGATCGACACGATCAACAAGCTCAGGCGCACCAGTCGGGCGATGGTTCACGAGCTGGGGCGCGAGCCGACCATCGCCGAGATCGCCGAGCAGATGGACATGGAGCCGGCGCTCGTGCGCGAGGTCCGCAAGATCGCTCAGGAGCCGATCTCGCTCGAGACGCCGGTCGGCGACGAGGGCGACGCCTCGCTCGGCGACTTCATCGAGGACACGGGCGTCCTCTCGCCGCTGGATTCGGTGATCACGAAGAGCCTGAGTGATCAGACGGCGGCGGCTCTTGCGACCCTGAATCCGAGGGAGGAGATGGTGCTGCGGATGCGCTTCGGCCTCGGTGACGGCACCGCCGCGACGCTCGACGACATCGGGCGGTCGTTCAACGTGACTCGGGAGCGGGCGCGGCAGATCGAGACGAAGGCGCTGCGGAAGCTGCGGCAGCCGGGCCGTGCGGGTCTCCTGCGACCCTTCCGCGACCGCCTCTGAAGTCAAGGCCGCCGACCTCGGCCGACCTCCGATGCGTCCCCGGCGGCGCTCCCTGCGTCCGCCGGTTCGCTCCGCAAGAGCGACGGCCAGCTGGCGCCTCCAGCCGCGTCGCGGACGCCGCGCCGGGCCCCGACCCCCAGCTCTTCCAGCAGTCAGCCGGTCCTGCCGACGTGCGCGGCTGCGCCGCTTCATTCGTCAAGTCGGGCAGACTGCTGTTATCGTCCCTTGCCTGTTGCCCGCCGACTTGCCTGGAGGCGGATCTTCCTCGGTAGCTCAACGGTAGAGCGTTCGGCTGTTAACCGAAGTGTTGGGGGTTCGAATCCCTCCCGAGGAGCCATTGTTCGCGGCCTGGATGGTGAGGCGGGACCGGTTCTCGCGCTCGACCGGGGCGAGGTAGTAGAAGATGGTCGAGGAGTCCCGGCAGTTTCTCTCAGCCAGTCGGCAGGTTGTCCACCGCCGGCCGAGCGTGGCGAAGCTCTACGAGGAGGCGGTGCGCCGTGGCGAAGCCGCGATTGCCGTCGATGGCCCGCTCGTGGCCTCCACGGGGGAGCACACGGGACGGTCCCCGAACGACCGCTTC
Source organism: Thermoanaerobaculia bacterium (assembly GCA_965200575.1). GTDB lineage: Bacteria > Acidobacteriota > Thermoanaerobaculia > Multivoradales > Multivoraceae > Multivorans. Next base: position 3,646,165 of record OZ241363.1, on the reverse strand, counting down.
ATCGTGGAGCGCGCGCCGTCGGCGTCTTTCGTCGATTGGGGCGCCGTGAACAAGCCGCTTCAGCCGTTTCACTTCGATCGTCTCCGCGCCAGGATGCTGGCGGCCGCGGCCGACCGGGACCTGTTCGTGTTCGACGGCTACGCCGGGGCCGATCCGGCGTGCCGCCTGAAGGTACGGGTGATCAGCGAGCGCGCCTGGCACAGCCTGTTCGCCCGCAACATGTTCCTGCGCGCCGGGTCGGCCTCGGAGCTCGAGGGCTTCACGCCCGACTACACCGTCGTCGACCTGCCGAGCGTGTTGGCCGATCCCGATACGGACGGCACCAGCAGCTCGACCTTCATTGCCCTGGATCTGGAGCGGCGTCTGACCCTGGTCGGCGGCAGCGAGTACGCCGGCGAGATGAAGAAGTCGATGTTCAGCGTGATGAACTACCTGATGCCGCGCCAGGGCGTCCTGAGCATGCACTGCAGCGCCAACTACGGCGCCGACCCGTCCGACGTGGCGCTGTTCTTCGGCCTCTCGGGGACCGGCAAGACGACCCTGTCCGCAGATTCGGAACGCACCCTCATCGGCGACGACGAGCACTGCTGGTCCGATCGCGGCATCTTCAACATCGAGGGCGGCTGCTACGCCAAGGTGATTCGTCTCGACCCCGAGGCCGAGCCCGAGATCTTCGCCACCACCCGGCGTTTCGGCACCGTGCTCGAGAACGTGGTCATGGATCCGGACACCAGGGAGATCGATCTCGACGACGATTCGCTGACCGAGAACACGCGGGCCAGCTACCCGCTCGAGCATCTCGAGCGCGTGGATGTCGGCGGCGTCGCCGGCCATCCCCGGGCCATCGTTTTCCTGACCTGCGACGCGTTCGGCGTGCTGCCGCCGATCAGCCGTCTGGACGAACCCCAGGCGATGTACCACTTCCTCTCCGGATACACGGCCAAGGTCGCGGGCACGGAGCGCGGCGTCACCGAGCCGTCGGCGACGTTCAGCGCCTGCTTCGGCGCCCCCTTCATGCCCCTGCCGCCCACCGTCTACGCGGAGCTTCTGGGCCGGAAGATCGCGCGTCACGACGTCTCCGTGTGGCTGGTGAACACCGGCTGGGCCCGGGGTCCTTACGGCCGGGGCAGCAGGATCAGGCTGACCCACACGCGGCGAATGATCCGCGCGGCGCTCGACGGCAGCCTCGCCTCGGCGCCGGTGCGCACGCATCCCGTGTTCGGTCTGGCCCATCCGACGGCCATCGATGGCGTGCCGAGCGACGTGCTGGACCCGCGGCGAAGCTGGAGCGATCCGCAGGCGTACGACCAGTACGCGCGCCGGCTGGCCGGGATGTTTGCCGACAACTTCGAGACCCTGGGCGCCGGCGCGTCCGACGCCGTCCGGTCGGCGGCGCCGCGGGTGGCCGTCTGAGGCTGCAGGAACCAGAGGCCCCATTGATTCCTGTCAAGACCTCGATCGCCGACGCCGGCCGCGCGCACGTCGAGGGGTTGCCCGCTTACCGCGAGCTCTACCGTCGGTCGATCGAGGAGCCGGACAGGTTCTGGCTCGAACAGACCCGGTCGCTGGACTGGTTTACCGAGCCTCGCTCCGCCGGTCGCTGGGACTTCGAGGCCGTCGATTTCGCGTGGTTCGAGGACGGCGAGCTGAACGCCTGCGTCAACTGCGTCGACCGTCACGCTGCCGCCCGGCCCGACAAGACGGCCCTGATCTGGGTGGAGGACGAGCCCGGCCGCTACCACAGGATCAGCTACCGGGAGCTGAAGCGGAACGTCTGCCGCATCGCCAACGTGCTGACGTCGCTCGGCATCGGCGAAGGCGACCGGGTATGCATCTACCTGCCGATGATCCCCGAGCTGGCGTACACGATGCTGGCCTGCGCCCGGATCGGCGCGGTCCATTCGGTGGTCTTCGCCGGCTTCTCGGCGGAGAGCCTGCGCGAGCGGATCCTGGACGCCGGCTGCCGCCTGCTGGTGACTGCCAACGAGGGCCTGCGCGGCGGCCGCACGATTCCGCTCAAGGCGACCTGCGACCAGGCGATCGAGGGCCTGGACCTGGTCGAGCACATGCTGGTGGCGCGTCGCACCGACACCGCGACGCCGATGACCCAGGGGCGCGACCGCTGGCTTCACGAGGAGACGGCCAGGCAGCGGGCGACGGCGCCGGCGGCGCGGATGAATTCCGAGGCGCCGCTGTTTGTCCTCTACACCAGCGGGTCGACCGGCAAGCCGAAGGGCGTGCTGCACACCACCGGCGGCTACCTCCTGTACGCCTCGATGACCCACCGGCTGATCTTCGATCACCACGACGACGACGTGCACTTCTGCGCCGCCGACATCGGTTGGGTGACGGGCCACAGCTACATCGTCTACGGCCCCCTGGCCAACGGCGCCACCAGCGTCATGTTCGAGTCGGTGCCCACGTATCCGGACCCGGGCCGCTACTGGCAGGTGGTCGACGATCTCGGCGTGACCCTCTTCTACACCGCGCCGACCGCGCTGAGGGCGATAGCCCGCGAGGGCGACCGGTGGGTCGAGGCCCACGACCGCGGTTCGCTGCGGGTCCTGGGGTCGGTTGGGGAACCGATCAACCCCGAGGTCTGGAACTGGTACCACGATGTCGTGGGTGATGGCCGCTGCCCGGTGGTCGACACATGGTGGCAGACCGAGACCGGCGGCATACTGATCTCGCCGTTGCCGGGGGCCACGCCGCTGGTGCCGGGTTCGGCGACCTTGCCCTTCTTCGGCGTCGAGCCGGTGCTCGTGGATGCTGACGGCGTCGAGCTCGAGGGCAACGACCAGAGCGGCAATCTGTGCCTGAAGCGGTCCTGGCCTGGTCAGGCGCGCACGCTCCAGGGAGACCACCAGCGCTTCGTGGAGACGTACTTCAGCACCTGGCCGGGCCTCTACTTCACCGGCGACGGCTGCCGGCGGGACGAGAACGGCTACTACTGGATCACCGGTCGGGTGGACGACGTGCTGAACGTCTCGGGGCATCGTCTCGGCACGGCGGAGATCGAGAGCGCGCTGGTGGCGCACGAGGCCGTGGCCGAAGCCGCGGTGGTCGGCTGCCCGCACGAGATCAAGGGGGTTGGCATCTATGCCTACGTGCTGCTCGTGCCGGAGGCCGAGGCCGAGGATCGCGACCTCCTGGTGCAGGCGCTGCGCCTGCAGGTCCGCAAAGTGATCGGCCCGATCGCCACGCCCGACCGCATCCACGTCGCCGCCGGTCTGCCGAAGACCCGCTCCGGCAAGATCATGCGCCGCGTCCTGCGGAAGATTGCCGCCGGCGAGTACGAGGACCTGGGGGACGTCACCACCCTGGCCGAGCCAGCGGTCGTGGACGGCCTGGTGGAGGATCACCGCGCGGCGGCGGACTGAGCGATGGCATCGAAGCAACAGCCGATCGACATCGGTGCGCCGCTTCGTCTGTTGCTGGTAGCGGCCTGCGTGGTCATCCTGGTCGGGGGGCTGAAGGCAGCCTCCTCGATCATGATCCCGTCCGTGGTGGCGCTCATGATCGCCACGATCAGCCTGCCGCTGCTGACCTGGTTGCGCCGCTGGCTGCCGATGTCCGTTGCGGTACCCGGCACGATCCTCGTCGATCTGCTCGTTCTAGCCCTTGCCGGCTACCTCCTGGCCACCACGGCCAACCAGATCGCCAGCGAGATGAACGAGATCCAGGCGACGCTGACCGAGTGGACCGAGGAAGGCGGCCGCTGGCTGGAGGAGCGCGGCGTGCCGGTCACGCGCCTGCTGTCCGGGGTGGAGCCGGCCGTGTACGTCGATTTCGTGAACCGGACCCTGCGCACTACGGGCGCCGCGCTTTCCTCCTTCCTGGTCATCTTCCTGGTCGTGGTCTTCACGCTGTTCGAAGCGACGACGTTCGATTCCAAGGTGCGTGCGGCGTTCGGCAGCCTGGATGCCCAGTCACGATTCAACCGCGCCATGTACGAGATCCAGCACTACATGGGCATCAAGACGGTGATCAGCCTGGCCACGGGTCTCCTGATCGGCGTCTGGGTTGCCGTGCTGGGGGTCGAGTTCGCGATCGTCTGGGGTCTGACCGCTTTCGTCCTGAACTTCATACCGAACTTCGGGTCGATCATCGCGGCGATACCGGCCACGCTCATCGCCATCGTGCAGATCGGGGTCGGACGCGGGCTGCTCGTCGCCCTCGGCTACCTGGTCGTCAACATGGTGATCGGCAACCTCGTCGAACCGCATCTCATGGGTCGGCGACTCGGCCTGTCCACGCTGGTCGTCGTGGTGTCCCTGATCTTCTGGGGCTGGGTGTGGGGTCCCATCGGCATGCTGCTGTCCGTACCGCTGACCATGGTGGTGAAGATCCTGCTCGAGAACACGGACGAGTTCCGCTGGGTGGCGATACTCATCAGCGACAGCAGGGCCCTGGAGAGCGCCGACGCTGGCGATGGCTGACCGGGCCGGGTCGGTTTTCGGCCCGGTTTGCTGTTGACAGGCGGCGACGCCGTGTTAGCCTCCCAACAAGGACCTTTTGCGTCCTTGTTTCCGGGCCGTCGCTGCGCGAGAGCGGCTGCTCCGGCCGCGGTCCTCGCCGTTGTCGCCTTCGCCGATTGTCGTCGGACCTGCACGTCGCTGTCATGATTCGTCTCACCAAGCAAGCCGACTACGGGATCGTCCTGTTGACCGAGCTGGCGTTGACCGGTCACGCGCCGGCCGCGGAGCTCGCTGCCAGAACCCATCTTCCGGGGCCAATGGTCAGCAAGATCCTGAAGCTGCTGGTCCGGGCGGGTCTGCTGGTGTCCGATCGCGGCATCCGCGGCGGCTACCGACTCGCCCGGTCGGCGAACGACATCAGCATCGCCGATGCGGTCGTCGCCCTCGAGGGTCCCATTGCCCTGACCGAATGCAGCCAGCATGCCGAGGACGAATGCTCCTACGAGGCCTTCTGCCGCGTGCGGTCGAACTGGCAGCACATCAATCGCGCCCTGCGCAGCGCCCTCGAGGGCATCACGATTGGCGAGATGAAGCACTCGGACGCGTTCGACGGCGAGGCAGGCGCCCTCCCGGTTCAGCGATCGTCTTTCCCTGGCCTGGTCTCGCTCGGGAGCAGCAGATGAGTCCGACCGCCACCGCCACCATCGAGGCGCTTGCCGAACGGGACTACGAGTACGGCTTCGTCACCGACGTCGAGCAGGACACTGCACCGCCGGGCCTGAACGAGGAGATCATCGCCTTCATCTCGGCCCGAAAGAAGGAGCCGCGGTGGCTTCTCGACTGGCGGCTCAAGGCCTATCGCGCCTGGCTGGGCATGTCCGAGCCGCGCTGGGCGAACGTGGACTACGAGCCGGTCGACTACCAGTCGATCTGCTACTACGCCGCGCCGAAGAGCGACGACGACCGGCCGAAGAGCCTGGACGAGATCGACCCGGAGATTCTGGCCACCTACGAGAAGCTCGGCATCCCGCTGCGGGAACAGGAGGTTCTCGCCGGCGTTGCCGTGGATGCCGTGTTCGACAGCGTGTCGGTGGCGACCACGTTCCGCGAGAAGCTGGCCGAGCTCGGCGTCATCTTCTGCTCCTTCTCCGAGGCCGTGCAGGAGCACGGGGAGCTGGTGCGGAAGTACCTTGGAACGGTGGTGCCTCGGCGCGACAACTTCTTCGCCGCCCTGAACTCGGCGGTGTTCTCGGACGGGTCCTTCGTCTACATCCCGAAGGGCGTGCGCTGCCCGATGGAGCTGTCCACCTACTTCCGGATCAACGCGATGAACACGGGACAGTTCGAGCGGACGCTGATCATCGCCGACGAGGGCAGCTACGTCAGCTACCTGGAGGGCTGCACCGCGCCGATGCGGGACGAGAACCAGCTGCACGCCGCGGTGGTCGAGCTCGTCGCCCACGAGAACGCGCAGATCAAGTACTCCACTGTCCAGAACTGGTACCCGGGCGACCGCGAGGGCCGCGGCGGCATCTACAACTTCGTGACCAAGCGCGGCCTGTGCGAAGGCCGCCGAAGCCGGATCTCCTGGACTCAGGTCGAGACCGGGTCGGCGGTGACCTGGAAGTACCCGGGCTGCATCCTCAGGGGCGACGATTCGGTGGGCGAGTTCTACTCGGTCGCGGTCTCGAACAACCGTCAGCAGGCCGATACCGGGACGAAGATGGTCCACGTCGGCAAGCGCACCTCGAGCACCATCGTGTCCAAGGGCATCTCGGCCGGCGAAGGCCAGAACACCTATCGCGGCCAGGTGCGGATTCTGCCCTCGGCGGTGGAGGCCAGGAACTTCTCGCAGTGTGATTCCATGCTGATCGGCGACCGCTGCGGCGCCCACACGTTTCCCTACATCGACGTCGCCAACCCGACTGCCCACATGGAGCACGAGGCGTCGACGTCCAAGATCGGCGAGGACCAGATCTTCTACTGCAACCAGCGCGGCATCGACACCGAGGATGCCGTGTCCATGATCGTCAACGGATTCTGCAAGGACGTCTTCCGCGAGCTGCCGATGGAGTTCGCCGTGGAGGCGCAGAAGCTGCTCGAGGTGAGCCTGGAGGGCAGCGTCGGTTGACCTGCCGCCCCCGAGAGTGACTCCGGGGGCGCCTGACCAACTGGGGACAGCAAGCGGCCGTACGGCCCTGCACGGAGAGGTATCGAGATGCTGAGGGTGAAGGACCTTCACGCGAGGGTCGAGCAACAGTCGATTCTGAAGGGCGTGAACCTGGAGGTGCATGCCGGCGAGGTGCATGCGGTGATGGGGCCGAACGGCTCCGGCAAGAGCACGCTGGCTCAGGTGCTTGCCGGCCACGAGGCCTACGAGGTCACTGCAGGTTCTCTGGAGTTTGACGGCGAGGACGTGCTGGAGATGGCGCCCGAGGAGCGCGCCCACGCCGGCTTCTTCCTCGCCTTCCAGTATCCGGTCGAGATTCCGGGCGTCGGCAACAGCTATTTCCTGAAGGCGGCCGTCAACGCCAACCGGCGCGCCAGGGGCGAGCAGGAGCTGGACGCGATGGACTTCCTGAAGCTCCTGCGCGAGCGCGCGGCGCTGGTCGAGGTCGACGAGGCGCTGCTGCGGCGTCCGGTGAACGAGGGCTTCTCCGGCGGCGAGAAGAAGCGGAACGAGATCCTGCAGATGGCCGTCCTCGAACCGCGCCTTGCGGTGCTGGACGAGACGGATTCGGGGCTTGACATCGATGCGCTGCGCACGGTGGCCGCCGGCGTGAACGCGCTCCGAGCCGGGGACCGGGCCTTCGTGGTCATCACCCACTACCAGCGCCTGCTCAACTACATCGTCCCGGATCACGTCCACGTGCTGGTCGACGGGCGCATCGTGCGCTCAGGCGGGCGCGAGCTGGCGCTCGAGCTCGAAGAGAAGGGCTACGGCGGGCTGGACGGCACGCCGAATGGCGCCTGAACGAGGCCAGCATGATCACCCGCGCCGATAGCCGCGTCGACGAGTACCTGGAGCTCAAGATCGGCGACGATGCCCGCAGGTTTGAGCTGGATGCGCTGCAGGCGCGTCGCCGCCGGGCCCTGGAGCGCTTCGAGACCGCGGGTTTCCCGGCCGCTCGGGACGAGGAATGGCGGCAGACGAACCTGAGCCCGGTGCTTCGCGCCCGGCCTGTTCGCGCCAGCCGGCCATCGCTTCGAGGCGTGGACATCTCGGCGCTGACCTACTCCGGGTGCGACCGGATCGTGTTCGTCAACGGCCGCCACGCCCCGGAGGCTTCGGCCCTGCCGGAGGGCACGGCCGTTCGTTCGCTGGCCGGCCGGGGATCGTCTTCCTGCGGGGCCGTGGCCGACCGGCTCGGCGCCGTGGTCGACGGCAGCTTCCCGGACAGCCGCGGAGTACACCCCTTTGCGGCGCTCAACACGGCCCTGTTCGAGGACGCGGCGGTGCTCGTCGTCCCGCCCGGCAAGGTGCTCGAACGGCCGATTCAGGTTCTCTGGCTCACCGTTCCGGCCGCCGATGCCGCTGTCGATGCCGATGCGGGCGACGCGGGGCCGGCGGTCGAGGTCAGCTTTCCCCGTCTGCTCGTGGTGGCCGGCGAGGGGAGCGAAGCGTCGATCATCGAGACGTTTGCCGGGACCGGGGAGGGGCCGGTCAGGTACCTCGTCTGCCCGGCGGCCGAGTTTGTCTGCGAGCGCGGTTCGGTGCTGCATCACACCCGACTGCAGGTCGACTCGCCGGGTGCGTTCCACCTCGGCTACCAGCACTCCCGGGTCGACCGTTCGGCCGCGTTTCATTCGTGTTCCCTGGCCTTCGGCGGCGCTGTTGTGCGCAACGACTGCCTCGCTTCGCTCGACGGCGAGGGCGCAGACTGCACTCTCGACGGCCTCTACGTGGTGTCGGGCAGCCAGTTCGTGGACAACCACATGCGCGTCGAGCACTGTCGCCCGCACACGACCAGCCATCAGCTCTACAAGGGCGTGCTGGACGAGCGGGCGCGCTCCGTGTTCAACGGGCGCATCTTCGTTCACCGTGAAGCGCAGAAGACGGACGCGAAGCAGACCAACCGGAACCTGCTGCTGTCCGATTCGGCCCTGGCCGGCAGCAATCCGCAGCTGGAGATCTTCGCCGACGACGTGCGCTGCACCCACGGCTCGACCATCGGACGCCTCGACGAGGACTCGCTCTTCTACCTGCGGGCCCGCGGCATCGAGCGCGAGGAGGCCTGGGCCATGCTCGTCTACGCGTTCGCTCGCGAGGTCACCGACCGGGCTCGCTTCGAGCCGCTGCGGCAGGACCTGGAAGCCAGGCTGCTGGGCAGCCTGAACGGCGCCCGGAGCGACGGGCAGGGAGGCTGAGGGCGTGTCGTTGTCGGCCGCGGCGGAGGCCGAGAGGTCGGCCGGCACGCCGCTCGACGTCGAGCGGATTCGCGCCTGTTTCCCGATTCTCGACCAGGAGGTTCACGGCCACCCGCTGGTGTACCTGGACAACGCCGCGAGCTCGCAGCGTCCGCAGGCGGTGATGGACGCGGTGAGCGACTGCTACAGCGGCTACTACGCGAACGCCCACCGCGGACTGCACGCCCTGTCGGAGCGGTCCACCCAAGCCTACGAGGCGTCGCGGGCCAAGGTGGCCCGGTTCATCGGAGCCGGCGACCCGGGCGAGCTGGTGTTCACGCGCGGCACGACCGAGAGCCTGAACCTGGTCGCGTTCAGTTTCGGCCGGGCGAGTCTTCAGCCTGGCGACGAGGTGCTGCTGACCGAGATGGAGCACCATTCGAACATCGTTCCCTGGCAGCTGGTGTGCGAACAGATCGGCGCCCGGGTCCGGGCGGCGCCGATCACCGACGACGGCGACCTGGATCTGGCGGCGCTGGCCGGGATGGTGAATCGCCGTACCAGGGTGGTCGCGCTTGCCCACGTCTCGAACGCCCTCGGCACGGTGAACGACGTCCCGGCGGTGGTCGACCTGGTGCGGCAGCGCTCGGACGATGCCGTCGTGGTCGTCGACGGCGCCCAGGCGGCGCCGCACATGGCGGTGGACGTCGCGGCGCTCGGTTGCGACTTCTACGCGTTCTCCGGCCACAAGATGTACGGGCCGGGCGGAATCGGCGCTCTCTGGGGCCGCGGCGATCTGCTGGCCTCCATGCCCCCGTGGCAGGGGGGCGGAGCGATGATCACGCGGGTGACGTTCGAGGGCACGCAGTACGCCCCGCCGCCTCAGCGGTTTGAAGCGGGCACGCCGAGCATCGCCCAGGCGATCGGACTCGGCGCGGCGGTCGAGTTTCTCGAGGCGACGGGCATCGATCGGGTCGAGCGACACGAGCGGGACCTTCTCGCTCACGCACGGGAAGCGCTGGCCGATCTCCCGTGGGTGCGCGTGCTGGGCCACGCGAATGGCAAAGGCTCGGCGGCCGCCGTAGTGTCCCTGGTGACGGAAGGCGCCCACCCGCACGACGTGGCGACGATTCTCGACCAGCAGGGAATCGCTGTTCGGGCGGGACACCACTGTGCGCAGCCGTTGATGAACCGGCTCGAAGTTCCGGCCACCGTTCGGGCGTCGTTTGGTCTCTACAACACCCACGAGGAAGTCGACCGGCTTGTCCTCGGCCTGCTCGAAGTTCGGCGAATCTTCGGCTGAAGGACCATTGGCCATGTCCGACCTTCGCGACCTCTACCAGCAGGTGATCCTCGACCACTATCGATCGCCTCGCAACTTCGGCGCTCTCGACCCGGCGTCGGCAAGCGCCGAGGGCTACAACCCGATCTGTGGCGATCAGGTCAAGGTGTATCTGCGGATAGTCGACGGCCGCGTCGACGGCGTCAGCTTCGAGGGCGTCGGCTGCGCGATCTCGACCGCGTCGGCTTCCCTCATGACCGAGGCCCTGTGCGGGCTCGAGCGAGCACAGGCCGAGGCGCTCCTGCGTTCCTTCCTGGGCCTGATGACCGGCGCGGACGATGCCGACGGCGCCGTCGACCTGGGCAAGCTGGAAGTGCTGAGCGGGGTGCGGGACTATCCGGTGCGCATCAAGTGCGCCACCCTCGCCTGGCATGCGTTTCGGGCTGCGCTCGACGGCGACAATGACGAGCCCGTGACTACCGAGTAGGGTAGGCAGCACGATGAGCATGACGGTTGGAGTCGAGGCAGCCGAGATCGAGGGGCGGATTGTCGAGGCGCTGAAGACGGTTTACGATCCCGAGATACCGGTCGACATCTACGAGTTGGGATTGATCTACGACGTGCGGCTCGACGCCGAGGCCCATGTCAGGGTTCAGATGACCCTGACCTCCCCCCACTGTCCGGTCGCCGAGTCACTTCCGGGCGACGTCGAGCGCACCGTGTGCGGCGTCGAGGGCGTGTCCGGAGCCGAGGTCGAGGTGGTCTGGGATCCGGCCTGGAATCCGGCCATGATGAGCGAGGCCGCCAAACTGGAACTGGGGTTCTTCTGATGCACGAGAATCTGATCAAGGAACGTCGCTGCCTGATCGTGCTGCTGGCGTCGGCCCTCCTGCCGGTCTCGGCGCTGCTGGTGTCGCCGTCCGCCTTCGCCGAAGAGAAGGACCACGGGCTTCGCAATGCCAGCCACCCGGCGCCGGGCCTGCTGTTCGGCGGCCAGCCGACCGAAGGCCAGCTCGAAGCGATGGCGGCGGACGGACTTGCCCTGGTGCTCGACCTCCGCAGCGAGGGCGAGGACCGCGGTTTCGACGAATCGGCGGCGCTCGAGCGGCTGTCGGTGTCCTACGAGAACATCCCTGTCGATGGCGACCGGCTGGAGGAAGCCGAGACGTTCGAGCGCTTCTTCGCGGCCATGGACCGCGCCGGCGACGGCCCCGTGCTCGTGCACTGCGCCTCGGGCAACCGGGTGGGCGCCCTCTACTACGCCTGGCTGGTGGCGGAGAAGGGGGTCGACCGTGGCGAAGCCCTGGAGCACGCTCAGGCGAACGGTCTGCGCAGCTCCTCGCTCGAGAAGGCCGTTGATCGCTACCTCGACTCGAATCCCTGAGGCAGAACGGGATGAGCCAGGCTGAGCCGGAGTCCGCTGCGTCGATTTCCCCTCAGCGGTCGGCCCTGGAGGCGGCGGCGAACACGCTGCGCTTCCTCGCGGTCGACATGGTGGAGCGGGCAAAGAGCGGCCATCCCGGCGCCCCGATGGGTCAGGCCGCGATGGCGGCGCTGCTCTGGACCAGGCACCTCCGCTACGCCCCGCAGGACCCCCTGTGGCCGAACCGCGACCGGTTCGTGCTGTCATGCGGCCACGCCTCGGCGCTCATCTACGGTTTGCTGCACCTGGCCGGCTACGACCTGAGTCTTGACGAGATCAGGAACTTCCGGCAGTACGGCTCGCGCACGCCCGGTCACCCGGAGCACGGACTGACCCCGGGCGTCGAGGTGACCACCGGCCCGCTCGGGCAGGGCATCTCGGCCGCCGTGGGCATGGCGCTTGCGGAACAGCTTCTGGCAGCCCGGTTCAACCGTCCGGGGCACGTCCTCTTTCATCACCGCACCTGGGTGCTCGCCTCGGACGGGGACCTGATGGAGGGCGTTGCCGCCGAAGCCTGTTCCATGGCGGGACACCTCGGGCTGGGTCATCTGAACGTCCTCTACGACGCGAACAGCATCACCATCGACGGCGCCACCGACCTGAGCTTCAGCGAGGATGTCCCCGGGCGTCTCGCAGCCTGCGGCTGGCACGTCCTGACGGTCGAGGACGGCAACGACTTCGACGCCGTGGACGCGGCGCTGGGAGAGGCACTGGCCGAGACCGGCCGGCCCAGCCTGATTCAGGTGCGCACTCACATCGGCTACGGCAGTCCGAACAAGCAGGACACCGCCGGTTCGCACGGCTCGCCGCTGGGCGCCGACGAGGTGGCCGCGACCAAGGAGGCCCTGGGCTGGCCCCTGGAGCCGGAGTTCCACGTTCCCGACGCCGCCCGGCAGGCGTTCGCACCGGCGGCCGATTACGGCGCGTCGGCATCGGCGGACTGGCGCGACCTGCTCGAGTCCTATCGGCGCGAGTATCCGGAGGAGGCCGCCGAGCTGGACCGTCGGTTGGCCGGCGCCCTGCCGGACGGCCTGAGGGACGCGCTGCCCCGCTTCGAACCGGCAGATGGTCCGATCGCCACCCGCTCCGCCTCCGGCATCACGCTGAACGCGCTGAAGGACCTGGTTCCCGAGCTCGCCGGTGGCTCGGCCGACCTGACCGGGTCGAACAACACCCTGCTCAAGGGCGAGCCGGACTACGCCGCGGGAGCGCCGGCCCGGCACATCCGTTTCGGCGTCCGTGAGCACGCAATGGCGGCCGCCATGAACGGTCTCGCGCTGTCCGGCCTGTTCAGGCCCTACGGCGGCACCTTCCTGTGCTTCCTGGACTACCTGAAGCCCAGCCTTCGTCTGGCGGCGCTGATGGACGCGCGGACGATCTACGTCTTCACGCACGACTCCGTGTTCCTCGGCGAGGACGGTCCGACCCACCAGCCGATCGAGCACCTTGCCCACCTGCGGGCCACGCCGGGGCTGGTCGTGGTGCGCCCGGCCGATGCCAACGAGACGGCCGCCGCCTGGGCCCTGGCGCTCGAGACGGCAGGGCCGTGTGCCCTGGTGCTGACCAGGCAGAGGTTGCCGGTGCTCGACGGGACCGCCGAGGGGGCTCTGGAGGGCGTGGCACGCGGAGCTCATGTCCTGGTCGACGGCGGACATCCGGAGCTGATCCTGATCGCCACCGGCTCCGAGGTGGCGCCGTCGCTTGCCGCCGCGGAGGAACTCGAAGCCGAAGGGCACGCCGTGCGCGTCGTCAGCATGCCGTGCTGGGAGGCGTTTGCCGCTCAGCCCCGCGAGTACCGCGACCGGGTCCTGCCGCCCTCCGTTCGGCGTCGGCTCGCCGTCGAAGCGGCCGCGACGCTGGGCTGGGAGAGGTGGACGGGCAGCGACGGCGATGTTCTGGGGCTTGACCGCTTCGGCGCTTCCGCACCCATCGCCGACCTCGCCAGCAACCTGGGGATCAACGCGGCCGCCATCACCGAACGCGCCCGCAAGCTTCTCGGCAGCTGAGGCTCGCGGCGCCGGCGTCAGTTCGGCAGGCTGAAGGCCACGTAGTCCGCGTCCGAGCGCCCGCCTGTGCGTCCGCCGCCGGCGGCGATGACGACGAACTGCCTGCCGCCGGTGCTGTAGACGGCGGGAGTTGAGTAGCCGGCGGCCGGCAGCTTTGCCTGCCACAGGACTTCGCCGTTCCTGGTGTCGTAGGCGCGGAACATCTCGTCCGGCGTGGCGCCGATGAAGATCAGACCCGAGGCCGTGACGACCGGGCCGCCGTAGTTCACGGCGCCGAAACCGAGACCGGGGTGCGAGGGATAGTCCCCGAAGGGGACCTTCCAGACGATCTCTCCGGTCTCCAGGTCGATGGAGTTCAGGGTTCCCCAGGGCGGCGAGTTGCCGGGCAGGTTCTCGTGGTCGCGCAGGTACACGTAGCCGCCCAGGGCGTAGGCGAGTTCACCGGTGGGCTCGTCCTCCTCCGGTTCCGGCGACAAAATGTACGCCTCGATGGCGCCAAGCTCGACCCGGTCGAGGTGGGGGAAGCCCGGCATGCGATCGCTGCCCTCGACGATGACCTGGCGAATCTCGTCGCGCGACAGCCGCTCGCCGACGCCGAGCAGGGGCCCGCCCATGTCGGTGCCCTGAAGCTCGAGCCCGTGACAGGCGCCGCAGTTCAGTGCGTACGTGCCGTGGCGGCTGAAGCCGGCGGGCACTTCGGTGAGCTCGAGAATGCCGGCTACGTCGTTCGCGTTGACGATCAGCCGGTTGTCGTTCGGGTCAAACGCGGAACCGCCCCATTCGCCGCCGCCGTCGTACCAGGGCATGAAGAGAACGGTGCCGACCCGAGGGGGCGCCCAGGGCCGCAGGTCCCAGCCCTCGATCTTCTCCTCGACAAACTGGCGTGCCTCCGGCGTCCGGTTCGTGATCTCGAAGTCCTGGCGGCTGATGACCACGGCCGACATGGGCTGGGTCGGCGATGTCACCTCGCCCGGCAGGGTGCTGGGAATGGGCGTCTCGATCTGGTGGATCGGGTACATCGGTTCACCTGTTTCGCGGTCGAAAACGAAGAGCTGACCGGTCTTGGTCGTGATGGCGACGGCATCGATCATTCGGCCGTCACGCTCCAGTTCCACGAGGGTGGGTGGCGACGGGTTGTCCTTGTCCCAGAGGTCGTGACGCACCACCTGGAAGTGCCAGAGCAGGTTGCCGGTACGTGCGTCGAGGGCCACCAGGGAATCCGAGAACAGGTTGTCGCCGAGGCGGTTCGCCCCGTAGAAGTCGGGCGTGGCGGACCCGGTTGGCGCGAAGAGGATGCCTCGTTCCTCGTCGAGAGCCATGCCCGTCCAGACGTTGGCGCCGCCGGCGCGCTCCAGCGAGCCCTCCGCCCAGGTCTCGGCGCCGGGGTCGCCGGGCGCCGGGATCGTGTCGAATTGCCACACCAGGCTGCCGTCGGTCGCGCTGAACGCACGGACCGAGCCGGGAAACGCCCTGGCGTCCTCGTTGGTGGAGAAGCCCAAGATCAGCTTGTCCTCGAACACGACTCCCGGCACGGAGACGAAGATGACGCCGCCGCGGCCCGATTCCGGCGTCAGGTCGAGCATGCCGCCGTCGCCGAAGCTCTCCACCAGCTGCCCGGAGTCGGCGTCGACGGCGACGAGGTCCTTGCCGTGAGTGTAGAAGAGCCGCCGCTCGCCACCGCCCTCCCACCACATGAGGCCGCGCTGGGCGTTGCCGCGCAGGCCCAGGTCGGTGCGCCAGATCTCCTCGCCGGTGGCTGCGTCAAGCGCAAACGGGTCCAGCTGCGGAGACAGGGCGTAGAGCACGCCTTCGATGACCAGCGGACTCGTGTACATCGTGGCGCCGGCGCCCCGTGGTTCGCCCGCGTCGTAGGTCCAGGCGACTTCGAGCTGGTGAACGTTGTCCCGGTCGATCAGATGCAGCGGGCTGTAGTGGCTGCGTCCGGAGTCCCCCAGGTAGACCGGCCAGTCCTCGTCCGGAGCGCCGCAGCCAGCGAGCAGCAGCGCCGCAGTCAGCGCCGTGGCGCCGAGCGGGAAGCGCTGGACCGGCGCTCCTGGGGACGTGGTCCTGCCTCGGTCGGGACCGTCGCTGACCCTGCGGGTGTCGCGCATCCGCACGAAGTCAGGGAGCGGCCGTACGCCGTGCGCCGCGTTGCAGCTGGCCCCAGCGTTCCAATCGCAGGTGTGTCGCTTCGCCGGTGGCCGAATCGACCTCGAAGATCGCGATGCGTTCCCGGTCACGTTCGCCGACGAAGCGGTGATCGCCAATGGGAACGGACTCTGCCCCGGCGATCATCAGTACGCCGTCGCTGACCTCGACCGTCAGGGGACTTCGGCCGAAGGCGTACTCGCCGACGTAGCGCTCGAGCCGGGCAGGTTCGAGCGTCACCGGCGCGAAGGTGGCCTCCTGCACGCCCAGGACCGCCCGTGCGATCCGCGCATGCAGCGCGCCGGGCTCGGCGGAGCGGCTGTTGGCCAGGACCGCCACGATCAGATCGTCGTCGGGGTACCAGGCGAGCTGGCTCAGGAAGCCGTTGATCCCGCCCGCATGCTCGATCAGCCTGCGGCCGGCCATCTCGCCGACGAACAGGCCGAGCCCGTAGCCGATCTCTTCGCCGCCGGGCAACTGGCGCCGCGTGGTCATCGTCTGCAGGGCGTCCGGCCCGAGCACTTCGCCGTTCCCGAGCGCCACCGTCCATCGGACCAGGTCGAGCACGCTGGCGCCAAGAGCGCCGGCGGCGTAGGGAAGGTGCATGGACAGCGGTTCGTCGTTCAGCAGAACGCCGTCGTCGACGCGATAACCCTCGGCGCGGTTGGGAACGATGGGGTCGTTGTACAGGTAGTGGGATTCCCGCATGCCGAGCGGCCGGAAGAAGGTCTGTTCCAGGTACTCGGCGTATGTCTTGCCGCTCGCCCGCTCGATCAGCAGGCCGGCCAGGTAGTAGCCCGAGTTGTTGTACTGGTAGCGCTCGCCCGGCTCGAACTCCCGGGGCGCGGCCAAGAACAGGTCGACCATCTCCTGGTGCGACAGTTCCAGGCGTGCCTTGCTCCAGAAGGCGGGCATCTCGGTGTAGCCCTTGATTCCGCTGGTGTGATCGAGCAGCTGCCCGACCGTGACGCGGAACTCGCCGACCGGGTAGTCCGGAAGGTGCTTCGTGATCGGATCCTCGAGCGCGACCTGCCCGGCCTCGACCAGCTTCAGCACCGCCGCAGCCGTGAACTGCTTGGTGACCGAGCCGATGCGAAAGACCGTGTGCTCGGTTGCCGGCGTCCGATTCTCGACGTCAGCCCAGCCGTAGCCTCGGGCCAGGATCAGCTCGCCTCCATACTGCACGGCGACCGCGATGCCGGGCGTCCGCGTTGCCTCCATCGAATCGGCCACGAGGGCATCGACCCGGTCGAGCAGGGTGCCGCGGTCCGCGGCGGTCGCGGGTCGGGCCTGAGCCGGCAGGAAGGCAGCCAGAACCGCGACGGCGACGGTCGCCCAGGGATGCATGTGGTTCTTCACCATTGGGTTCGCACGGCGGCACGCAACGGGCGTCGTGGGCCGTGAGGGGATCGAACCCCCGACCCTCGGATTAAAAGTCCGCTGCTCTACCAACTGAGCTAACGGCCCTCCGTCAGTATACGTTCGGCGCCGGCGAGGAGACGGCATGCGCCCGGCGGCTTCGGCGCCGGCCCTGCCTCCCGGTCAGGCGCCTGTCGCGGCCTGCACCGTGGCCAGCTTCTCGCCGAGCCAGCCTTCGAGCTGACCTCCGCCGCACACGACGGTCTCCTCGCGCCGGGGGCCGGAGGAGATCAGTTCCACGGCGGCGTCGAGCTCCTGCTCCAGGAAGTCGATGTAGTCGAGCGCGGCCGCAGGCAGTTCGGTGCGTTCCAGCACGCCGCGCGTGTCCTGCTTCCAGCCGCGGAAGGAGCGGAACACGGGTTCGACGTCGTTCAGTTCGAACGTGGCCGCGGGCAGGTCCTGCACGAGGTCGCCGCGAATGCGGTAGCCCACGCAGACCTGCAGTTCGTCGAGTTCGTCGAGCACGTCGATCTTGGTCAGGGCCAGGCACGAGGCGCCGTTGACGCTGCCGGCGTGACGCAGCGCCACGAGATCGAGCCAGCCGCAACGCCGCGGCCTGCCGGTCGTGGTGCCGAACTCGTGCCCGCGGTCGCGCAGATGGGCGCCGACGCCGCCTTCGAGTTCGGTCGGCATCGGACCCTCGCCGACGCGGGTGGCGTACGCCTTGACGACGCCGAGCGTGCCGTCGATGGCGGTCGGCGGCACGCCGCTGCCGGTCGAGGCGCCGCCGGCAGTCGAGCTGGAACTCGTGACGTACGGATAGGTCCCGTGGTCGACGTCGAGCATGGCGCCCTGGGCCCCTTCGAACAGGATGCTGCCGCCGTCCCCGAGGAGACGGGCAAGATCGAGCGAGATGTTGCACAGGTACGGCGCCATCGCCACTGCCCAGCGGGAAAACGCTGCGCGGTCGTCGGCCGGGTCCGGAAGCGCTCCGCCGGCCGCCGTGTGCTCGAAGTCCGCCATGCGCACGATCTGGCGGCTCGTCAGCGCTGCTCCCGCAGCCACCAGCTCCCCCAGCCTGACGCCCGTACGGCCGATCTTGCTCTCGTAGGCGGGGCCGATGCCCTTGGCCGTGGTACCGATCCGGTCTGCGCCGCGCGCCTCCTCGCGCACGCGGTCCAGGGCGACGTGGACCGGGGTCAGGGCGTGTGCGCGATCCGAGATTCGAAGGCGGCCATCCGTGCGGATGCCGCGCTGTTCGAGCTGTTCGACCTCGGCCAGAAAGGCTTCCGGGTCGATCACCATGCCGTTGCCCAGGTAGCACGCCACGCCCTCGTGCAGGATTCCGGACGGAATCAGGTGCAGGGCGAAGTGCTCGCTGCCTTCTCCGCTGCCGAACTTCACCGTGTGGCCGGCGTTGTTGCCGCCCTGAAAGCGAACCACAGCGTCGAAGGCGGGACAGAGGAGATCGATGATCTTCCCCTTCCCCTCGTCTCCCCACTGCATGCCGACGACGACAACGTTCGCCACGTCCGGCCCCTCAAGATCGCGATTCGGCCCGCGCCGCGGAACGCAGGCGGGGCGAGACCCTAGCAGGCTGGCGGCCACTGTCCGCATGCGGGGCGGCGTGAAGCGGGCCGGGGTTCCTTATCATCCCGCCCCGTGGATGAGCGCTCGGAGGTGACACCGTGGAGGTCCGCATGCCGCCACGACCTGAAGGCGGGCCTTCTGTTCGGAGCCCTTCTGTTCGGCGGCCCCATCTCGGTCGTCCACCTGCTGCACAACCGCACCACGAGCCCCGGGGTCGGTCTGGCCGCCCTGCTCCTCTTCGGCGTGCTCTACGGGGCATGCGGCGGCCTCGTCTTCTGGGGCGTGGGCTGGCTGCTGCGAACGGTGGCCAGGCTGCGGCAGCGCGGGCCGGTGACGCCCGCAGTACAGGCTGCCTGCCTGTTCAACGTCGTCTTCCTGGAGCTCTTCCTGTTCCACGGCCTGACCTGGGAGCAGGCGCCCAGGTTCGCGTCGTCGTCACTCGCGGCCATGATTGGGCTGGTGGCGGTCGGCGCGCTCCTCACCGCCGCCACCGTCTGGCTGGTGACCCGGGCGCTGGCGGCTGCCGTCCTTCGCCTCGGTGCTGCGGGACGGCTCGGAGGCACGATGCTGGCGGCAACGGCCTGTCTGGTCGCGGCGCACGTCGCCGTGCCGCTGAGCCTGCGGTTCGCGACCGAACCGGAGGAGACGGCATTCGACCCGACGCTGCTCACCGTGCAGCCCGGACCCGACGTTGCGCTGCTCGGCTTCGACGGCATGGACCCCGACCTGTTTCTCGATCTGGTCGACGCCGGCGAGCTTCCCGCTCTGGCGGAGCTCGTCCGGGAGGGCGCCTTCGGGCGGCTGGAGACTCTGCGCGACGCGAACTCCGCGGTCATCTGGGCCTCGATCTACACCGGCGAGACGGAACGACGACACGGAATCCGCGACTTCTACCGCATCCGCTTTCCGGGATCCGCTGGCGGCCTGTTCCCGGTACACCGGACCGGATTCAAGGAGATGATCGACCTGCTGCACCGGGTGCCAGGCATCAGCCGACGCTTCGTCAGCAGGCTTGACCTGGCGTCGCCGCCGGTGTGGGAGATCGCCGACCGGGCCGGCCTGCCGACGGTCGTCGTCGACGGCTACTTTTACTCGTTCCCGGCGCAGCCCCAGGCCGGACCCTCCAGCCAGCTTCTCGCATACGGCCTGCAGGACGCCCTCGCCGACCCGGCCGTCTCCGAGAGAAAACTGTCCTGGTTCGCGCAGCCACCGGACCTGAAGGGCGGGATCCGCGAGGCAGCGACGGGCAGAACCGACCTCGACTGGCAGCACCGGGCCGCCATCGCGCTGCTCGAACGTCGCGCCCGCCTGGGTCAGCCGCCGTCCCGGTTCTTCAACCTCTACACGCACGAGCCTGACACCGTTTCTCACCAGCGCTGGCGATGGCTGGAACCGGAGCGATTCCCGTTCGTCTCCCGCACCGGCGTCGAACGTCACGGCGACGCGGTGGTCGACGTCTATCGTCGGATCGACTCCCTGGTGGCCGACCTCCGTCAGTCGCTGGGCCCCGATGCCGTCCTGGTCATCGCTTCGGACCATGGCCAGTCTCCCACCTTCCTTCACCGCCTCCACACCCAGCATCGCCACGGTCCGGACGGACTGCTTCTCCTGCACGGTCCCGGCATCCGTGAAGGTCACATGATCGAGGGGAGCCACGTGCTCGACGTGTTCCCCACCGTGCTGGCCCTGCTCGGGCTCCCCGTGGCCGAGGACGCTTCCGGCAGGGTGCTGGAAGAGGCCTTCGACAGGCCCGCAGACCCGAGCGGACGACCCCGGATCCCGACGTACCGCAATGCCTGGCAGCCGGTCGACACGGTCGGTGGCCCGGACGCCGAACGAACCCGCCAGGAGCTCGAACGTCTCAAGGCCATGGGCTACCTGTAGAGCCCGCGTCGCGGATCCCCCTGCCCGCCTTCCAGGCGGCGCGCTCCCTGGCCCCCGGTGAAGCACGACCCGACCCGACAGGCCCGAGGGGGCTGCAGCGGGAGTGGAGGCAAGCGACTCTCGAGTCGTCCCGGGCGAACTCGACCTTCCGCAGCGCAGCCGACCGCAGCAGGCGCCACACATCAACCATTCCAAACGCGCCCGCGTCACCCTGGCTAGCACCGGCGAAGAGGAGGTGGCTTTCGGCGCCACACATCAACCACCCCAAACGCGCCCGCGTCCCCTGCGTCCCCCCTTCGGACCTGGCGGCGGCCGCCAGACCCGTTTCCGCGTCAGTCGGATCGCTCGTTGGACCGGGCGGACGGCTCGACCCGGATCGGCAGACGGAGCGGCACGCTGCCCCGCTCCGCGAACCAGGCGACGTGCTCGTACACGAGGTCGACCTCCAGAATGTAGTCGCCGGGTTGGTCGGGGGTCCGCACGTGCAGGAGCGCGGTCTCGAACGCGCCTGGCGCGAGGTCAAGGAGCGGTGTCCGCTGTCCCTCCGCGATGACCTGGCCCATCGAGCTGCCGTCGTCGCCGGGCTCTCGCCGGCGCCAGCGCGAGGCGAGGTTGACGCCCACGTGGCCCTGTCGCCGCCAGGTCACGACGGATTCGTTGGTCACGCCGACTGGCAGCTCCAGCTCGGTCCCGGATGGCAGCGTCGCCGGCGTCAGCCCAACGGTCCCGACCCGGGCCGCGAAGACGTCCGCGTTCAGGTGCCCATGGCTGCCCAGAATCCTGAGTCGTGCGCCGAGGTGGAAGGTCTCCCTGGTCTCGCGATTCCAGGCGTACGTGCCGCACGGCGAGGGCGGGCGCACCCGGGTCCAGATGGTGGGCGCTCCGCGGTCGGTCTCTACCTGCAGCCGGTGTACCCAGCGACGCTGTCCGTTCTGCCGACGTTTCCTGTGCGGCCGGAGCGAGTGCAGCACTGCGTGCAGCCATTCGCCGTCGCCTGCCGGCGTCACCTCCACTGCCGGGCCGTCGTCGAGGCGAAGCCTGAGGGAGTTCGGCGTCACCGGCGAGCTCACCGAGAGCACCAGGGTCTCGAACCGGTGGGTGGACTCGATGAAGAGCTCGTTCGGCCCGTGTGCGGCGACCCACCAGGTACCGCCCTGATCCATCATGCGGTCGGCACGGCCGATCGTCCGGAGTCCACCGACGTTGCTTCGACTGTAGCCGGGCAGGTTCCTGAGCGAGAACTCGAAGGGCAGGTAGCGAAGCGGCGTGTTGCGGGCGTGCGCCTGCAGGGTCGGTTCCGGCACCGACACGCCGAACGGTGCCAGCACCATGGCTCCGACCAGTAGGCCGGCCGCAAGACCGCCTGCTGGCAGGGTCCAGAACGGAATGCGACCCGGCACCAGGAAGAGGAGCGCCGGCGCCACGCTGACGAAGTATCGATTGCCGATGAAGCCGCCCCCCCCGTGCCAGTTCCAGCCGATGAACAGCAGGAAGTAGCCGGCCACTGCGGCAAGGGCAACGCCGAGGAGTTGACGGCCGCGGTCGCCTCGGCCGCGCAGCAGGAACAGCGCGATGGCGATGACAGCGTACGGGTGGTAGGTCAGAAGGCCGGTGTGGCGACCAACCAGGAAGTAGCCGATGTTCTCGATGACTTCGCCTGGAGACTGCCGCGGGATGCGGAAGAGCCAGGTGAACGTGTTGCCGGTCGGCGACTCGGGAATGGCGACCGCCGCGGCAGCCGGTCCGGTCGTGGGCGCCTCGCCGGCCGCGATCCGGCGGGCCTCCGTGATCCTTGGGGGCCAGCCGCCGGGTTCGCACACCTCGACTCCCGTTCTCGCGTCCGGGCCCAGATAGGGGAGCAGCTGACCGGTCCAGGCCAGCGAGAGTCCCGCCAGCACCGCCAGTGCCGCGAGGAAGCCGGAGAGCCACAGCCCGGCGCGACGCCATTGACGCCGGAGCAGAAACACCCCGGCCAGCGGCAGGGCGAGGGCGACGAACATGGGCTTGTTGTACACGGGCAGGGCGAGGAGAACGCCCGAAAGCACCGTCAGCCACCAGGCCCGGCGACGGTTCCCGAATCCCCAGAACAGCGCTCCGAAGACGCCGAACATGTTCAGCACTTCCGGATGGAGCCAGAACACGTAGCGCGAACAGGCCGAAAGCACCAGCAGGCCGCAGGTAAAGATCGCCGCCGGGCCGGGTGCGGTGCGCCGGGCGAGGAAGGCCGTTCCCAGCCACAGCATCGCCACGAACAGGAGCATGTTCAGCAGCAGCAAGCCGTTGGCCCCGAACAGGGCCGCGAACGGAGCGCCGATCAGCGGGTAGACGAGCGGCTTGCCGTAGTGGACCGTCTGCCAGTTGTCCGAGGTCATGACGATCAGGTTGCGGGTCTGCTGGAACGGGAACTCCTCCAGCAACCGGTCGCCGTCCGCCGGCTCGTAACGCAGGTCGAAGTCGCGGGCCAGGCTGAGAGCCATGAGGTAGTAGGCAGGCTCGTCCGCCTTGAGCCCCGGGGGCTGGCCGGGCTTGGCCAGTGTCAGCGGCGTTGCCAGCAGGAAACAGCTCAGCACGGCCAGCGCCGCGACGGTCGACCGGCACCTGAACAGCCCCTCCCGACGGCGCCACCGGGAGCGAAGTTGCATGAGCGGGGCCCGCAGCAGGTTCCTCAACGCGTTGGCCCGGGGCGTCGTCTGGCCGCAGCTCGCGGTCGAAGGGCCGAGTCGGCAGGCGCGGGCAGCGTCCGCATCGGCCAGCAGACTAGCAGGCTGGCCGCCGGCCAGGTGGCCGGGTGGGGCTGGGGCTGGGGCCGGACGAACGAGTGCTTGGGAAGAGTCCGGCGGCCCAGGAGAGGTGGCGACGCTAGTGTCGCCAGAGGCCGGGCCGACCGGGAGCCGCGACGGCCGCCTTCAGCTCGACGAGAAACCGGGCGCGGGGTATCTCCTGGGCGCCGAACTGGAGCAGGTGGGCGGTCGTCTGCTGGCAATCGACGAGCCGAGAGTCCCGGCTCCGGAGGCGGTCCATCAGATGAACGAGAGCCACCTTGGAGGCGTTCGACTGGCGGGAGAACATCGATTCGCCGAAGAACGCGGCGCCGATGGAAAGCCCGTAGAGGCCGCCCACCAGCTCGCCGTCGGCGAAGCACTCCACGGAGTGGGCGAAGCCCAGCCGATGGAGCCGCTCGAACGCCTCGGCCAGGGGGGCGGTGATCCAGGTACCGCGCTGCCTCGGTCGCTTCTCGGCGCAGGCCGCGACGACCTCCCGGAAGCGGGTGTCCATCACCACGCGGAATCGACCCCGGCGAACCTCCCGCCGCAAGCTGCGCGAAGCCCGGAACCGGTCCGGGTAGATCACGAGGCGCGGATCCGGCGAGAACCAGAGCATGGGGCACTCCGGCCCCAGCAGCGGCCATGGGAAGATCCCCGCCCGATATGCGCTCAGCAGGCGCGGCGGATCGAGATCGCCGCCGACCGCCAGCAGGCCGCTCGGGTGCGCCAGTTCAGGCGGCGGGAAGCCCGGATCGTTCTCGTCCAGGAGAAACGGACCTCCGCCCGGCATCGGATCAGACGTTGAAGCGAAAGTGCACCACTTCGCCATCCCTGACGACGTAGCTTCGCCCCTCCAGACGGAGAGTGCCGCGGCTGCGGCAGGTCGCCATGGAGCCGGCGTCCAGCAGCTCCTCCCACGCCACCACCTCGGCTCGGATGAAGCCGCGTTCGATGTCGGAATGCACCGCACCGGCCGCGGTCGCGGCCGTGTCGCCTGTGCGAATCGTCCAGGCTCGCACCTCGTCCTCGCCCACCGTGAAGAAGGAGATCCGGCCCAGCAGCCCGTAGCCCGCGCGCACGACCCGAACCGAACTGGGTTCCAGCAACCCCGCCTCGGCCAGGAATTCGCTCCGATCTTCCGGGTCGAGACGCGAAATCTCCTCTTCCAGGTCGGCACAGACGGCGAGCCGCTTGACGCCCGCCGGCAGATCGAGGTCCTTCGTTGCCTCATTGCCCGCCGCGTCTTCCGAGACGTTCAGGACCACCAGCAGGGGCTTGAGCGATAGCAGGCCGTAGCCGCGGAGCTGCTTCTCGTCCTCGTCCGAGAAGTCGAGCGAGCGCAGCGAGGTCTCGGCTTCCAGCGCCGGGAGAATGCGTTCCGTCAGCAACGCCCGCTCCCGCTTCTCGCGGTCCGCAAGCCCCCGCTTCTCTGCCTGAACGAGACGTTCGAGCCGACGCTCCACGAGCTCGTAGTCCGCCAGCACCAGTTCGAGATCCACCGTGGCGATGTCCCGTGCCGGCGCCATGGCGCCGTCGGCATGGAGAAGCTCCGGGTCCTCGAAGGCTCGCACCACGTGGACCAGGGCATCCATCATGCGCAGCTCGGCCAGGTCCAGGGCCTCTCCCCGACCGCGATCGATCCCCGGCACGTCCACGAACCGGACCTGGGCGGGCACGTACCGACGGGGGCGATAGAGGTCGCGGAGCCGCTCCAGCCGAGGGTCGTCGACGCGGGCGATGCCAACGTTCGTCGACCTGGACGCCTTGAACTTGTCCGTCTCCTGCCGCGACGCGGTGAGCGCGTTGAACAGCGCCGTCTTTCCCACCTTCGGCAGGCCGAGAATTCCCAGCTGCACCGCTGTCAGGCCGGCAGGCGCCCGGACGGACGCCGTGACGCCCGCTGCCTGCCGGCGGCGGACCGTCGACCGATCGGGAAGGGTCGCAGGAAGCAGTACCGGGCCACGGGATTGCCATCCTACAGCGACGGCCGCCAACCCCACCCCATTCCCGGCTCCCTTGCCGTCCTTCGCCGCGCCATCGGCCGTGCACGACGTGAGCTGGCAGGGCCGAGAGGGCCGAAAGGGGGCTGGAGGGGAGCGACTCTCGCCGTCCTCTCGGACGAGCACGACCTTCCACGGCGCAGCCTGCCGAAGCGGGCGCCAACGTCCAGAGAAGCAGCAGTGCGCCCGCGTCCCCTGCGGCCCCCGGGGCTTGACGGCGGCCAGCCTGCTGGCGCCGTCGGCCGCGTCGCTCTCGCCGCGCCTGGCGTTTGCTCCCGCCGCGCCGGCAGGCCGTCGGACCAGCGAACGTCCCTGGTGGCCCGCTCGCAGGTCCGACAGCGCTGCTGCTAGCGCTGATCGAGCCGAGCTTCCGTGTCGGGGCCGAGGAGTTCCCGGAGCCTCTGACGTACGGACTCGTCGACCCGAGCGCTCACTTCCGCCTGCATGCGCATGAGATCGTCCACCGTACCGTCGTACGCGTCCGTCCAGAGCACCGTGCCGTCATCGACGAGCACGAGGCGCGCCCAGACCCGAACCCGCCCCTGGTCTCGCTGGATGTGGCCGTCAAGGAGAAAGTCCGCGTTGGGCCGTAGCGCCGGGCCGTCGCGCTGACCATCGGAGGTGGTGGTCTGAGCCACGACTGCGAGGCCGACCGGTCCTTGCCGCGCCAGGGACGTGATGAGCTCCTGGGCGAGCGCCTGCCGGAACGACTCCGCGCCGGCCCAGTCGTCGAGTGCGGCGAAGGGCAGCACGGCAAGGACTGGCGGCGCTCCGTTCTCGGCCGGGTCGGGGGTTGATTTCCGGGTCCCCCAGATCACAAGGGTGGCGAGGATCACGATGCTGGCGACCAGTGCGGCCAGACCGAGAGGCGTGTGCAGACGCAAGTGCTTGCGAGCCCCCTTCGAAGTCGACGGGGTCGGTGCCGGCGGTGACTCCGGCAGAGGTTTTTCCTCGGACTCGACGGCAGTGACCGGCTGCAGGAAGCGGTAACCGACCCTGGGCAGCGTCTCGATGTAGGACGGATCGTCCGCGCTGTCGCCAAGCGCCATACGGATTCGCTTGACGCAGGAGTTCATGCTCTGGTCGAACTCCACGTGGATCTCGCCGGGCCAGAGGCGCTGGCGCACTGCTTCGCGCGACACGACGGCGCCGCGATGGCTGATGAGCAGCAGGAGGAGCTTGGCCGGCTGCGGCTGGAGCCGCAGGGTGCGGTCGGGGCCGTGCAGCTCGAGAGTCTCCGGCGCGAACTCGAAGTCTCCGAAGCGCAGTCTCCGCGGCCGAATGGCGTTGGCAACGAGGTTCTGTTCGGCGTCTTCTGACGCCTTGGGGCGCTGCATTAAGTGGCTCCCCGGCAACCGACTCGGGGCGCGCGCTCCCTCAGCCCGATGCCCAGCTTCCGTGTCCTTCTCTTCTGGGCCCGACCAGTCGACGGCAAAGAACACTACGCAGGTACTGCAGCGTCGCGCCGTGACGCCGGTCTGACCAGTTGCTGACAGAGGTGGTTTCCGTGCGTCTGCGGGCTCGGCACGAGCTCGGGAGACGCCGGAACGGAGCCGCCGGGAGGGGCCTCGAACCCTCGCGGCAGGTTGGCTCCGTCAGTCTTGAAACGCCCGTGCCGAGGGTCGGTATTCCTCGGCGGGCCCGTGGATGACGGGCCTCCGGCTGGTGCCCAGGGGCGGATTTGAACCACCGACACCCTGATTTTCAGTCAGGTGCTCTACCAACTGAGCTACCTGGGCCAGCTGCGTGCGGGGCGCACGACCGGTCTCTTCTAGCAGGAGGCGGCGATGTCGTCAACGCAGCGCCTTGTCCAACCAGAAGTGAGAATCAAGGGGGCGGGCAATCCGGCGACAAATGAGCACGTGGGTCGGCACTCGGGGATCAGCGGAGGATGCTCGTGGCGCTCGATCTCCACCGTCTCGAGACTCTCGCCGGGTCGCCTGGTCCGTTCCGGCGGCGCAGGGGCCGAAATCACTCGCCAGGACCGGGAATCGACCTGCCCGTTCGTCAGGCGGACGCTGGTGCGCTTCCGGTACCTCACGCTGAAGAGGCCTGAGAAGGGCGTGGTACGCGCCTTCCTGGTCTGAGGTGACGGGCTTCTCGCAGCGCCAGCGGCCCGTCACCAGGGACGCCGTTGGCATCCCTGACCTCGGGTCGTCGGCCGCCGGCCGGGCGCCGGCGACTACTGCCCAAGGCGGTCGGACACCCGGGCAGGAACACCAGAAACCACACCGGGAAGGACCCCCGGTCACTGCTCTGCCAGCGCCGGGTTCATGCTCACTTCAGGATGGGAAGGACGCGCAGGCCTGCTGGTCTCGCCGGCGTCCTTCGCCGCTCGCCTGCTACCGTCAATCGGTTTGGACGACGGTGCGGCCATGGAGCTGGCTCTGGAAGAGGCGCGGCTGGCAGCCGCGGCGGGCGAGGTGCCGGTGGGCGCGGTGGTGCTGCGTGGTGGCGTGGTCGTGGGGCGTGGCCACAATCGACGCGAGTCCTGGGGCGACCCGCTGGCCCACGCCGAGATGATCGCGATGGCGGTTGCCGCAGCCGGCCAGGAAGGCTGGCGGCTGGATGGCTGCTCCGTGTACGTGACGCTCGAACCCTGCGCCATGTGCGTCGGGGCGATGGTGAACGCCCGAGTGGATCGCCTGGTGTTTGGCGCCCACGATCCGAGAGCCGGGTTCTGCGGCTCGCTTGGAAACCTGGCCGATGACCCGCGATTGAATCACCGAATCGCGGTATGCTCCGGTGTTCGGGCGGAGGAGGGCGCCGAGCTGTTGCGCTCCTTCTTCCGCCGTCTACGCCAAGCGGCCGGACGAACCGGAGTCGGGACGAATGAGGAGAGGTGACCGAGCGGTCGAAGGTGCATGCCTGGAAAGCATGTGTAGGGGTAACTCTACCGTGGGTTCGAATCCCACCCTCTCCGCCACGGCCCTTTCCGTCACGACAGACCGCGAGCGGTTTCGGGCTGCCAGCAGAGAGGAGAGGTGCCAGAGTGGTCGAATGGGGCGGTCTCGAAAACCGTTGATCGCGCAAGTGATCCGTGGGTTCGAATCCCACCCTCTCCGCCATCGTTGCACGCGAGGGGCGGCGCCCGCCCACGGGTCGGTCTCTCGTGCTCCCTGGACGGTCCAAGTGGTCCGCGGGTTCGAATTCCACCCTCTCCGCCACGCAGCTGCACGCGCGGAGCCGCACCGTCTCCGCCACCGGCCGGTCCCGGGGCCGGCCATCCGAACTGCACGCTTCAGGAAGGAAGTAACTTGAAGAGGACCTACCAGCCGAACAACCGGCGTCGAAAGAAGAAGCACGGCTTCCGCATCCGGATGAGGACCAGGCACGGTCGGGCGATTCTCTCTCGCCGCCGGCGCAAGGGCCGCAAGCGGCTGACGGTGTAGATCTTGCAGCGGTCGGAGAGCTCGGGCCGCACTTCCAGCGTCGAGCAGGTGACCGATCGGCTGCGCGCCAGCCGCGATTTCCGGCGGGTGTACAGGCGTGGCCGTCGCGTGCAGGGCGAGTTCGCCGTGTTGCACGCGTGTCGCAACCCCGTCGGTCGGGCGCGACTGGGCCTGACCGTTGGTCGCTGGGTCGGCGGCGCCGTCGCACGCAACCGGCTGCGGCGCCGCGTGCGGGAGCACTACCGGCAGACCATCGCGGAGCGCGGCCTGCCGGCGCTGGATCTGGTCGTTCACCTGAAGCCGCGGGCTGCTACGGCGGACCGTCGCGGCCTTTACCGCGAGCTTGATCGGCTGTTCGGCCTCGCGGCGAAAAGGCGCGGCGGCCGACGGGGCCCTCGCGGCCGACGGAGTGCGCGGCGTTGAACCCTCTGGTCCGACTTGCTGCGGCGATTCTGCGGGGGTACAAGCGCTGGCTGTCGCCTCTCCTGCCCGGCGCATGCCGCTTCACGCCAACCTGCTCGGAGTACGGCCAGGTTGCTCTCGTGAGCCACGGCTTGCTGCGCGGCACCTGGCTGACGCTCGGCCGGTTGCTGCGTTGCCAGCCCTTCGGTCCAACCGGAATCGACCTGCCGCCGGTGGCAGATGGTCCGGCGGTCCGGCCCCCGACGAGCCGCCGGGAACCGTCCCGGTGACCAGGCTGACGTTGTCTTCGGCCAGCGGTTCGACTGTGCCGTCGGGTTGCTGTCGGAGCAAGCGGGTATGATCCGCCGTCGCTCGCGGCAGGTCGGTGGCCCGTTGGTTCGCTGCACGCCGTGCGATACCCACCAGGCCGAGTGATGGACAACCGCAGACTTCTTCTGGCGGCGTTGCTGTCGCTTGGCGTGCTGTTGCTGTGGTCGACGTTGGTCGCGCCTCCGCCTCCGCCCGTGGACCGGACTCCGCTGGATGCGGCGACGGCCGAACAGCCTTCCGCGACAAACGGCGCTGTCCGGAGCGAGACGAGAAGCACCGAGGTCGCGGAGCCGGCCCCGTCGGTGTTCGAGCGCTTCGAGGCGACCATCGAGGAGAGG
Organism: Thermoanaerobaculia bacterium; assembly: GCA_965200575.1. Classification (GTDB taxonomy): domain Bacteria; phylum Acidobacteriota; class Thermoanaerobaculia; order Multivoradales; family Multivoraceae; genus Multivorans. Next base: position 3,616,481 of record OZ241363.1, on the reverse strand, counting down.
GTGGTCATCGAGGCCGGGAATGCCCGGCTGGAGTTCACGAACCGGGGTGCGCAGATGCTCTCGTTCGAGCTTCGTCGTCCGGACGGCGCGGAACCGGTGGAGCTGGTTCGGCGGCGCGAGGCCGGACAGCCGTGGCCGTTCGCTCTCGTGGATTCCCAGCGCGAGCCGCTGTTCGGCGACGCCCTCTTCGTGGTCGAGCGCACGAGGGACGAACGGGACGAAGTGCTCTCCTTTCGCTACAACGGGGGCCGCGGGTCAGCCACCAAGACGTTTCGCATCCCGCGGGACAACCGGCAGACGGGAGGCCTGACGTTCACGTGGGACGTCGAGTCCTCAGCCAGTGGATGGGGCTTGGCGCTTGGTCCGGGAATCCGCAATCCGACCGTGGACGAGCTGGAGAGTCGCCTCTCGAGCCAGCAGCGCCGTGCCGCCACCTGGTTCGCCGCTGGCGACATGGATTCGGTGGAGCCACGCAAGGCGGAAGACCCCCGGGACCTCGCGGCGAACGTGCGCTGGGTGGCGCTCGAGGACCGCTACTTCACCACCGCGATCATTCCGACCGGGGCGCGAGGCCGGGTTCAGGCGCTGCCGGTAGCCAATCTCGACGAGATCGACGGCAGCCTGCGGACCTTCACCCTGGCCCGGCCGGGCGATGCCGCGACCGAGGGGCTCACCCGTGACCTGATGCTGGTCATGGAGGCGCCGGCTGGCCGTCTTGCCGGCACGGCCTACTTCGGGGACAAGCAGTACGACGAACTGGCGTCGCTCGGGGTGGGGCTCGAGAAGACGGTGCGCTACGGCGTGTTCGGCGTGATCTCCAGGCCGCTGCAGTTCGGCCTGCGCTGGATTCACCAGAACGTGGTCGCGAATTACGGCTGGAGCATCGTGCTGATGACGGTGCTGATCCGGCTCGTCCTGTTCCCGCTGACCCACAAGAGCCAGGTCTCCATGCAGCGGATCCAGAAGCTGAACCCGCGCATGGAGGCGATTCGGGCCAGGTACCGATCGAAGCTCAAGGACGGCAAGGGCCGGCCGCGCATGGATCAGCAGCGGAAGATGAACGAGGAGATTCAGGCGCTGTTCCGCGAGGAGGGCGTGAATCCGGCCAGCGGTTGCCTGCCCATCCTCTTCCAGATGCCGGTCTTTTTCGGGTTCTTCCGGTTGCTGAGCGAAGCGGTCGAGCTCTGGGACGCCTCCTGGATCGGCTGGATCGACAACCTGGCCCTGCCGGACAGCATCTACCTTCTTCCGCTCGTGATGGGCGCCTCGCAGTTCCTTCAGCAGCGGATGCTGCCGGCGCCGGCGAACCGGACCCAGAAGCTGATCATCAACACGATGCCGATCTGGTTCACGATCTTCTCGTTCAGCTTCCCCAGTGGCCTCGTCCTCTACTGGCTGACAAACAACCTGCTCGGCATCGTCCAGACCGGGGTCTACAACCGGCTGAAGAAGAAGGGGTACCTGGGCGGCGAGGTCGTCTCGGACGCGAACGGCAAGAAGTGAAGGCAGGGCGGCGAGAGATGGGAGCGACGAAGAGGATGTTCTTCTCGGGCGACACCGAGGCTCAGGCGGTCCTGGCGGCCGCAAACCACTTCGGTGTGTCGCCGGAGCAGGTCGTGTTCGACCGGATGGAAAAGAGGCACGGATTCGTCAGGCGCCGCCGACTCGTGATCAGGGTTGATTCGACAAGAACAGTCGGCCCGACCCCTGAGCCCACCTCCGGCCCCGAGCCGCGCCCGGTGGTCGCCACGGATGCTGCCTCGGAGCCGGTTGCCGAGGCCGTTGACCAGCCAATTGTCGAGCCCGGTGAAGCGCAGGTCGAGGCGCAGGAGCAGAGTGCGGCGGCCGGCGGCGAGGCGGTCGCAGATCGCGACCCGGAACCTCCGGAAGAGGCGCCGGAGCAGGAGGCCGCGCAGACGACATTGCCATCGGAGGGTGCGCAGATGCCGGAGATGCACGAGGATGCAATGCCTCGGGATGGCAGCACGGCGGAGTCCGAGCCCGAGACGCCCTCTGGTGCCGACGACGACGAGATCGTTCTGGAGGTGGCGACCGCGTCTCTGCGTCGGCTTCTGGAGCTTGCGGACATCGATGTCTCGATGGAGATCGTGCGCACGCGGGAGCGGCTGGATGTGGAGATCGAGGGCGTGGATGACGAAGTGCTCACCGAGCAGGACGGACAGGTCCTGCTCGCACTGCAGCATCTTCTTCCTCGAGTCATGTACGGGGCTCTGGGTCGCATCATCCCTTGTCGCGTGGACAGCCGCGGTTTTCAGAGCAGGAGGGAAAGCCGGTTGCGGGGCCTTGCACGTCGGGTGGCAGAGGAGGTCGCCAGGCACGGCGGCTCCCGCACCCTTCGCCCCATGAACCCGGCCGACCGACGCATAGTCCACATCACGGTCGCCGAGGAACCGGACGTGGAGACCGAGAGCCAGGGCAGCGGCTACTTCAAGCGCGTCAGCATCCGCGCCGTGTAGGCGCGCTGCTGCCGCCGGCTGTTTCACGTGAAACAAGCGATCGGGCGTTCGGCTGCGACTCGGATGCATCGGGGTTCGGGCAGCTTCGGCCCCGAGGCCTGCCGCGGCAGGACCTGACGGCTCACGTCGTGCATGGCGGAGGCATCGCGACTGGCTGGCGCGGGAGCAGCCAACCCGCCGGCATTCGAGGCCGACTGTCTCCGGCGTCCGACGGCCTCTGCGGGCGCAAGAACATCGAGAACAGGAAGAGCGGCAAGAACAGCACGATCAGCTCGTCCGGGAGCTGCCCCCCGAGGGGGCGACTTGCGACCTCGGTGGCAACGTGAAGCTGACCGCTCAAGATGGCGCGGCCGGGCGGTGTTTCACGTGAAACACATCCAGCTGTTTCAACGCCACTTCCGGCAGACGCTGCCCGACGGCGCTCTGGAACGGCTGGCTGCTCATGCCGAGCTTCTGGAGCGGTGGAATCGGTCGGTGCGGCTGGTCGGCGAGAGGGACCCGGCGGACTGGGTTGAACGTCACTATGCCGAGTCGGTGGCGGCGCGAGGGTTCTGGAAGGGGTCTGGCGATCCCGCTGCCGGTCAGCCGCAACTTCTGGACATCGGCAGCGGCGCAGGTTTTCCCGGCCTCGTCCTGGCGGCTCTGCACCCAGAGCGCTCGGTGTCGCTGGTGGAAGCCCGCGAGCGGAAGGCAGCGTTTCTCGCCGAGGCGGCCAGAGAGCTCGGTCTGCCGTGCGTCCGGGTTCTGCGGAGGCGCTTCGACGCTGGGTTCGCCGAGACTCTGTCCGGAACGGTAGAGTGCGTGACGGTGCGTGCCCTGCGACTCCCGGAGACCACCATGCTGCGGGTGGTGGAAGGGCTCCCGCAGACGGGTCGCCTGGTGCTCTGGGCGGGCCGGCAGGTCCCTCCGGGCCTTTCCGGCATCTGCGCTGTCGAACATGAGTTGACTTTGCCTGGCAGCACGCACCGGCGCGTGCTCTGCCTGCGGCCGCTCCGTCGTGGCTGACGTTCTCGCGGTCGCCAACCAGAAGGGCGGAGTTGGCAAGACGACGTCGGCGATCAACCTGGCAGCGGCATTCGGCGCGATGGAGCGTCGCGTGCTGCTGCTGGACTGCGACCCTCAGGGGAACGCGAGCCGCGGGGTTGGCTGGTCAGGCAGGCCGCCGACGCTGTTCGACGTGCTTGCGGGCGATGCAGAGCCGGAGGATGCGATCGTTGGCACCGACTTCCCCTTCCTCGACCTGCTGCCTTCGAATCGCGACCTGGTGGGCGCCGAGTTCGGCCTGGGCGACAAGCAGGACTGGATTCAGCTGCTGACTCGCGCGCTTCAGGGCCTGGAGTTGCCGTACGAGCGGGTGCTGGTCGACTGTCCGCCGGCGTTGGGCAGACTGACGCTGAACGCCCTCTACGCAGCCGATGCCGTGATCGTGCCGCTCCAGTGCGAGTACTTTGCTCTCGAGGGGATCAGCGAGCTGCTGGCGACGGTTCAGCGGGTGCGGCAGATGGGCCGCCCGGACCTGGAGATTGCCGGTGTGGTTCTGACCATGCACGACGACCGGACCAATCTGTCGCGGGACGTGGCCCGCGAGGTGCGAAAGCACTTCGGATCGACGGTCTGCGATACCATCGTGCCTCGGAATGTGCGCCTTGCGGAGGCCCCGAGTCACGGAATGCCTGCATTGCAGTACGACATCAAGAGCAAGGGCTCGCAGGCCTACCTGGGGTTGGCGCACGAGCTGGCGGCACGCCGGCCGCGATGACGGCGCGGCGTACCGGATTGGGCCGTGGACTCGACGCCCTGTTCGCGGACAGTGGCGCGGTGCCTCCCGCGGCGTCGCAGGGTGTCCGGGAGCTTCCGGTTGCCCAGCTTGTCCCCAACAGTCGCCAGCCCCGCAGCCGTTTCGACGAAGCCGACCTGGCCGGGCTGGCGGCATCGATAGCCACCAGCGGCGTGGTCGTGCCTCTGGTCGTCACGACTGACCCGACCGGCGCCGGCAGGTGGTGCATAGTCGCTGGAGAGCGCCGCTGGCGAGCTGCGAAGATGGCTGGCCTGCTGACGGTCCCGGTCGTCGAGCGGCAGGTGGAGAGCGACAGCGAGTTGCTGGAAGTGGCTCTGGTCGAGAACCTCCAGCGCCAGGATCTGAACGCGATGGAGGAGGCAGAGGCCTGTCGGGCGCTGAACGAGGAGTTCGGCCTGACCCAGCAGGAGATTGCGAACCGCCTGGGTCGCAAGCGGTCCACCGTGGGGAACTCCCTGCGCCTCCTGCGCCTGCCGTCGCCTGTCCAGGACCAGATCCGATCTGGCTCGCTGACCGCTGGCCAGGCGCGGCCGTTGCTGTCGCTGGCCGACGAGCAACGTCAGGTGGACTTGGCGGCCAGGGCCGAGCGCGAGGCACTGAGTGCCCGCGAACTGGAGAAGATCGCGGCCGGCGGACGCAGGCGCAAGCCCTCCACGAAGACCGGTGCCCGGAGCGACCCGGATACGGTGGCCGCCGAGGAGCGCCTGACGCGAAGGCTGCAGACGAAGGTCGAGATCAGCCGCAGGGCGCGTGGTCGCGGCGTGCTCAAGATTCACTTTCACTCCGAACCGGAGCTGATTCGGCTCTACGAACGGCTCTCGGCTGATTGAACAACCACGGAAACGGAACAGACAACATGGCGAAGATGAGCGGCGGCGCGGGCGAAGTGAACGGCTTTCTGGACTCCGGCTGCGAGGTTCAGGGCGAGCTCAGGTTCGAGAACAGGTTCAAGGTTCACGGCCGCTTCAGGGGCCAGGTGCAGTCGGACGGCGAGCTGATCATCGGTGAAGGCGGTGTCGTCGAGGGCATCGTGTCCGTCGGCGCACTCAGCGTGTCGGGCTGCCTGAAGGGGCAGGTCGGCGCCTCCCGCCGGGTCGAGATCCGAGCGTCCGGGCGCGTCGAGGGCGAGATTGACAGCCCCGTCCTCGTTGTCGAAACCGGCGCCCGCCTGGACGGGGATTGCAGGATGAAGCGGCACGAGCAGCCGGCGGCGGCGCCCGGCGGTCCGAGTCTCGAGGCGTCGACCCCGTCGAACGAAGAGCAGGCGGTCGGCTAGCGCCGCCAGCCGCATTGCTGGCGCCCGCGTTACTCCTCGAGGGTCCCGGCGTCCGCTTCTTTGGCGTTGCCTGCCTCCTCGTCGTCCGGCGAGGCTCCCTGGTTGCGCCAGGAAGGCTGGCGGCCCGCGTCGAGCGCTTCGGCCTCGTACGAGGAGACGACGGCGATAGGACGTCGCGCCAGGGTTGTCGGTTCGAACGCTTCCGTGATCACGCGGCCATCAATGTCCCTGGCGACGGGCAGGTTCATGGCGTAGAGGAGTGTCGGCGCCACGTCCTGGATTCCCAGACCGGTGAGCAGGAGATCCTCCTCTATCTCCGGGCCCCGCAGCAGCAGGAGGCCGTCCGGAGTCTGGAAGCCGCCAAGCCGGATCGTCGGTGCGTGGCCCCAGCGGCCGAGCAAGCGTCGCACCGGGCCGGAACGCCGGAAGCCGTGGGCGCTCACGACGGCCAGGAACCGGGGTGGCTGCAGCTGCTCCCAGGCCTCTTCGACGAGTCCGTCGAGGAAGGCGTAGTAGGCCGAGAGCCAGCGAGCGCGGTCGATTCGCGCCTGCGACTGATCGCCGTCGAACTGCACGGCCTCGTACGAGTCGTAGTAGAGGCGGGAAACGTCGGCGAGTCCGTCCATCAGCACGAAGGCGAGCAACGGCGACTCGCCGTCCTGACCTTCGAGGGTGTCGAGCAGCTGCCGCTGCGCCTCCAGATCTCTGAGGGCTGCGGTATAGAGCGCCGACGGCGGACCATCGCCGAGTCGAGCCAGCCGTTCATCGATCATGGCCGAGCCGAGAGGAACGGTCCGCCCGGCGCTGGCACTGGTCAGCCCGATGCCGGCATCCATCACCGCCGAACGAATGCCGAAGCCGCCCGCGATGCGCCAGAGTGGCGGCGCGGACGCCTTGGCGGGCGGTCCTCCCGGAATCGCCCCTCGGTCGCCCCAGACTCCGAAACCGATGGCAGCCGGTGTCAGGTGGAACCTCTCTCCCGGCAGGGACGGTGCTCCGCGGGTCTGCTCGGCCACCACGCCATGGCGGAACGGGTACTTTCCGGTCACCAGTGTCGTCCACAGGGGCAACCCGACGGCGGGCTCGATGGACTCGGCCCGTGCGTAGCTGCCGTTGCGCATGGTCTCGGCGAAGAAGGGCAGGAGCCCCTGCTCGGCCAGCGGCAGGATGGCGTCCAGCGACGCGCCGTCGAGCCCCAGAATCAGGAGATTCGGAGGCGGCGCCGGCTGGATGACTGCGGCGCGGGGGGTGGTCTGCGGCGGCGGCTCGAAGGCCTCCCGCCGTTCGAAGACGGAGTAGACGGTCAGCACTGCCAGGCCGGCAATGCCGAAACGAGAACGCTCGCCGTAGAGGCGGCGACGGCGCCAGGTGTGGGCGAGCGCGGTCCAGGCCGTGATCAGGGCGGCGAGTGCCAGCCAGAGACCTGCCTTCGTGAGACGATCGTGAATCCCCGGCGGCAGGAAATGGACGTAGCGAGCGGCGTGCAACAGGTCGAGCGCCGCACCGATGCCGAACACGGCGGCAATGGACCAGGGCAGGATTCGGGGCGTCCTCTCCGGTCGCCGCCAGCACACCGCCATCAGGACGACACAGCTCGACAACGCGCCCAGGGCGCCGTACCAGGCACCCGTTCGGACCACCGGCCAGAGCCGAAACGGCAGGTGCGGGTTGAGGAAGAAGAGAAGGCCGGTGAGGTGGATGCCGGCCAGCAGGCCGGGCACGGCAGCAGCGGCAGCGGCCAGCAGGCGTTCCCGATTCACCGAAGGGACTCTACCCGTCCGTGGAGCGAGGCAGGTGCGCCCGCTGGCCTGAGGCGCAAGCCGGGGCGCGGACGCCGCGTCTGGCCTCAGCCGCCACCTGAAACAGCAGGCAGTCGGTCCGGGCCGCGTTCTTCGTCCGCTGGCCAGCACGCCGGCCTGTTAGTTTCGCCTCGGCATGACGGCGGTGGATTCGACCGGGGAGGTACTCGCCGTTCGACCCTTGCCCAAACCGTACTTCCTGCTCGATGTGGGCGTTGCTGGCATGCCGCCGGCGAGGCCGGGGCAGTTCGTCATGGTCGGTGTCGCCAACCGGCCGGAGCCTTTGCTGCGGCGGGCGTTCTCGGTCTACGGGCAGCGGATGACCTCGAACGGCTCACTGGTCATCCGGCTCCTGGGGAAGGTGATCGGGCGTGGGACCAAGGCGCTCGCTTCCTGCTCTGCGGGTGAGCGGCTCAAGGTGCTCGGGCCGCTCGGCGAGGGTTTCCGCAGCCTGGAAGCGGACTTCCACGGCGCGAGCCGTTCAGGCGCGGCGGTGGAACGGCCCCGCTTCGCGCTGGTGGCAGGCGGGGTCGGTTCGGCGGGTCTTGGCCTGCTTGCGGAGGCCCTCGGCCAGGCAGGACGGTCTTTCGACGTCTTCCTCGGTGGGCGCAGCGCGCCGGATCTCGTCGAAGCCGACACCTTCCGCCGCTTGAGCGAGCTGACCGGCGGGCGCCTGGTCTGCACGACGGAGGACGGAACGGCGGGGGTGCCGGGCCTGGTCACGACGGCGTTCGAGGCGGCTGTCGGGGAGGAGAAGACAGGCTACGCAATGGTCTGCACCTGCGGTCCCCACGGCCTGATGGCGGCCGTGGCGCGCATTGCGGCTGCAGCCGGGGTGCCCGGCGAGGCGGCGACGGAGGCGGCCATGGGCTGCGGCTACGGCGCCTGTCTCGGTTGTGTCGTGCCAATGGCCAGGGGGGCCCATGCGCTGTGCTGCCGGCAGGGCCCCGTCTTCGCTCTTGACGAGGTGGCCTGGTGAAGGCGGGCGCGGCCGATCTGTCGGTACGCTTGGGGCCGTTGCGGTTGCCGAACCCGATTCTCACGGCTAGCGGCACCTTCGGCTACGGGCTCGAGTTTGCCGAACTGGCGGACCTGCACCGCCTGGGCGGGCTGGTCACGAAGGGTCTGTCGCTCGAGCCGCTGGCGGGCAACCCCCCCGTGCGCATCGCGGAGACGCATGGCGGCATGCTCAACTCCATCGGACTCGAGAACATCGGCATCGCCCGTTTCCTCGGTGACGTGCTGCCGGGGTTGTCGGGCCTGCCGCCGCGGGTGATCGTCAACCTCTTCGGCTACTCCCGCAGCGACTACGTCCGGCTCGCCGAGATTGTGGACCCGCACGACGGCGTGGCAGCGGTGGAGCTGAACGTTTCCTGTCCGAACGTAAGCAAGGGCGGCATCGAGTTCGGGCACGACCCGGACGTCCTCAGTGGTCTGGTCCAGCGGGTGAGGGCGGCGACAGGCAAGCCCATCATCGTCAAGCTGTCGCCGAACGTCACATCGCCTCAGGCCCTGGGCCAGGCGGCAGCGGCTGGCGGCGCCGACATCCTGTCGGCCGTGAACACCTTCGTCGGCATGGCCATCGATTCGCGCAGCAGGCGTCCAGTGCTGTCCACCACCCGTGGAGGACTGTCCGGGCCGGCGATCAAGCCGCTGGCGTTGCGGATCGTGTTCGACGTGGCACGCGAGGTCGATCTGCCGGTGATCGGAATCGGCGGCATCGCGACGTTGGAGGACGTGCTCGAGTTCCTTCTCGCAGGCGCATCCGCGGTTCAGGTGGGGACGGCGCTGTTTCGCGACCCCCGAACCGCCGAGCGGCTGGTTGCCGGTTTGGAAGACCGCCTCGCGGAGGAGGGCCTTGCTTCGGTGGAATCGCTGGTCGGGGCAGCGGCGGCGTGAGCGGCGCGCGGCTCGAACGCGTCGCAGTGGCGCTCGACACGGACGATCGGGCGACCTACAGCCTCTGGTGCCGTCAGTTCGGACCCCGGGTCGGGGTGCTCAAGGCAGGCCCGCGCGTGGTGCTGCGCTGGGGCCGGGACGCGGTGCGAGAAGCGGCGGCCACGGGCGCTTCGGTCTTCCTGGACATGAAGTTCCATGACATACCGAGTACCGTCGCGGCGGCAATCGGCGCCGCGAAGGAACTGGGTGTGACCTGGGCAACCGTGCATGGAGGCGGAGGGCGCCGCATGCTCGAAGCGGCCGCGGACGCTGCCGGCGACGATCTCCGGGTCCTGGCCATCACGGTCCTGACCCACCTCGAAGCGAAGGACCTCGATGAGCTCAACCTTCCGGGTCCGCCGGAGAAGCGCGTCCTGGCGTGGACGTCCCTGGCGCAGGCCGCCGGCTGTGCCGGCGTGGTGTGTTCGCCGCTCGAGCTCGCTGCCCTGCGGTCACGAGTCGGGAAGGAGCTGCTTCTGGTGAGCCCCGGCATTCGCTTCGATGCCGGAGCGTCCGCCGCTGCCGACGATCAGCGCCGGGTCGCGACTCCCTCGTCTGCGCTGGCCGCCGGTGCGGATCTGCTCGTGATCGGCCGACCCCTGACGCAGGCGGCCGATCCGGAGGCCGCCCTGGCGGCGCTGGCCCAGGCGATCGGCTGAAGCAGCGCTGCGGTCAGCGAGGCATGTGCAGGCTGCGCCGCCAGCGCACACCCCAGCGACCGGCTTCGCGGTCGCGTGACCAGTAGATCAGGAGCGGCCGGCCTCGCACCAGGTTCGTGTCGACAGGGCCGAAGAAGCGCGAATCGCGAGAGACGTCTCGGTTGTCTCCCAGGCAGAACAGGGTGCCTTCCTCCAGGTCCAGGGGTCCGAAGGAATCGCGTCGCCAGACGTCCTCGTGCAGGAACTCCGAGCGCGGGTAGACGTCGTCGTCCGTGAACACGACGTAGCCGGACTCGTCGACCGTGTCGCCGTCGACACGGAGCCTCTTCCCGTCAATCTCCACCGTGTCGCCGCCGTTGGCCACGCAGCGCTTCAGCAGCTCGTGGGGCGCCTGCTGGCTTCGGAACGTGACGAGGTCGCCCGGCCGCACCTGACGCTGCGGCAGGAGGAAGCTCCAGCGCTCGGCGCCGGCGCCAAAGATGAACTTGTTGATCAGCAGGTGATCGCCGACCACGAGCGTCGGCGCCATCGAGTCGGACGGAATGCGGTAGGCCTGAACCAGGAATACCCGGGTGAACAGCGCGAGCACGCCGGCAACGATCAGCGCCGCAAAGCCGTCGCTCAGCAGTCTGCGAACCCAGGCGAACCTCTTCGGCACGTGCCCCTGGCTGCCTACTCGATGAGCTTGAACGTCCGGCCCCAGCGGGTCTTGGTCAGGAAGCCGAGCGCCGTGTTGGTGAGCTGCTTCAGGCGGTGCCCGACGCCGTACCATGTGCCGTCGGACGTCTCCCCGCCGTAGGACCAGTACACCATGACGGCACGACCCTTCACGTGGGCCAGGGGCACCGGTCCCCAGTAGCGCGAATCGTAGGATTCGTCGCGGTTGTCGCCGAGGCAGAAGAGGTGGGCATCGGGCACGACCAGCGGTCCCCAGTTGTCTCGCTGGGCAGGGCGGGAGCCGAACGCTCCCCTCGTGGCGACGATCCGGTCGTCGCTGTGTTGCACGTAGGCGTTGTCGTTCACCGCCTCGCCGTTCAGGAAGAGCTGCTTGTCGACCATCTCCAGCTCGTCGCCGGCGAGGCCGATGCAGCGCTTCACCAGGTCGATCTTCGGAGTCTCGGGCGAACGGAAGATGACGATGTCGCCCCGCCGCACGTCCCGGCCCGGGAGCAGCTTCTGCTCGAGGGAGCTCGGGCGCGGCCCGAAGATGTAGCGGTTGACGAAGAGATGGTCGCCGATCAGCAGCGTGTTCTCCATCGAGCCGCTCGGAATGTAGAACGTCTTCAGGACGAAGTTGTTGGCGAAGCCGAGGAACACGGCGGCCACGATCAGGGCCTCCACGTACTCGCGGATGACCGACGAGCGTCGCGCCTTCTCGGGCCCCTGGTCGGTCCTGTCCTTGTCGCCCTTCGTCATCGGCCCGGTAATTTACAACGAGTCGGGTCTCGAGTGGCCTGACTCGATCCCCGAAACGCCGGGGCGCCGCGTGGGTCAGAACATCCGTCCTGCGTTCGGGCCGTGGCCCCGCACGCGGCGTCAAGCGATCTTGAATCCGGTCCAGTTCTCTTGACGAGCAGCCGCTCAGGCGTTTCTTCCGACGGGTTCGTGGGATAGGAGCGGCCGCTAGGTGCGCCGGCCCCGTGCCGGGCTGCGCCCGTCAAGTTCCCTTGACGGCGCGCCGATTCGGGCCGCTGCCCGCTCGGGCGTCAACGCGCCCATTCTCAGTAACTTGCCAGCAACTTCCGGGCACAGCGCGAACCTGGCCGACAACTTGAAACAGGGATTGGCACCTACGGACCCGGAGCAAGGAGGTGTCGATGGAGTAAGAAACCGTCAGGTCAGGCAAGGGACCAAGGGGGTGCTTCGGCACCCCCACTCTCCCTGCCCCGCCGTCGCCTGCCGGGAGCCGCAGGGAAACAACTGACCCGGAAAGGGGAACGAATCAAGATGCAGATGACAAGTCGAAGAACAGCCGCGCTCCTGGCCATGGCCGCACTCGCCGTGCTGGCCGCATCGCCAGCCGTCGCGGCCGAAGGCGTGGTGAACGTGAACACCGCGGATGCCGCCGCCCTCGCCCTGCTGCCCGGCGTCGGCCCGTCGACGGCAGGGCGCATCGTGGAGTACCGCAACGAGAACGGCGAGTTCGAGTCCGCCACCGATCTGATGCTCGTGCGCGGAATCGGCGAGCGATCCTTCGAGCGGATGCGGCCTTACGTCGTGGTCGAGGGCGAGACGACTCTCACCGAGAAGGTGAGGCCACCGCGCGAAGCCGAGGAAGGCGACGGTGAAGCCGGAGAGGATGATCCGTCGGGCGGAGCCTGATCGCACAGGTTGTGGGAGCGTGGAGGCGGGCGGGTTGCCGCCCGTCTCCCTGCGGCCGCGGCCGCGAACTGGGGCGAAGCGGCCGGCGCGTCTGGCCCCGGTAACCGGCTCATCGCGGCGCGTGTCCGCACAGCTGACCAGGCTGCACGGAGCAGGGGAACGGGGCTTCACCCTTCTCGAGCTCCTGCTGGCGACCGCCGTCCTGGCCTTGCTCGCAAGCCTGGCCGTGCCGCCGCTTCGTCAGCAGATCGCCCAGCACCGGGTTCGGCTCGCCGCGGCCGAGGTTGCGGCGGCGCTGTGGACTGCACGCGCAGGGGCGGTGCGCCACGGCGTCGCCATCGCGGTGCACTTCGATGACGACGAGGCGGCTGGTGCGCAGTTCCGGCTGTACGCGGACGGAGACGGAGACGGAGTGCGCACCGCCGACCGCCAGGACGGCACCGACCCGCAGATCCAGCGCCCGGCCCGTCTGCTCCACGTCGGCAGCGGCGTCCGGTTCGGCTTTCCCGATGCTCTCGAGCCGCGCAGCTTCACGGGTTCGGGCGTACTGGACCGCCTGGACGACCCGGTCCGCTTCGGTCGCAGCGACTTGGCTTCGTTCAGCCCCTTCGGCACCGCCAGCCCGGGCAGCGTCTTCCTGACCGACGGCTACCACCTGTTCGCGGTTCGGGTCCACAACCGCACCGGGAAGATCCAGATCGTTCGCTACGTGCGGGAGCGCGAGGAGTGGAAGGAACTGTAGGTGCCCTCTCCACTCACGAACTGATGGGACCGGCCCGCGATCCGCCCCCGCTGGCCGCCGTCCGTTCGCATTTCCCGATCACGCCAGCAAGCCGTCTCTCCTTGAAGCGGCATGACGTGAGCCGTCAGGTCCGAGGGGGCTCGGAGGGGGCTTTCGGCAAGCATCTCTTGAGGGCATTTCGGACAGGCGCCAACCTCTTGCAGCGCAGGCGACCGCAGCGGGCACCAGCTTCCAGACCACCTCCAGACCACCTCCAGAGCGGCCGCGTGCCCTGCGGTCCCCTCGGACCTCGCGCGGCCAGCAGCTCGGCACGTCCGCCGGCAAGCCCGACCGCCTGCTAGCCTCCGGCCATGGCTGGCTTCTCGCCGATTCGCTGGCGGAACGACGAGCTCCAGTTGCTGGACCAGACCCTGCTGCCGGAACGCGAGACCTGGCTTTCCTGTCGGGTTCCCGAGGACGTGGCGGTTGCCATCCGCTGTCTCTCGGTCCGGGGTGCACCGGCGATCGGCGTTGCGGCGGCCTACGGTCTGGTGCTGGGCGCCGACGATTTCGACGCGGCATTCGATCTCCTGCTCTCGACGCGTCCGACAGCGGTCAACCTGCGCTGGGCGCTGGAGCAGGGGCGGGCCATTCGCGACCGCTCTGCGGAAGCCGGTCACGACGAACTGCGGGCGCAGCTGCTGGTATGGGCCCTTGAGCTTCACCGGCAGGACGTGGAGGCGAACCGGCGCATCGGAGCGTTCGGCAGGGAGCTGTTCGAGCCTGGCGACCGCGTCCTGACCCATTGCAACGCCGGGGCTCTGGCGACCGCCGGCTACGGTACGGCCATCGGGGTCGTCGAGTCGGCCTGGTCCGCGGGACGCCTGGCGAGCGTGTGGGTGGACGAGACCCGGCCACTGCTCCAGGGCTCGCGACTGACCGCCTGGGAGCTCGGCCGGCTGGCGATACCGCATCGTCTGATCACCGACAACAGCGCTGGCGCCATCATCGCCCGCGGCTGGGTGCAGAAGATCGTCGTCGGCGCCGACCGAATCGCCGCCAACGGCGACGTGGCGAACAAGGTCGGCACCTATCCGCTGGCGGTGCTGGCAGCGCGGCACCGGGTACCGTTCTTCGTTGCGGCGCCCATGTCGACGATCGATCCGGATACCGCGACCGGCGGCGACATCCCGATCGAGGAACGCGACGCAGAGGAGGTCGTGCACGCCTTCGGCAAGCGAATCGCACCACCGGCGACGGAGGCGGTCAACATCGCCTTCGACGTCACGCCGGCGGAACTCGTGACGGCGCTGATCACGGACGCCGGGCTGATCAAGCCTCCCTGCGTCGAGATGATCGCGGACGCCTTCGCCCGGCATCGAGCCCTCGCGCGCTCCTTCCAGGACGCTGTCGGACCTGCCAGCGGCCGAAGGACGCTGGCTGCCGATGGGCCGCTGGAAGAGGTTGGGGCTGCCAGCCAGCAAGCGACCTCGCGGTCGCACCGCCTGCCGGCCTGAACGCGACGTCCGGATGACCGTGCTACGGGGGCCGTCAAGCGGGCAGGGCCAGCCGAGCGAGCACGGAGGAAACTCGATGGTGGAGGCGGTGGGAATCGAACCCACGTCCGCGAGACTCGACCCGAGGGATCTACGTGCGTAGCCTCCACTTGATTCGTCACTGTCGGCGTGGGCAGGAGGCCGGCACGGCCGACGGCCAAGCTCCGGTCTGAATCCGGCCCGAGATTCGGAGCAGCGCCCCGGGCGTTCAATCCACTTTGATGACGCTCCTGCCGGCGCCGTGAATCAAGGCTCCGTCAGGACCGTGGCGGTTCTAGGCCGCCAGTGCCAATTCGTCGTTGGCGAGTGTTTGTGTTCCGGTTAACGAGTCGGACTCGGCACGCAACCCCCGAGCCGCATGATCTCCCGTCGAAGCCATGCGCCCCCAGTCAAGTAGCCGGGACCTTACACCGAAACCCGGGCCCGGCGCCACCCCCGGGCTGTTCTTCCCGCACGAAGACGCGCCTGACGCCGTCAGGTCTACGCCCGACGGAGCGCTCCTCCAGCCGCGTCGCGCAGCCACGCGCTCGGCCCGATCCCACCGCCCGATCCGGCAGCCTGTCGGCAGCCAGCCAGCCCTGCTTCGCTGGCAACTCCGACGCACTGCCGGAACAGGCCGACCTCGGGCCAGGCCCCTGACCGCAGTCGGGTGTCAGGTGGGCGCGCCCGCGGCCGGTCCGAGGCCGTTCAGGAAATCGACGGCATTCCGGTGCCTGAGCCGGGAACCGACGACCAGCCAGGCCAGCAGGATGAGCACGAAGCCGCTGCCGGCGAGGTTTGGCGACGTTCCCGGCAGCAGCGGCCACGCCAGCATCGCGAGCACCCCCAGGGCTCCGAGTGCCAGGATGCCAACGGCGGCCCCGTTGGTCGCGTACTCGGCACGTTCCACATGGTAGACAACTCGGACTCCGCCACCGGTCTCCTCGACGAAGACCTGGCCGTGCAGAAGGCCGTGCCTTACGCCCGCGGCCACTGGAAGGGTCAGAGCCCCACCTCTGCCCTGGCGTCGCCAAGTTCCGTTCCAGGCGTCGGCGCGGTCGGAAAGAGCCTCCAGGGCGTCATCGGCCGAGAGCCGAAGGGATGTTTCATAATGCGCCAAGATCGTCAGGCGGCAAGTTCGTTCAGTTCGCGGTCGAAGAACTCCTCGACTGCGACCAGGAACGTCTCCACCGAGTCGAGCTGCTGAATCTGCTGACGAAGGCGCTTGCCGTTCGGCAGGCCCCAGGTGTACCAGCCTGTGAACTTGCGGAGCTTGTGCAGGGCGAAGCGGCTCGATTCGCGTCCGGCCACCATGTGAAAATGCCCGAGGACCAGCTCCCGGCGATCGAAGAGGTTCGGCTGGGGCGCGGCCTCGCCCAGGAGATGGCTCCGAATCTGGTGGAAGATCCAGGGGTTCCGGGTCGCGGCGCGCCCCACCATGATCCCGTCGCAGCCGGTCTGCCGGAGCATCCGTTCGGCCTCATCGGGCGTCGTCACGTCGCCGTTGCCGATGACGGGGATGGACAGTGTCTCCCTCAGACGGGCCAGATGCTCCCAGTCCGCCTGGCCCCGGAACATCTGCTTGGCGGTCCGGGCGTGCATGGTGACGGCGTCGACTCCAAGGTCCTGGCAGAGACGTCCGAGGTCGAGGTAGTTGGCGCGCTGGTGGTTCAGGCCGAGGCGGAACTTGACCGTCAGCGGGATTCGGATGCGCTTGCGCACCTCGGAGATGATCTTCCCGGCCAGGTCGAGATCGCCCATCAGAGCGGCGCCGGCGCAGCCCTTCAGCACCTTGTTTGCCGGGCAGCCCATGTTGATGTCGCAGATGTCGGGTCCCAGGGCTTCGACGACCTCGGCAGCCTCGGCCATGGTTTCGGCGTCTGAACCGTAGATCTGAATCGCGAGCGGCCGTTCCTCGTCGACGAAGTGCATCAGGTTCCGGGTGCGCTGGTTGCCGTCGACGATTGCCCGCGAGGAGATGAACTCCATGGACACGAGCCCCACCCCACCGATGCGGCGCACGATCAGCCGGAAGTCGCGATCGGTGACGCCGGCCATGGGCGCCAGGAACAGGGCCGGGTCGACCGTCACCGCACCGGCGCCGCGGCCGATGGTGAGCGGCCTCAGGACCGCGCAGGGTTTCTGCATCTCGGGCATCCGGCCCAGTCTACGTCGCGACTCTGCGCCAGCGCCGCCAGCCGCGTCGCGGACGCCGCGCCCCGCCCGATACCCCCACCCCACCAGCAGGCCGTCAGCCAGCCAGCCAGCCGTCCGGCTGTAGGATGCCCGGCTGTGCCGAGTCGCCGCGCGAACGCCGCCCCGACGGCGCCGGACCTTTGCGCCTGCGGGCTGATCGGTGATCTGCCCCGGCGGTTCCTGGACGGTCGCGAGCGCGACCTGCTCGATCCCCTGCGCTTCGTGCTGCCCGGAGACGAGGATCTGCTCGAAGCACAGCATCAGCCTCGGCTTCAGCGCCAGACACTGGCCGCCGCGCTCGTGGAGGCCAACGCCAGCCAGGGCCATCCCGCTGCCGCCGAGCTGGGCGAGGCACTGGCCGACCCGACCTGTCTTGTGGTCATCACCGGCCAGCAGTGCGGCCTGGGCGCCGGGCCGCTCTTCACGCTGACCAAGGCGGCCGCGTGCGTGGCCTGGGCCGACGAGCTGACGCGCCTGGGCCGCCGCGCCGTGGCGCTGTTCTGGATGGCCTCCGAGGACCACGACTTTGCCGAGGTCGCCCGGACCTGCTTTCCTCACGCGAGCAGCGGTCCCCTGACCCTCGGCGAGGATCCGGCGCCTCTCGTGCCGGTCGGCAATCGTCGCCTCGGCGCCGAGGCCACCACCCTGCTGGCGCGGGTGCGCGAGGCGGCGCCGAACGATGAGTATCGACGACGCCTGGACGACTGTCGCGACGATCTCGGCGCGGACCGCGGGTTTGCGGACTCCTTCGGTCGGCTGATGGTCCGAATCTTCGGCGACCGTTGTCCGCTGCTGGTCGATTCCCAGCTGCCCGCCCTGAAGGCCGCGTCCGTGCCCGTTCTGCGCCGGTTGATCGACAGCCGGCGAGATGTCGATGAGTCGCTGGCGTCGGCCGCGGCCGAACTGACCGACCGCGCGATCTCGCACCCGGTGCGGTCGCGCCCCGGCGAGGCGCCGCTGTTCGTCATCGACGACATCGGCGAGCGGCGGCGCGTCGTCTGGACGGGCGACGACGACTACCGCCTGCGCGGCGGCGACGGCGGCACTGTCGACGATCTGCTCGAGCGGGCCGCTCGCTCGCCGGGCACGCTGAGTCCGGGGGTGCTGGCGCGTCCCGTGGTCCAGGATGCCGTCTTCGGCACCACTCTGATGGTTCTCGGCCCGGGAGAACTCGCGTACATGACCCAGGCGCGCTCGCTGTACGAACCGCTCGGTGTTCCGGCGCCGGCGGTCGCGCTTCGGCCCCAGGTCCTGCTGCTGGGCGCACGGGAGCGTCGCTGGCTGGACCGCCTCGCCGCCGAGGGCCTGTATCTGGCCGACATCCTGCTGCCCGCGGACGAGCTGGAGCGCAAGCTTGCCGCACGCAGCGACCTCGACTTCTTGGGCCGCGCGAGCGCGAAACTTCAGGCGGCCATCGACGAACTGCAGACCGGCGCCGCGTCCGCGGGACCGGACCTGAACGCCGCCTGGGAGAAGACCTGCGCCGGCTTCAAGCGGACGTTCGGTCGGTTCGAGCGTCGCGTGGTCGCGGCGGCCGCGAGGCGCGACGAGGTCTTGCGCGGACGGGTCATGCGACTTCGCGCGCACTGTCTGCCGAACGGGCGGCTCCAGGAGCGCGAGGTCACCTCCCTGCACTGGCTGGCAGCCTACGGTGCCTCGCTGGCGGGGAAGCTGGCGTCCATGGATCGCGACCCGCGGCGCCTGCAGCCGCTCTCCTTTGGCCGTGAGCCGGTCGAGCCGCGCGAAACAGCGGATCGTCGGCCGACGTAAACGGTCCGATGCAGGTCGGCATCTGCTGCTTCCCCAGTTTCGGAGGTTCCGGAGTGGTGGCCTCGGAACTGGCGCTTGCCCTCGCTGAGGGCGGCGACGACGTCCATGTCGTCAGCTGGGACCGGCCGCCGCGGCTGGTCGAGCGTCCGGGGGTGCACTTCCATCGAGTGGACGGATCCGAGATCCGGGAGCTCGGCCTGTTCGACGGGCCGCTGCAGACGCTTGCCCTGGCGAACCGGCTGGCCGAGGTGGTGTCCGCCACCGGTCTCGACCTGCTGCATGCTCACTACGCCGTGCCCCACGCAGTGGCGGCGCTCCTGGCAGGCAGCATGCTCCGGGAGATGGTGAGCAGCCGGTCTCGGTACGCGGTTGTGGTCACCGTGCACGGCACGGACGTCACCCGCGTGGGGGCCCGCAGCAGCTATCGCGATGTTGTGGGCTGGGCCCTGCGGAGCAGTGACCGGGTGACGGCGCCGTCGGCGGCCCTGGCGGAGGAGGCCGCGGAGCGTTTCGGTCTGGTGCAGCCCGTCGAGGTGATCCCGAACTTCGTTCCGCCCGCTGCCGCCGAGCGGCCGCCGCGAGGCCCGCTTCCAGGGTCGGCGCAAGACCGGCACGACATCGTTCACGTCTCCAACTTCCGCCCGGTCAAGCGGACTGCGGACGTGGTCGACGCCTTCGCGCTGGTACGCCGCGAACTGCCGGTTCGCCTGCTCATGGTGGGAAGTGGTCCCGAACGCCCTGCCGTCGAGCAGCGCTGCGAACGTCTCGGCATCGCGGAGCACGTGACGTTCACGGGCAACCAGGCAGCGGTCGAGCCGCTGCTCGAGCGTTCAGACGTGTTCCTTTCCGCATCGGAAACGGAGAGCTTCGGCCTCGCGTCGCTTGAGGCGCTGGCGCTGGGCGTTCCGGTGGTGGCCACTCGCACCGGCGGTGTGCCCGAGGTCGTCCGCGACAACGAGAACGGGCTTCTCGTTCCCGTTGGCGACGTGGAAGGGCTGGCGGCCAGCTGCCTGAAGCTGCTGCGCGACCATTCCCTGCGGCGGGCCTTTGGCGAGCACGGCCGTCGGTGGGCCCGTTCGCGCTTCGACCGTGGACGCATCGTGGCGCAGTACCGCGCCCTGTACCGGGACGCCCTGGGTGGCGCCGCCGTGCCCGTCGCCGGCGCCAGCGAGGAGCGGGTGCGTGGCGCCTGAGCCGGCGACGTGAGCGTGTGGCCGGTCGAAGTGCGCCGCGACCACGAGGCGCGCCTTCTGCGCGTGCGCTGGCATGACGGCCACGAGAGCGCCTGCGACTACGACTTCCTGCGCGGCTACTGCCCGTGCGCGATGTGCCAGGGGCACAACGCCGGGCCGCTCCGGTTCCGTGCGCCACCTCGGCCGGTCAAGGCTCAGGCCGTGTCCCAGGTGGGCAACTACGCCCTGAGCATCGCCTGGTCGGACGGGCACTCGACCGGCATCTACACCTTCGACCTCCTGCGCCGCCTGTGCGACGAGTGGCGGCAACAGCGCTCGGCCGATGGCCAGCCCGCTGCCACCCTGGAGCGGTAGACGCCACGTCCCCTGCGGCCCCCTCGGACCTGGCGGCGGCTCGACGAACGAACGGCTACTCGCTGCCTCGGATGGCGAAACGCCGACGGAGCAGGGCCTGCGCCCGCTCCCAGTTCCTCGCCGCATTCACGTTCAGCAGCACGTCGTCGGGGTCTCCGAAGGCGCCGGCGTCGATGGCCTCCACCCGCAGGTCGGCGCATCGGGTCAACGGGTAGAGACGATTGTCACCCCCCTGGACTCGTGCCGCGAGGCGGTCGAGGGCCGGCGGTGTCCACAGGGCGCAGGTCGGGTTCAGGGACCGGGGATCGTCTGGATCCGCTGTTGCCGCAGCGAGCTCGGCGCGGGACCGGCCGAGCGCGGCAAGCAGGTCCACCGGCGCGAGCGGCAGGTCGCAGGCAAGGACCAGCAGCCGACGCTCGGGCCGGGAACGCGCCGCGCCCAGGACGCCGGCTGCCGGCCCGTCGCCCGGGCCGTCCGGCACGATCGTGACCGCGGCGCGACTGGCAAGCGGCGGGACTTCGCCCGGCCCCCGTCTGCCTGCAGCCACGACGAGTTCGTCCACTTCCCGGACTGCTGCCAACCGGTCAAGGGCCCATTCCGTCAGCGTCGCTGCGCGACCGCTTCCAGCGTTCGCGGGAAGCCTCAGACAAGCCTTGCGTCGCCCCAGCCGCGTGCCGAGTCCGCCCGCAAGAACGACGCCGACGGTCACGGCGCACCTGCCGCGGAGGCTGCTTGCATGGGCCTGCCGCTCATGGTTGGCGGTGCGTCGGGGCCTGCCGGCAAGGCCCGGGCCGCCGCCAGGTCCCTCGGGGCCGCAAGGAGTGGCGTGGACTTACTGGCGCTTCGCGCTCACGATGGAGACGGTCTCGTCCGGCACGTTGGGCATGCCGTTTCTGATGCCGGTCTCGACCACGCGGATCGAATCGACCACGTCCATGCCCTCGACCACCCTGCCGAACACGGCGTAGCCCCAGGTGCTTCGCGTGCCGTCAAGTCCGTCGTTGTCGACCACGTTGATGAAGAACTGCGCGGTCGCCGAGTGCGGGTCGCCCGTGCGGGCCATGGAGATGGTGCCCCGTGCGTTCGACAGGCCGTTCTTCGACTCGTTCTCGATTCCCTGGCGGGTGATCTTCCGCTGCAGATCCGGCGTCATCCCGCCGCCCTGAATCATGAAGTCGGAGATGACGCGGTGGAAGACGGTGCCGTCGTACCAGCCCCGGTCCACGTAGTCGAGGAAGTTCTCGACCGTGATGGGCGCCTTCTCCGGGTTCAGCTCGACGACGATGGTGCCGTGGCTGGTCTCGAGGACCACCCTGGGGGGAGCGGCAGCGGATTCCTGGCCGAAGCTCGGTGCGGCCAGCAGGAGGGTGGAAGCGGCGAGAATCAAGATTCGGCTCCGGAGTCGGATCGGTGAACTGATCATGGGCTGGCTCTCCACGGATGACGCCGCCCCGACGGCATGTCGCGGCAGGAAAGGCGGGCGGATCGTAGCAGGCCGGGGGCCGCCGACTCGGCACGCCGGGACCATCTGGAGCCCGGGGATCTCCGAGGCTGGTGCCGAAGGCCGGACTCGAACCGGCACGGGTTGCCCCACACGGCCCTCAACCGTGCGCGTCTACCAATTCCGCCACTTCGGCTCTGGGTTGCTCCTGCTCGTTCGCTCTCCTGGTCCCTCAGGAGCCGCTTCGGGATTCGCTCGTCTCCTCGGCAGCGTCTGTGTCGCCCTCGGTCTCGGCGGGTGCTGCTTCGGCCGGCGCCGGGTCGGCCGACTCCGCCGGAGCGGCGTCCGCCGCTGGCTCGGACGCCTCGACGTCGTCCATCACCGACTCCATGCCGCTCATCACCGAGGAGGTGTCCAGCTTCTGCAGGACGCCGATGGAGAGCGTGGTGACGATGAAGAGGATGAAGCAGCCGACCGTCAGCTTGTGCAGGAGGGTGGCCGCGCCGCGGGCGCCGAAGGCAGCCTGGGATGCCCCGCCGCCGAACACGGAGAGATCGGCGCCCTTGCCCTGCTGCAGAAGAACGACGAGGATGAGGAACAATGAGACCGCCACGTGGACGGCATAGAACACGAAGATCAAGGGAATCTCCTCGGGAGGCGTGCGGTCAGGTCGTCGGGCGACAAGCAGCTACGGCATTGGCGCCGCCGCCTGCGGCATCCGCAGAAACACGAATGATACGCAGGAACGAGGCAGGATCAAGACTTGCGCCGCCAATGAGGAAGCCGTCGATGTCCGGCCGGGAGACAAGGTCGCGGCAGTTGTCGGCGTTGACGGAGCCTCCGTACAGGATTCGGGTCGCGTCGCCCAGGCCCTGTCGTCGTCCGTTCAGGCGGCGGCGCAGATGCTCGTGAACGGCGGCGGCGACACCGGGCGAGGCGCTGGCGCCGCTGCCGATGGCCCATACCGGCTCGTAGGCAATCACTGGCCGGGCAGCCGCGTCGTCCGGCGCGCCTTCGAGCAGGTCGAGAACGGCGTCGAGCTGGGCGTCCAGCACGGTGTCCGTGTCCCCCTGCTCGCGCTGTTCCCTGGTTTCGCCGACGCAGATCAGCGGCACGAGGCCGGCGCCCAGGGCCTGCGCGGCCTTGCGGGCGACCTCGGCGTTCGACTCTCCGTGGTGCTCGCGCCGTTCGGAGTGACCGACCAGCGCCCATGACGCGCCGGCGTCGGCAACCTGGGCGGCAGCGACGTCGCCGGTGAAGGCCCCTCCTCCCTCCGCGTGTACGTCCTGCGCGCCAACGCCGACCCAGGGCGGCATGGCCTGCACGGCCGCCGAAAGATGGACGGAGGTCGGGAACAGGACGACGTCGACGGGCGGCTCCGGCGCTCCTGCCCGGGTCAGTGCCACGGCGTGAGCTTCCACGTCCGCCCGGCACAGGTTCATCTTCCAGTTGCCGGCGATGATTGGCAGTCGGTTCATTCCTTCGCCCTTCCCGCCGAGCGGAGAGCGGCTACCGCCGGCAATTCGTGACCGGCCAGCAGTGCCAGCGAGGCGCCGCCGCCGGTCGAGACGTGGTCGACCTGGTCGGCGACGCCTTCCTGCCGGACGGCCGCCACCGTCTCGCCGCCGCCGACCGCGACGAAACCCGGGCAGTCGGCCACGGCCCTGGCGACCGCGCGGCTGCCGGCGTCGAACGGCGGTCGCTCGAAGACTCCCATCGGTCCGTTCCAGAACACGGTGGCGGCCTCGGCGACCGCCTTCGCCAGGGCGACTCGTGACCGGGGGCCGATGTCCACGGCCAGCCAGTTGGCCGGCACGCCCCGGGCGGCTTCGACCGTCCGTACCTGCCGCGAGGTCCGGTCCTGCGCGAGCGAATCGGTGACCACCAGATCGGTCGGCAGAAGCAGCTCGGCGCCTCGGGCTGCAAGCTCGGCGTCGATCTCGCGCGCCAGGCCAAGGTGATCGGTCTCGACCAGCGAGGCCCCGAGCTCCAGGCCGCGGGCGGCCAGGAGTGTGTTCGCCATGCCGCCGCCGACCAGCAGTCGGTCCACCTGCGGCAGCAGGCGCCGCAGTGCGTCGATCTTGCCGCCTGTCTTGGCGCCGCCGGTGACGAGGACGAACGGCCGGTCCGGAGAGTCCAGCAGGCGGCCGAGCTGGCGGAGCTCTCGCTCGAGCAGCAGACCGCAGAAGACTCGCTCGACGTGGCTGCAGATCGCGGCCGTCGAGGCATGCGCACGGTGGGCCGTGCCGAAGGCGTCGTTCACGTAGAGGTCGGCGAAGGCCGCGAGTTCGGCAGCAAGGGCCGTGTCGTTCGCCTCCTCGCCGGCGTGAAAGCGAAGGTTCTCGCACAGCAGGACGTCGCCGTCGTCAAGGTCTCGGGCCGCTTCCCGGGCGCCCGGGCCGATGCAGTCGGGCGCGAAGGCGACAGGGCGATCGAGAATCTCGGCGAGCGCAGGCGCCACCGGGTGCAGGCTGAGGTCGTCTGACGGCCTGCCCTCCGGTCGCCCGCGGTGAGACAGCAGGACGACTCGCGCCCCGGCGCCGACGAGTGCTCGAATCGTTGGCGCCGCTTCGCGCAGGCGGGTGGCGTCGAGCACCTCGTCGCCCTTCATCGGCACGTTGAAGTCGACCCGCACGAGGACGTTCCTGCCTGCAGCCTGGAGGCTGCCGGTGGCGAGGGCGGTCTCGAGGCCGGGGAGGTGGGTCACTGGTTGAATCCTGCGGTTCGAAGCCCATGGCGCCCGCGCGGCGGCTCTGCGCGCCAATCTCGGCTACGGCCTCGTGGCGGGTGCGATGGGCGTCGAAGTCGGAGCGGGAGGATAGCGTTGCCCGCCATGTCCGCGGGAAGAGCAGCGCCTCCTGCGGTCGAAGGCCTCGTGCTGGGCATCGAGACCTCCTGCGACGACACGGCCTGCGCCGTGCTCGACCCGGACGGCCGCGTGCTGTCGTCGGTCGTCTCCAGCCAGCTGGAGGTGCATCGACCCTTTGGCGGAGTCGTGCCCGAGGCTGCATCGCGCGAGCACCTGCGGAACTGGCCTGCCGTGTCGGCGGCCGCGCTCGGCGAGGCAGGCGCCGAGTGGTCGGACGTTGGCGCCGTGTCGGCGACGCGGGGGCCCGGCCTGGTGGGGTCGCTGCTCGTCGGCCTGTCGCTAGGCAAGGCGATCAGCTACTCGCTCGGCGTGCCCTTCCTCGCCGTACACCACCTGGAAGGCCATCTCTTCTCGCCCCTTCTCGGCGGCGGCCCGAGCCGCCCCGTGCCCGAGTCGATGCTCGGCCTGGTCGTGTCGGGCGGGCATACGAGCCTGCTCGCGGTCGATGGTTCGACCGGAACGGTGACAAGCCTCGCGGAGACCCGGGACGACGCCATCGGCGAGGCGTTCGACAAGGTCGGCCACCGGATCGGTCTCGCTTTTCCGGGCGGCGCGGAGGTGGATCGTCTGGCGGAGCTCGGTGACCCGGCGGCCCATCAGTTCCGGGTCGCCTCGATCAGATCGAAGGAGCTCGCCTTCTCGTACTCCGGGCTCAAGAGCCAGGCGCTGCGGTCCCTTGCGGCGCTGGAGTCCGGCGCCGCCGAGCTGGGCGACCCCTGGCCGCAGGATGTGCTCGACCTGCTCGCAGGCTTCCGGCAGGCGGCGGTGGCACAGCTGATCGACCGGCTGAACCAGCTGCGGCGCGACCGCCCGGTGAGGAGGCTCTCGGTATCCGGCGGCGTTGCCGCGAACCGCCTGCTGCGGCGCGAAGTTGTCGCCTGGGGCGAGCGCTGCGGCGCCGAGGTGCTGCTCGTGCCGCTTCGCTACTGCGGCGACAACGCCGCGATGATCGCCCACGCGGGTCTGCTGCGCCTGCGCCGTGGCGACGTGGACGATCCACGCTCCGCCGACGCCAGGAGCCGCGTCCCCTTCGAGCGCACCGAGCCGCCCCCGTAGTGGGCAGCCCGCCTTCGGCCTTGTCCGTCTGCGGGCGGCCGTCTGACCCGAGGGGCCGCAGGGACGCGGGCGCTGCCGGCAGCCCGCCCTCGGCACCTCGGACCTGACGGGTCGAGTCGTCCCTTGTCCGGCCTGTGAGGGGGGGCCGCGGCTCTCAGTCTTCTTCGGGCGCCAGCTTGTCCTGGGTGCGGTTCTCGAAGTCCGAGGCAGCGTGGCGTTCCCGGAGCTGCGTTGCGGGCGGCCCGAAGGCTCGGTTCACCATCCGCCCGCGCTTGACGGCGGGTCTCTTCGCGATCTCCCGGCCCCACCGGTTCACGTTCGTGTAGGTGTGGCACTCGATGAACTCGCCGGCTTCGTACAGATGCCCGGCGGCAAGCGCACCGTACCAGGGCCAGACCGCCATGTCGGCGATGGTGTACTCGTCTCCGGCGAGGTAGCACGATTCCTGAAGGCGCCGGTCGAGCACGTCGAGCTGCCGCTTGGCCTCCATCGTGAAGCGGTCGATCGCGTACTCGATCTTCTCCGGGGCGTAGGCGTAGAAGTGGCCGAAGCCACCGCCCAGGTAGGGCGCGCTCCCCATCTGCCAGAACAGCCAGCAAAGGCACTCGGTGCGGGCGGCGTGGTCGTCGGGCAGGAAGTCGCCGAACTTCTCGGCCAGGTAGAGCAGGATGGCGCCCGACTCGAAGACTCGCGTGGACGGGTCCGTGCTGCGGTCAATCAGGGCGGGGATCTTCGAGTTCGGGTTCACTGCGACGAAGCCGCTCGAGAACTGTTCGCCCTTGTTGATGCGGATGAGCCAGGCGTCGTACTCGGCCTCGTGGCCCCGCTCCAGCAACTCCTCGAGCATGACGGTGACCTTGACGCCGTTCGGCGTCGCCAGGGAGTGGAGCTGCAGCGGATGCTCGCCGCATGGCAGGTCGGCGTCGTGGGTGGGGCCCGCGATCGGACGGTTGATGTTCGCGAACCGGCCTCCGCTCTCCCTGTCCCACGTCCAGACCTTCGGCGGCGTGTACTTCGTGCTTGTCATTCGACTCGTGTTCTCCGGGTTCCGGTTCAGGGTGCGGCGGGTCGGGGCCGGCCCGAGCCGGCCCGAGCGATGCGATGCCCGATGGCGGAATGCCCCGTTCCGGACCTGCGTCCTTGCCTTGCCAGGGATGTCCGCGAATCAGGCAGATCGCTCGGGCCACTCTGGAGACGCCGGGGCTGCGAGCCTCGCTTCCGTGGAGAACCACCTTGCGGGCGGTGGTTCCGGTGGAGGTGGCGCACCCTGGAGGAGTCGAACCCCCAACCTTTGGATCCGTAGTCCAACGCTCTATCCAGTTGAGCTAAGGGTGCATGACCAGGACGCCGCAAGACGCGGACGGGGGACTCTAGCAGGATCCGACGCCTGCCGGGGACGAAGTACGCCGTCTGGCCAGCAGAGCCTGCTGGAGGTGGGGGCTGGGGCCTGACCAACGCGCTTGCGAAGTGTCTGGGGGCTCAGGCTTTCGGGCCGAACAGCACGTCGACAGGCGGCGTCAGGCCGAGAGATCGATGAAGCGGTCGCACTGGCTGCGCACACGTGCGTTGCCGCTGCCGTCGCCGATGCCCACGACGGTCACTCCGGCTTGCTGCAACCTGACGATCAGCGGGAGCATCTCGCCGGTGGCGACCAGTACCACCGTCCGGACGCTTTGCCTGGTGTGCGCGAGCTCGATCGCATCCATGACGATGCGCATGGTCGCCGGTCGTTCGGCCTCCGTTGCCGCCGGGGGAACGTCGACGATCTCGGCGCCTCCGCGATGGAGAGCCGTGCGATCGGTCGCGCCGCTCCGGTCGTCCACGTACGCACGACGCAGGACCAGCGTGCCCAGATCCCGGTCTAGCCGGGCCAGCAGCGCGTCTGCCTCGATGGCGCCTCCCAGGCTGCGGCCCATGGCGGCGAGATCGAGCAGGGCTGCCGAGCGTCCCGGGACCGCCTCGAACGGAGGAACTGCCGGGGCTGCGTCTCCGGCGACGTCAGGCTCGGCTACTTCCTTCGCGGGCGCTTTCGTCACCTGTGCGGCTTCGCTCGCGGTGTCGGGCGTGGCCTCGCTTTCCTGTCGCTTCGCTTCGCTGGCCTTCCGCCCGCGACCACGGCCGCGGCCGCCGCGTCGACCCCGGCGCCGGCGCCGCCGGCGAGGCGCGGGCTGGTCCTCGTTGGGTGCGTCCGTCGTGGGTTGCGCCGGGACCGCCGGTTCGGTCGCCGCCTCGAGCGCAGGCGACACGGCTGCTTCGCTCGCGTCGGCAGGCTCGCCCGCCGTGTCGGCCTCGCCCGCCTCGACGGGCTCGTCCGCAGCGCTGGCGGCGGGTTCTTCGGCGTCAGGGGCCGACGCCGCTCCTTCCGGCGCCGCCAACCCGGAGTCGGCGGCTTCCGCCGTCGCCGCCGGCGTCGGCTGTTCGACGGCTTCGGCGGTTGCTGCGGCGTCGTTCTCCGGGCCGTCATCCGGCTCGCTGGCCGCCGGTGTCTCGTTTCCGGCTTCGGCGGCTTTGGCGTCCGGTTGCGCCTTCTGCGGCTTCCGGGGCTTCTCGGGTTTCTCGTCTGCTGCCGGTCTCCGCCACCAGGGATTCAACGTCCGTTCTCCCCCATTTCGATTGCCGCTGGTCCAGGTGCAGCTGGGTCTTTGCGGCGCCGGACGCAGCCGCTCTCCAACCGCTGTCGCCGACGCCGCAGGATTGTATAGTCGCTGCCAGTGCCCGATCTTCCGTACCGGTACCTGGCCGTCGACGGGCCGATCGGCGTAGGCAAGACGACCCTGGTCGAGATGCTCGCCAGGCGCTTCGAGGGCGTGAAGATACTCGAGGACGTGGACAACCCGTTCCTCGAGGGCTTCTACGCGGACCGACCGGGGACGGCCTTCCAGACCGAGCTCTACTTCCTGCTGACGCGCTACAAGCAGCAGATGGAGTTGATTCAGGGGGAGCTGTTCGAGCCCATCCGCCTCGCCGACTACACCTTCGCCAAGAGCCGGCTGTTCGCCCACATGAACCTGACCGACGGCGACCGGATGCTGTTCGAGAAGCTGTACGAGATGCTGGCGCCGCAGCTGCTGCAGCCGGATCTCCTGATCTTCCTGACCGCGGACATCGAGACCTGCATGGCCCGGATTCGGAAGCGGCAGCGCGCCATCGAGCAGAACATCTCCGCCGACTATCTCGGCGAGCTGATCGAGGCGTACAACCGGCACTACTACCTCTACGACGGCTCGCCGCTGCTCGTGGTGGAGAGTCGCAACCTGGACTTCGAGCACAAGCCGAGCGACTTCGAGGAACTGCTCCATCACGTCTGTCGCGAGATTCGAGGCACCGAGTACTTCGTGCCCGCGCGCAGCACCTGAGGACGCCGCCATGACCACAGCCGATCCGCTTCTCATCGCCGGTCGCGAGTTCCGTTCGCGCCTGATCCTCGGCACCGGCAAGTACGACGACGAGCAGGTGATGGTCGAGGCGTTCGAGGCGTCGGGCACCGAGATGGTCACGGTGGCGCTCAGGCGCGTGAACCTGGACGATCTCGGCAAGAAGTCGTTGATCGACCAGATCGACCAGCACCGCTACCTGCTGCTCCCGAACACCGCCGCGTGCTACACCGCGGACGAGGCCGTGCGCACCGCCCGTCTCGCGCGCGAGCTCGGCGGCTGGAACTGGGTGAAGCTCGAAGTCATCGGCGATCCGAAGACGCTGTTCCCCGACAACGAGGAACTCCTGAAGGCGACGCGCGAGCTGATCGCCGACGACTTCATCGTCCTGCCGTACACCAGCGACGATCCGATCACCTGTCGCAAGCTGGAGGATCTCGGGGTCCCGGCCGTGATGCCGCTGGCTGCGCCCATCGGCTCCGGCATGGGCATCCGCAACCCGGCCAACCTTCGCATCATCGTCGAGCAGTCAAGCGTTCCGGTGATCGTGGACGCCGGCGTCGGCACCGCCAGCGACGCGGCCCTGGCGATGGAGCTCGGGGCGTCCGGCGTGCTGATGAACACCGGCGTCGCCGGCGCGCGGCATCCCGTGCGTATGGCGCGGGCGATGAAGCTGGCGGTCGAAGCCGGCTGGCTGGCCGCCCACGCGGGGCGCATTCCCCGCAAGCTGCACGCCACCGCCTCGTCGCCGCTCGATCAGCTGATCGACTGACCGACAGGCTGGGTCGCCGTCAGGTAGCCGTCAGGTCCGAGGGGGCCGCAGGGGACGCGGGCGCGTCGGAGTTGGTTGAAGGGTCGGCGCGTCCGCTTCGGTCGACCGCGCTGAGGACTGTCGTGCTTCCCCCGAGGTCGTGCCAGGTCGCTTGAGCCGCCAGCCCCCACTCACCAAACCCGTTGCGGCCTCCTCGGACCTGCCGGCTTGGGTCGTTTCCGCCAGCTGGCCGCCTGGCGTGCCGGTCTGCCATGGAGGTCAGGAGCGGCCGACGCCGGCGTAGCGGATGCCGGCCAGGTCCGCCACGTCGGGCTTCCACGTGGTGAGGTCGCTTGCGTTGAACCCGGCGAGCGCGTCGTGTCCGCAGGCGCGGGCCAGGATCTTCATCAGCTCGACGGTCGCTTCGAGGTAGTTGGCCAGCTGCCGAGCCGAGACGGCGATCTCCAGCCGCGCCCGCAGCTCCGGCTTCTGGGTGGCGATGCCGACGGGGCAGTTGTTCGTGTGGCAGGCGCGCATGCCGAGACAGCCGATGGCCTGCAGGGCCGAGTTCGCCACGGCAATACCGTCCGCGCCGAGCGCCAGCGCCTTCACGAAGTCGGACTCGGTACGCAGGCCGCCGGTGACGATCAGCGTGACTTCGCCGCGCTTCCCGCGCCGGTTCAGGTGACGCCGCGCCCGGGCAAGGGCCGCGATGGTCGGCACCGAGATGTTGTCCCGAAAGACCTCCGGCGCTGCCCCGGTGGCCCCGCCGCGGCCGTCCAGGATGATGTAGTCCGCACTCGCCTCGAGGGCGAAGTCGATGTCGTCCTCGATGTGCTGGGCCGACATCTTGAAGCCGACTGGAATCCCGCCCG
The DNA here is from genome assembly GCA_965200575.1 of Thermoanaerobaculia bacterium. GTDB lineage: Bacteria > Acidobacteriota > Thermoanaerobaculia > Multivoradales > Multivoraceae > Multivorans. The sequence continues at coordinate 3,586,077 of OZ241363.1, read as the reverse complement.
AGCGCTCGCGAACCTTCTCGGCCACTGCCCTGAAGTCGTCCGCGGTGACGAGGTCGGCGAACCGTGACGGGCTGATCGCCGGCGTGCCGGGTTCCAGGCCCCGCACTTCGGCGATCCTCGGCGTGACCTTGGCGCCCGGCAGGTGACCCCCGGTGCCGGTCTTTGCGCCCTGGCCACCCTTGAAGTGAAACGCCTGGGCCATCGCCGCCCGGCCCACCGACCAGCCGAAGCGGCCCGACGCGAGTTCGTGGAAGTAGCGCGAGTTGCTCTGCTGCTCCTCGGGCAGCATGCCGCCCTCGCCGGAGCAGATGCCGGTTCCGGCCATCTCCGCGCCCCGGGCGAGGGCCAGCTTCGCCTCCTCGCTCAGGGCGCCGAAGCTCATGTCGCTGACGAAGATGGGAATCCGCAGCCGCAGCGGCTTCTGCGCCTTCGGGCCAACCACGAGCTCCGTGCCGACCTCCGCATCGTCGGCCAGCGGTCTGCGGGCGAGCTGCGCGGTGAGAACCTGTATGTCGCTCCAGCGCGGCAGATCCACAAGGGGCACGCCCATGGCCGAGACCTTCCCGTGGTGGCCGACCCGCTTCAGCCCGTGGCGGGCGAGCTCCTGGATGTAGAGGTTGTACGGCTCCTCCGGGGCGCCGTGCGCGTCGGCGTAGAGACCCTGGTACTGGTCGCGCTCGTACGGCTGGGGAAACTCCTCGTGCCATGCCGCGACTTCGGCTTCGTCCACCAGGACCGCGTCCGCCTCCCTGTCGATCCAGGCGGTGAACTTCCGGAGCACCTCCTCCGGGTTGTAGGCGCTGACGCCGGTTTCGAAGCGGTAGTCCCATTCGTGGACGCCGCAGATCAGGTCGTCGCCGCGAATGAAGCCGTCGGAGAGCAGGGCGCCACGATGCAGGCAGCGACCGTAGAGAACCGACACCTCGTCGTCGTGGCGCACCACCACGAGGTCAACGTTCGCCACTAGCGCGTACGCCGGCTGCCGGTCTCCGAGCTCGCTCCAGACGGCGACCCTTGCGGAGTTCTTCGGCGCCTTCGCCACGGGGGCGTTCGAGTCCATCGTGCCTTCCTCCGCGCTACCGTCTCGACTTCCTGAACAACCCCGGGGCCGATGCAGCGGGCAGGTGTCCGCGGGGAACTGCTGGTCCATCGTAACGTGGCGCTTGCTCCGCGCCTGGGTGCCTCGCTTCGCGCGTGAGGACTGCGGTCGCGTATCCTCGGCGTTTCTGCTGGCGGGCACTCCGGGCCGGCCTTGACGGCGCTGCCCGAGCGGGCGGGCCGCCTCGCTGCCGGTGCTTCGTCGCTTGCGGCAGCGTGACGACCGGGAGCAGGGAGAAGGCGTGCAGGCCGAGTTCACCAGCGAGCAGAAACTGCTGCGCAGCGTCGTGGCGCGGGCGCTCCGGGACAAGTCTCCGCCGGCGGAGGTGCGCCGGCTGATGGCGTCCGACCTGGGGTACGACCCCGAGGTCTGGCAGCAACTGTGCGGCGACGCCGGGCTTGCCGGCGTCCACCTCCCGGAAGCCGTGGGCGGCGCGGGCGGCGGTGCCGTCGAGCTCGGCATCGTCTGCGAGGAGATGGGGCGGACGCTGTTCTGCGGCCCGTTCCTGGCTTCGGCGGTGATGGCCGGAGCGGCCCTGCTGGAGTCCGCGACCGAAGAAGCCCGCGCCGAGCTGCTGCCGCAGATCGCGGACGGTTCGACCATCGCCGCCCTGGTGCTCGACGACCTGAATCACCCGGCCGGGGTCGGCGGGTCGATCCGGGCGGCCGCCGACTTGACGCTCGCCGGCGTCGCGCCCATGGTGGTGGACGCCCACGTCGCCGACCTGTTGCTCGTGATTGCGGCCTGCGACGACGGGCTCGAACTGCACGCGGTCGAGGCCGGCGTCGCCGGGCTTCTGGTCGAGCCGCTCGAGGTGGTCGACCCGACGCGCAAGCTGGCCAGAGTCGCCTTCGCTTGTACGCCGTCGCGAGAGATCGGCGCGGTGAGTCCGGCAGCCATGGACCGCATCTGGGATCGCATGTGCTGCGCTCTGGCGCACGAGATGATGGGCGGCGCCCAGCATCTGCTCGATTCGACCGTCGCCTACACCAAGGAACGGTTTCAGTTCGGGCGTCCGATCGGCTCCTTTCAGGCGCTCAAGCACCGCTGCGCCGACCTGCTCATGGAGCTCGAGCTGGCCCGGGCGCTGACCTGGCATGCTTCGCGCGGCCTGGACTCCGGCGACGCCGAGCCGTGGGCGGCGAGCATGGCCAAGGCGGCGGCCGCCGATGCGTACATGAGCGCGGCGCGGGCTGCCATCCAGCTGCGCGGCGGCATCGGCTTCACCTGGGAGAATGACACCCACCTGTGGTTCAAGCGGGCCAAGGGCGCGGAGGTGCTGCTCGGTACGCCGGCAGTCCACCGCGAACTGATGGTGACCCGGATGGAGGCGACCGCATGACGCCGGAAGAGATCAGGCGCGAGGTCTCGGCCTGGCTCGACGCGAACTGGTGCGTCGAACGGCCGCTGGCCGAGTGGCGGAACATCCTCGTCGACGGCGGCTGGGCGGCGCCGCACTGGCCCGACGAGTGGTTCGGGCGCGGCTTCACGCTGGAAGAGGCCGCGGTGGTGGCGGAGGTGTTCCGGGAGCGGCAGGTGGTGCCGGCCGCCCAGGTCGGGCCGCGCGGACTGGCGTCGGAGACCATCCTCGCCTGCGGTTCCGACGACCAGAAGCGGCGGCACCTCCGGCCCATCCTGACCGGCGAACACACCTGGTGCCAGCTCTTCAGCGAACCCGGCAGCGGCTCCGACCTTGCCGGCCTGAGCACCCGCGCCGAGTTCCGAGACGGAGAGTGGATTCTCAACGGCCAGAAGGTCTGGAACACGAGCGCCCACCACGCCGACTTCGGCCTGCTGGTCGCCCGCAGCGACTGGGACGTCCCGAAGCACCAGGGGATCAGCTACTTCCTGCTCGACATGCGCCAGCCCGGAGTCGAGGCGCGGCCGCTTCGGCAGATGAACGGCCATCAGTCGTTCAACGAGGTCTTCATGTCGAACGCGGTGGTCGCGCCCGAGGACCTCATCGGCGGCGAAGGCAACGGCTGGCAGGTCGCGAAGACGACCCTCTCCTTCGAGCGCCGCGGTTTCGCCAGCCGGGTCCGGGGGTCCTCGCTGGACGGCCCCGGAGCCGGGCCCATCTACCGCGAATACGAGGAAGAGATCCGCATCGCGACCGAGCCCTACACCTGGTATCCGCAGCGAGAGGGCCGCGTCGACCTGGTTCTGCCGCGGGCGAGGGAGACCGGCGCCCTCCGGGATCCTGCGACCAGGCAGGAGATCGCGAAGCTCGTCTGCCTGCACACCGGCGCGCGGCTTGCCCTGCACAGCGCCGAGGCGTCGCGCAAGGCCGGCACCACCCAGATCATCCCGGCCGGTTCCATCGGCAAGCTGGCGGCCAGCGTCATCGCCCGGCAGGCGTCCCTGGTGCACACGATGATCTCGGGCGCGGATTCCATGCTCAGCGGTCCGGGTTCCGCAGCCGGCGGCATCATCGCCGAGATTCTGATCTCCGTGCCGGCCATCTCGATCGCCGGCGGCACGGACGAGATCCAGCGCAACATCATCGCCGAGCGGGTTCTGGGCATGCCGCACGGCTTCCGCGCCGACCGGGGTCCCTTCCGCGACATCAAGCGCAACGCGTGACCGGGGCGCTGGCGGGCTGCCGGACTTTCCAACGATCGCCGGGACGCTGGTCTCTGCGCCGACCTGCTGGCGAGGCTGGGGCCGGGGCCCGCTACGTCTCGGGTGGCTTGGGCCTTCGGACTTGCCGCCTGCCGGGGGGAGCTCGCCGTCTCGCCGACCTGCAGGCGAGGCGAGGGCTGGGCGCGATCGCTGCGCTGGCAACGAGCGTGGCGGCGCTTGCGGTCGCCTGCGGCGTCCCGCCTGCGGTCGAGTCAGGCGACGTCTACGACCCGGCGGCCGACCCTTTGTCCGACCCGCCGCAGCTGCGCGAGCTCTATCCGGTCTCGGCGCCGGAACGGGTGGTGGGCGACACGACGATCGTCCGTCACGATTTCTCTCAGCCGGCGACGCTCAACCCGCTGTTCCCGTCCGGAGCCGCGTCGGCCTGGACCATGTTCGGGATGCTGTTCGAGTGGCTGGTCATCCGTCAAGGAGATCCGTCCGACTACGCCTGGAACACAAACGTGGTCCTCGACGCGCGGCCGTCCGACGAGCTCCTGTCGGTGACCGTGGACCTGAACCCGGAGCTGCGCTGGCACGACGGCGAGCCCTGGACGGCAGCCGACGTCGCGTTCTCCCTCGAGGCGCTCCAGAACGAGAGCGTTCCGGTGAGCTACTGGCCGAGTGGGCGGACGCTTCTGGCGGGCGCCGTGGCGGAGGGCAGGCACCGCGTGCGTTTCGACTACTCCGGCCCGCTCGCACCCCAGCTTCGACTGGAGGCGCTCGCCTTCCCCATCATTCCGCGCCACATTCTGGGCGACCCGGCAGAACGGGCGAACGACCCGACGCTGCGCTCCTCGCCGTACTACAACCGGTACGGCCGCGAGGCCCTGGTCGGAAGCGGGCCCTACCGCTTCGTGGAGTGGAGGAACAACGACCGGGTGGTGCTCGAGCGGTGGGAAGGCCACTACTTGTTCGAGCGGGCGCCGCCGGCTGCGAAGACGATGATCTTCAAGTTCCAGCCGGACCGCAATCTCGCCTTCCTGCAGTTCCTCGGCGGCGAGTACGACCACGTCTACGTCGACGCGAACATCTACGCACGCCAGGCGGCGGGGCCGCTGTTCGCGGCACGGGGAATCAAGGGCAGCCAGGCCTCGGCGCTGGTGCTCAACGTGCTCTGGAACCTCGACGGCAGCAACCCGTTCTTCGACGACCCGCTGGTGCGCCGGGCTCTCGCCCATGCCTACGATGCCGAGACGGTGCTCCGGAGGGTCGGCCACGGTCTGTACCGGCGCGCTTACGGCTACATGGTGGAGGAGCGATGGGACCACGAGCCGGCGATCCTGGAAGCGCCCATCGAGTACGACCTGGAGCGCGCGGCGGAACTGCTTGATCTGGCCGGCTGGCGCGCCGACCCGGACACGGGGTGGCGCCACAAGGTCGTCGACGGCGAGCGGGTCCGCTTCAGCTTCGACCTGGCCTACACCGCGGGGCTGAGCTACGTGCCGCCGACGCTGGACATCCTGCGCGAGGACTTCCGGCGAATCGGGGTCGAGATGCGAAGCCGGGCCTTCGAGAGCGCGTCGCTCAACGAGAGGCGGCTCGAGGGCGACTTCCAGGCCCTGGCGACCATCGGCGGCACCACCCTGGATCCGCAGGCCCTGCACAACGCGCTCGGCACCGAAGCGCGGGACGGCGGCCGCAACGACGGCGCCTACTCCAACGCCCGGGTGGACGAGCTCTTCCGCCTTGGAAAGCGGGAGCAGGACGAAGCGAAGCGGGCCGCCATCTACCGGGAGATTCACCGCGAGGTCTACCGCGACCAGCCAGCCCTGTTCCTTTACCACGTTTCCTTCCTGTGGGTGTTCGACCGCGACATCCGAGGCGTCGAGATCGGGCCGATGGGCACGATCCTCCTCTGGCCGACGCCTCCGGAAGGCTGGCCGTCGCGCACCGGCCCCGGCTGGTGGCGTGCCCGCCCGCCCGGGTGAGCGGCGTCAAGGCACGCTGGTAGCGGCCGTCCGCAGCGAAGCGCGGAGCCGTTTCCCGACCGCAGCTGCTTGCGCTCCGCTACAGGAAGGCGGCCCCGGCATGGTCCTCGAACGCGTCCGCCGTGCGGATGTAGCGCAGGACCATCTCGGCGCTCCGGTGCCTCGTCACCTCCATGATCTTGTCGAGACGCGCACCGTGCTCGGCAGCGCTGGTGACGAAGCCGGCCCGGAGCGAGTGGCCCGAGTAGTCGGCCGGGTTCAGGCCGATGGCTTCGGCGTAGTGCTTGACCAGCCTGGGGACGTCGGAGTGATGGAGACGCCTTCCACGCAGCCTGCCGCCGCGCCAGAGAGACTGAAATAGGGGGCCGTCGCTGGTTTGGGCGACTTCGAGCCATCGCTTGAGGCGAGTACCCACCTTCAGGCCCTTGCCTTCCGGAATCGCGATGCGCTGCCCCTGGGCGGCCTGGTCCGTTTTCGACTGGCGGATGGTCAGAACGAGACCTCCGCTTCGGGCGCCGGCCCCTGCGAAGTCGGCGTCCTCCACGTTCAGGGCGCAGATCTCGGAACGCCGGAGTGCCGCGCCGAAGCCGACGGCGAGAAGGGCTGCGTCCCGGGTGGCCACCACTCGCAGGCGGCTCTCGCGGGAACGCTCGTCGCAGCAGGCCATCATCCTCCGTAGTTCGCACTCCCGCAGCGCCTTGACCCGGCGCTGGCCTGTACCGTAGATCCTCCGCAGGCCCTGGACCACGGCGGTCACCACACCTTCGTGGCCCGGAGAGCGTCTGCCCTCGTCGCGGTACTTCCTGTTGATCGCCGCCAGGCTGATCTGCAGCGTTCCCAGAGACACGGGCTCCGTTCCGCCGGTGGTCGCGCGCTCCGAACGCGGCTGGTTTCCGGTCTGGATCAGGAACAGGGCCACGTCTTTGCCTGTCGCCTGCAGCGCGTCGCGCCCCGTGCTTGCGCAGAAGGAAGTGAAGCGGCGCCAGCCGTTCCGGTAGGCGAGACGCGTGTTCGTGGCCAGCGACCTCGTCAGCACGTGGTTCATCGTCAGTTCGTCCATGGCTCCACATCCTCCCTGTCTTGTTGCCGGTTCGTCGGTGTCGCCGCCGGCAGCGCCGTGGCGTCTTGCGGAGCCGCGGCGCCAAGGGGCGTCCCGAGCAGCGGGGCTCGATTGCGGCAGGCAGGGGCTGTGCCGATCAAGCGCCAAGCGAGCAAGTCTGGCAGGCGAAGCACCCGCCGGAACTCGATCAACTACGGAATCAAGACTGGTCTCAACAGGGCCTTCATCGTCGATAACGAGACCAAGGAGGGCTTGATCCGCGAGGACCCGCGCTCCGCCGAGCTCCTGAAGCCACTTGTGCGAGGCCGGGACGTGAAGGCCTGGCGAGTCGACTGGAACGGCCTGTGGCTGATCGCGACCCACAACGGCTACGGTGCCGTCCCCGGGGTCGACGTGAGGACCTACCCGGCGATCCACCGCCACCTAGACTCGTACCGTCCAAGCCTCGAGCGGCGCCAAGACCAGGGGGAGACGCCGTACAACCTGCGTAGCTGCGCTTACCACGAGGACTTCGCGAAGCCGAAGATCACCTGGATCGAGCTCGCCAAGGACGGACGGTTCGCGCTAGACGAAGACGGGCTGTTCGTGGAAGCGACAGCCTTCATGCTGAAGACTTCTCGTAGAGAGGACCTGCCGTGGTTATGTGCCGTCCTCAACTCCGGGGTCGCGTCCTGGTGGGTTCGAACTACGGCACCCACTTCCGGGGCAGGGGCAACCCGGTGGAAGAAGGTGTACCTCGAAACACTGCCCGTTCCCTCGCCGTCCCCGCAGGTCCAAAGCTGCGCGGCGGCGCTCGTCCAGCGAGCGGTGCAGCAGCCCGACTTGCGAGCCTGCGCGCAAGAAGCTCTCGGCCCTGTGATCGGCGCGGCTTATGGGCTCGACCCGGAGGAGTTGGCTCTGCTTCTCGCGTCTCGGAGTTCGGATAGCTGAAGCTCCACTGTCTGCTTCCCGGCGCGGTGACCTACCGGAGCAGTTTCCGCTCCGCTTCAGTCAGGCGGTAGAGATGCGTCTCGATGGCACCTTGTGCTGCGCCGGTGGCCGGTGCGCCATCTTCTTGGCCGGGGAGGTGCGAATGACCGGGAGTCACTGTCTGTCTCCGAGCAATGAGCCGGTGCGGAGCCAGGGTGGGGGAGACCTCGCCGCGTGGAGGCACCGGTAGCGACTCCACCGAGAGTACTTGAACCAGGACGGCGTCCCGGCGCCAGTCGTGACCATGACGTGCCGTGTGTACCAGCGCAAGACCCTGCTGTTCAGCACGTCGCACAGGTAGAGGAGCTCCTCGACTGACGCCCCTCCCGTCAGCAGGTAGACCTTGTTGTTACAGAAGACCTCGCGCTCGCAGAACGCGAACCGGGGCAACTCCGTGATTTCCGGCCACATGAGCTTCGGCTTTGCGAAGTCCTCGTGGTAAGCGCAGGAGTCCTGCAGCTCGTACCAGGCATGCGGCGTCTTCTTGCGCGCCTTGATCCCGGGCGCCAGTGTCTCGCCGGTCTGGTGAAGCCTCGGCCCGAATGACCGCAGCCAGCGCCGGATCGCAGGATACCGGTCGATGTCCACTTGGGTGGCGGGGAAGGTCGCGATCAGCCACAGGCCGTTCCAGTCGACTCGCCAGGCCTTCACGTCCCGGCCTCGCACAAGTGGCTTCAGGAGCTCGGCGGAGCGCGGGTCCTCGCGGATCAAGCCCTCCTTGGTCTCGTTATCGACGATGAAGGCCCTGTTGAGACCAGTCTTGATTCCGTAGTTGATCGAGATACCGGGCCATTCACGCAGGGGTCTGCCGGCGGCCTCGATCTTCTCCATCAGGGACCACTCGGCTTTCGAGAGCACGCACCAGGGGCCGTCCTTGATCTGCCGCAGTTTGGCCCAGTCGGTCTTGGCCGGGGGAAAGGCCGCACCATCCCGCAAGTTCGCAGTGCGGCACTCCTCGGCGCCCTGGCCTCGGCGGACCACGATCACGCAGGTCTCCACCACAGCGTTCTCGAACACCCCTGGGCCGAGATTGATGAACCGCAGCGGAGAGTGCCGGTCGAGTAGCTTGCGCGTCTTCAGCCCGTATCTGGCCTTCTGCCAGCTGTTGGAGGTGACGTAGGCGAGGACGCTCTGCTTGCCGCCCATGAGGCGCAGGCCCTTTTCGATGAACAGCTGGTAGAGGTCCCCTGTTCTCACGAAGGTCTTGAAGTGAGCACTTTGGTAACGGTTGCCGAGCAAGCCACTGTTGGCCTGAAGCTGTCGATACGGCGGGTTGCCGATGACGATGTCGAACCCGGTCTCCCCGAACATGTAGTGCGCGTCGAACCACTCGGCCGCTGCGTTCTGGTCGTAGGGGTCCCACGAGGCGATGCGCCCGGCGTCGGGTCTCGAGAGACCGACGCTCAGCAGCTCGCTGCCCAGGTTCTTCCGGAGGTCTTCGTCTCGCCTGCGGCAGTCGTCCTTCACGCGCGCAGTCGTGGCATGGAAGTGCCGCTCCCGGTTGGCCCGCAGGCTGTTCTCCAAGCTCGTCTGCTTAGGGCTCTTGAGAGAGGCTTGCTGCGGGACGCCGATGAGAGCGTCGGCTGCGAGGATGCGGGTTTCCAGGTTCGGAAGGGGCCGGACCCCGTAGTTCGATGCCGGGTCCGAGTTCGTCTCCTGTTCGATGGCGAGGGAGATGAAGAACCGGAGCTTGGCGATCAGGCAGGCCGTTGGCTGGATGTCCACACCGTGCAGACAGTTCTGGATCAGGAACAGCTTGCGGCCATAGTCTGAGCCGCGGTAGGTCTGGAACGCATCGTCGATGGCAGCCAGCTCGTGCTGTCTGGTCTCGTCGCTGCTGCCGCCGAGGAATGTCTCGCTTGCCCGCTTGGCTGCTCGCAGTCGCTGCACTGCTTCCCAGCGCTCGTTGGTGGGGTCGATCCGCCTGAGGACCAGCGTGAGGGCGTGCAGGACAGAGATGAGGAAGGCGCCGGAACCGACCGCCGGGTCCAGCACGGTCAGGTTCGCAACGGCCTCGACAAGTCGCTTCCGGTCCTCGGGTTCGAAGAAGACCTTGGCGTCGTCGCAGAGGTCGGCTGGATCCAGCAGATAGCCCACGCGGGCCCGCCACCAGTCGGTGTCCTCCCCCGGGAGCGTCGCGTTGTCGGCAAGCGCGAGCGCCATGGATTCGCCGACCATGTAGTCGACGACCTCTCGCGGCGTGTAGAAGGAACCGGACTGCTTTCGGGCGGTCTCCTCGGTCTCCGGGTTCACGGCGGCGAGCAGATTCTCGAAGACGCTGCCGAGAAGCTCGGGGTCGAGCGCGACTTCCTCCTCGATCGGCGTGTTCTCCTCGACGGTGAAGCGGTAGCGCTCGAACAGCGGGATGATTCCTTTCTCGTCGAAGAAAAGCCGGTTCGGGACGCTCAGCTTGGCCCGATGGGCCTCGTTGTCGGTGAAGCAGTCGATGCGCCATCCCCCGGTCGACTGGGAGCGGTCCGGCGAATCCAGGCACTCGAAGAGGCCGCCGTTGATGAACGGCGTCTTCTGCAGGTGCTCGACGAGGCGGTCCGGGTCGGCCATCAGGTCCCGGTAGCGGTACAGCCCGTGGACTCGGTGAGTGCGCGGGCTCGCGCGGCTGAAGTCGCGTCGGGGGATCTCGGTATTCAGCGTGGCGAAGAAGAGATTCTGCAGCACTGCCCGGTACCAGGAATCCCCGGCGCCCCGGACATAGCCCTTCAGCAGACTCTCGACCTTCTCCTCGACGAAGAGCTCCTTGGCTACCAGGCCCTTCTCCTTGATGAACCAGATGAAGATCAGCCTCGTGATCAGCCTGATCACGTGGCTCTCCGGGGCGATGCTCCTGTTCGAGTCCGACGGAAAGGTGGCTTCTTCCAGCGCGCGCTCGAACCAGGCGAAGAGTTCCTTGTAGAAGCGCTTGTTCAGGGTGGTTGTGTCCAGTGCGGCTAGGACGGCCGCGTGGAGGTCATCGAAGTTGCGCGGTCGCCATCTGCTCTCCAGGCGTGAGCCGAGCGAGAGAGTCTCGAGGATGTCGAGATGGGCCCGATGCGGTGCGGCGGGGTCGAGGTCCCGAATCAACGATGCCTTGCCCAGGACGGGGCGGCCGTCTTCCCGCTTGTGGGGCCGCCGGTCCACGAACACCAGGGTGAGGCGCCCCGTGTCCGCCGAGCGGAACAGGACGAACACCGGCATGGGCAGCCCCTGGTTCACTTCGCGGGCGAACTGCGAGTAGCGAGTCTTGGAGTACGCCCGGCCTCTCAGCTCCACCGCGACGAACAGGAAGCTCTTCGTTGCGCCGGTGTCGAACTGCTCGGCGTGGGCAAGAAGGCTCGTCTGCGCCTGCGCCCTGATTCCCTCGTCCGTGAGCTGGAAGAGCAGATGAACGGACAGCGCTTCGTCCCGAAAGTCCCGTGCGGATTGTGCCGTCCGGTGCCTGATCGCGAAGGCCTCGGGAAGCTCGGCGATCGTCTGACCACGCCACGTTCGGTCGCTTCGATATCCGAGGCAGTCGAGGAGATCGGTTGCTGCTTCCCGGATGGGTTTGCCGACGCCCGCTGCAAGTGCCGTGCGGATGGCCGCTTTGTTCGTCATGTTCAGCGCTCCTTCGCCGCCGGGTCGATGATCGCCAGCCAGGTCAGCAGCTCGAAATCGGTTTCGGCCCCGGGTTGGCTGGAGGTGCGCGGCAGCCGACCGTCGCTGCGGCCGAGCTGTTTGCCGGCCCGGCGGTTGTACGACCTGACGATGTCGCGTACCGCGTGCTGGATGAGCCCGCTGTAGTGGCCCATTTCGGTGCCGTCTCCGGTGTGCTGGTCGAAGATCGCGCAAAGGTCGGCGATGGCGTTGTCTCGTCCCTGCGCCAGGTCCCTGAACAGCGTCAGCGATTTCCTGGCAGAGGCGAAGCCGAGCAGGACCTCGCCGTCGTCGCGCACGTGGACGAGGTAGTGGCGGCCCAGCGGGTTGATCCGCCGGGTCTCGTCTTCCTGTGTCCGGCCGTTGCGTACGGTTCGCGCAGGCGCTGTTTCTTCACCCCGTCGGCGAAGGCAGAAGATGGCGCCGGTCGGAACTGTCGTGCCATGAAGGTGCGGCGGCACGACGGCGTGGAGACCCAAGGGTGCCGCTTCCAGCTCGTCGCGGCGGGCGGCGAGGAACTCCTGCAGGCCGCGACGGAAATCGGCCAGCGAGAAGTCGGACAGGCTTACGCCTTCCTCGAAGTCCTCCAGGTCGACCACCTGCTCCTTGAGCTGCCGCAGCTGCGTGTCGCGGAACTTCAACTCGTTCTGGACGGCCTCCCTGGCCCTCTGGTCTTCGAGCAGGTTGTCTCCCTGGGCTGCCGTCACGTCGACCAGGGCCATCCGGGCCTGCACCCGGTTCTGGACGTTCAGGTAGCGATCCAAGTCTTCGGTGGGCCAGAAGTTCACCAGCTTCACCGAGGCGTTGGGCGAGCCGATCCGGTCGATGCGGCCGAAGCGCTGGATGAGCCGCACCGGGTTCCAGTGGATGTCGTAGTTGACGACGAGGTCGCAGTCCTGGAGATTCTGCCCTTCCGAGATGCAGTCCGTGGCGATGAGAACGTCGATGGCGGCTTCGGCTGGCATGCTGCCGGGATGGGCCCCCGGGCTGAAGTTGGCGAGGATCTCGTCGTAGCTGGCGCTGCCGGAGGTCGTCCGGTTGCCGCCGCTTCCCTGGACCAGGCCGGCACGGCACCCTGCGGTCGTCACCACGTGTGCGAGGTGGTGGAACAGGTACTCTGCCGTGTCCGAGAACGCCGTGAAGATCAGCAGCTTCCTGTTCTCCTTGCCGTCCTTCCGGCGGGTTGGCGACCCTAGCTTCCGCGAGACCCGGTTGCGGAGTTGCGCCAGCTTGGCATCGCGGGCCGGCGTCACCTGTTCGGCAGCCTGATGCAAACGCTCCAGGGTCTTCCGGTCCTCCAGCAGGAAGGACCGCCACCTCGGGAGGTCGAGGTGACCCAGGTGAAATCGCAGCTTGCCGCCGACGAAGAAATCGCCGTACTCGGAGTCCGGGTCCTCGGCTTCGCTCGGAAGGAGATCCTCGTAGGCCCGCCCCTCTTCGCCGGGGGCCGCATGCTCGAAGCGCTCGAAGGAGCCGAGTAGATCGTCGATCTTGCCGGTCGTCCTCTCCAGGGTCAGGCGGAAGGACTCGACGGAGCTCTCCAGCCGCTTCAGCAGGTTGACTTTCATCATGCCGATCAGGCTGCTTTCGCGGCCGGCTTGGGTGAATCCGTTCACCACGTCCCGCTCATACTCGGCGCGAACGGCGGGATTCAGGTCGTCGCGCAGGAAACCGGCCGGGTTGTAGAGGGCGAGGTTCAGGTTCTCCAGCTGCTCGACCAGCCAGTCGAACGAGAACTCCGCGTTCCCGATGTCGATGCTCGGATAGACGGAAACAGGCTTCTCTCTGGTCGGGAATGCGCCGAGGATCTGCATGTCGGTCGTGTAGTGCTCCTGAACGTGGCGTCGCGAACGCGCGATGCTGACCCCATCGAGCAGCCTGAGAAAGTCAGCGTCCAGCACGTCGACCAGGCCGTCGCCTTTCCGCTTGGCCGGGGGCTCTCGCGCCCAGTCGGCGAAGCGCCTCTGCGCTGTCTCCGTCGTCTGCCGGATGGAATCGAGGCCAAGGCGCTCCTCGCTCCTGAAGAAGCTGTCGGCCGGCCCCGGTCGAGTCACGTCGCCGCCGGCGATGAAGGAGATCTGGTTTCGGAGGTCACGGAGGTCACTGTTGACCGGCGTCGCGGAGAGCATCAGGACCTTGGTGTTCGCGCCGCTGCCCACGATGTCCTCCATCAGCTTCTCGTAGCGCGACTTCCTCCTCGGTTCATCGTCGTCACCCAGGGGACCGCGGGTGTTGTTGCGGAAACTGTGGGACTCGTCGATGACGACCAGGTCGTAGTTGCCCCAGTTCACGGTGGCGAGATCGATCTCGCCGGTCCAGCCGCTGTCGCGGGACAGGTCGGTATGGAACAGGAGGTCGTAGCGGAAGCGGTCGTCCACGAAGCGGTTGATGGTCGAGTTGGCCTTGAAGCCCCTCCAGTTGCCCATCAGCTTCTTGGGGCAGAGCACCAGGACACGCTCGTTCCGCAGCTCGAAGTACTTGACCACGGCGAGGGCAGTGTAGGTCTTGCCCAGCCCGACGCTGTCGGCGAGGATGCAGCCGTTCAGCCTCTGCACCCGGTCGATGATGATTCTGGCCGCGTCGCGCTGAAACTCGTAGAGCGACTTCCAGATCTCGGTTTGTGCGAGGCCACGGCGGTCGAGGTCTTCGTCGGTGCCGCCGAGTTCGGCCACCTCGGGTCCGAACAGGTGGTACAGCGTCAGCTGGTAGATGAAAGTGGGCGCTTGGTGGCGGTGGAGCAGTTCCAGCTGCCGCAGCACCTTGGCTTTCACGTCCCGGGTGCGCGCCTCGTCCCTCCACCATTCCTCGAACCAGGCGAGGAGATCGGTCCTGTCGCGGTCGGAGTCGACGACGATGTTCAGCTCCACGTTCCCGCGCTCGGCGAGCCCCAGGCCCGGGAGTGTCAGGTTCGAGCTGCCGATCATGGCGTGAGCCCTGGCGTCCGGGCGGGCGCCCGCCACGTGGTAGAGCTTGCCGTGAACCAGGTCGTTCCGGACCGATCGAATCTCGGCCTTCCGCCGGATCCAGTCCGCGCACTGCCTGGCCACGGCTGCTTGCGTGAGTCGCTTCGTGGGCGCCAGTCCCGCTTCGGTGAGGCCGAACGCCTGCGGTTGGCGCTGCTGGTGGGCCAACACTCTCAGCTGATCGGGAGCGCCGTACAGGAACCGCATCCGACCGATGCTGTCGAGCTCTTTCCGCAGCGCCTCCCAGGCGCTGATCGTGAAGTACGCGGAGACAGTGGCGAGCTCGGTACCGCTCCGCAGATGGGCCTTCAGGAAGTCGCCTGCGGCCCCCCGGGTGCGATTGTCGAGGATGCCCTGAGGTCGCCCGTTTCCTGCCGTTTGCCGCATGCGCGGGGATGGTAGCTCGCGCCCGCGTGGATTCGTTCAGCTCGGCCGGCAGGGCCGTGGACTGGTCGCGCAGCTGCTCCGGGCTGCCGAGGGGCGCCGTCCTGTTCTTGGGCGCGCCGACCATGGGGGCCGTCCGGGCGTGGCGGGGCACCGCAGGCGTCGAAGCCGGGCCGCTGTTCCGCCGCCTCGACCGGGCAGGCAAGCCGCACAGGTCAGGCGCGGGGGCCGTCGCCAGCGCCGCAGAACGGCCATGCAGCCGTTCCCGCCGCCGGATACAGCTCCTGCGGCGACTCGGTGTCCAGCAGCGGCTCCGGCTCCTGCCTGCTCCTGCAAAGCACGCGCGTGGGGACTATTCGGCCTTCCCGAGTAGTGGCCGCGGCAACACGGCAACCGTTGGCGTTCAACCTCCGCCAGGTCTCAGCGAACTCCCAACGCTCCGGGGAGTTCCGTTCCTGTGTCTACAAGCGGGCAGTGAGATCGAACAAGCCTCCGGCAGCGGCCTCGTCAGACCAGGCCTGCAATGCGGTCGCGCTGCCGGGAGCGTCTTTGGAGCCGCCTGTGTATCTGGCTGGCGATCCCAGGCAGCACCCAAGTCAACTCTTCGCCATCTTCCATCAGCGCAAGAGCGCCTGCCACGAGCCCAGCCCTGACGCTGCCACCATAGGTCCATTGCCCGATCTCGACCACTCTGTCTCCGACTGCGGGGGATCCCACTCCACGTCCTGCCACAACCGATGATTCGGGCGACAGAACGCCCGCCCCCTGTAGACCATCCGGTCCACCGGGACTAGCACGTAGCCGGGAACTGGAGACCTCCGGTGAAGCGGCACGGCGTTCGACAGAGCGAACAGCACAGCTGAGCTCCCGAGGCTGTCGAACCCGGGAATCACCTCGTCGATTTCCGCTGTCACCGCAACCTCGGACAGCAGCAACGTCGGATTGAACAGTGGTGGTACGGGTGAGAACTGGTCCAGGGCATACCACTGGAATGGCCGTCGGGCAGAACTCCTGCGGTCTGGACATAAACCCCGTCGCCCAGGCCGTGATCGACGCCGCGCCTCAACTGTCAAGCGAGGTGCAGCTCGACCGTGAGTCCCAGCCCGTCCCTCACGGACCCATCCGGTCTCAGCGTCCGCGATGCCGCAACCCATGTGCGGCCGTCGGCCCCTCCGGGTCCTTGTCGCCGATTGTCGTCGGATGGCCGGCTGTGAGTGGCAGCGCCATCAGCAGCAACAACAGCACGTTCACGATTCGCGGCAGCACGGATTGCTCCTCCTGCTCCGGGGGGCTCTTAGATCGGTGGTGCGGCGGGACAGTGCGGGTCATTGTCGGAAGTAGGGACCGGGATGCCGGCGGATCGTACTGGTTCCTGGCCCTGGTCTGTCCGCACTTGGGGTCGTTCGGGTTCAGGTCGCAGTTCCGGGGCAACCCCGTGAGCCGGGGAACCCGGCGCCGGGCTCGAGGCGCAGCCGATCCCGAGTTCCCGCCGGAAGGCGAACGTGACAGGTGGAGGACAGCCTGGTCCCCTGCACGTCGGCCATCGAAGGGAACCAGGCGATCAGTCTTGATTGGCCTGCTGTGCCCGGATGCGGGCGATGACCTTTGTGACGTCGTAGCGGTCGTCGCCCTCGTAGCGGGGCGCCTGGCTGGCGAACGCGGCGCCGATGTCGTTCCAGCGCGTGCGGGCGTACTCGATGACGTGGGGGTGCGTGAGCAGGTAGAAACGGCCTTCCCGGATCTGCTGCAGGACCATGCCGGCGGCTTCGTCGGCGGGCATGGCGTTCTCTTCGGTCAGCTTTCCGCGCGCCGGGTCGACGTCGCTGGGGCCGCCGAAGTGTTCCGGGCGCCGTTCGGCGGCTCGCCAGATGGTCGTGGCGACCCAGCCGGGGCAGAAGACGCTCACGCCGACGTGGTCGGGCAACTCGGCCCGCAGGATGTCCGAGATGGCGAGCACGGCGTGCTTCGAGGCGGTGTAGACGGCGGAACCGGGGAACGGCGTGCCCAGGCTGTGTTCCGACCCGGTGTTGATGATCCGGGACTCTCTGCCGCCCTCGATGAAGCGGGGCGCGAACACTCGGATGCCGTTCAGGACGCCTTCCAGGTTGACGCCCAGCACCCAGCGCACGTCGTCCGCCGAGAACTCCCAGGTCGGCGCCCGTCCGGCGGCGATGCCGGCGTTGTTGAACAGCAGCTCGGCGCTGCCGAAGGCCGACCAGGCCTCGTCGGCCAGGCGCTCCACATCGGCCTCGCGGGCCACGTCGACCTGTTCCGCGAGGGCGCCGACTCCGAGCGATTCCGCCTCGGCGGCCACCGCGTCCGCGGCCTCCCGCTCCACGTCCGCGACCACCACGTTCGCGCCCTCCCGTGCCAGGGCAAGGGCGATGGCGCGCCCCAGCCCGTTGCCGCCGCCGGTGATGACGGCCGTCTTTCCTGCGAAGTCCATTTCGTTCGGTCTCTCCCGTGAGTCTTCATTGGGCCCGCAGCCGCCGCCTACGGTCCGAGGGTTCTGCTGCGCGCTGCGTCATCAGCTTCGGCAGATCGTCAGACGGGCCAGCGGTGCTGACAGTCCCGGGCGAGCCGGCCCGCCTTCAGGATCGAGGCCATGCCGAGCGCCCGCCATGTCATTCGCTGAGCAGCGGCAGCACGTCGGTGGTGAATCGCTCCGCGGCCTTGCGGGCCTCCGGGTCCGGCGACGCGAAGTTCGGCCCGGTGACCGCGAACTTCCCGAGCCCGAGGTCGGCCAGCGCCCTGATGCGCGCCGCGCAGTGCTCCGGGTCGCCAACGATCGCGTAGCGGTCGATGAACTCGTCCGTGAGCGCTGTCGTCTGCTGCCCGCCGGCTCGCCCATGCGCGGTCATGTCGTAGCTTTGGTGGAGGCGGCGGAAGACCTCTGCCTCGCCTTCGTCGGCCGGCCCGGCGATGTCGCCGTACATGACCGAGAAGCGTGCGAAGAGACCGGTGGACGCCCGGCCGAGCTCGCGACCTGTGCTTGGGTCCTCGCAGCAGACGACGTTCACGTAGGCGCCGAACCGAAGCGTCGCCGCATCGCGTCCGGCGTTCCTTGCGGCTTCGCGGGCGCTCTCGATGCCCCAGGCGACACGCTTCGGGTCCGCGCCCACGGCCAGCATCACCCGGTCGGCCTGCCGGGCCGCGATGCCGATGACCTTCGGGCCGGTGGCGGCGACCTCGACGGGCGGCTTCGGTCCGTCGCCGGTCCAGCGAATGCTGCTTGTGGACGGTCCGTGAGCCAGCCCGAGCTTCTTCGCCGCCGGAGCTGCGTCGTCCCCGATTCCGGTTGTCTCGAAGTCGACCTCCTCGCCGCGCAGGTAGGCCTGAAGCGTGACCAGGTAGCGCTCGAACCAGCCGAGCCGCGCCGGCGCCCGGCCGAGGTGCGCCAGTGCGCTGTCGCCGCGACCGATGCCCAGCACCATCCGGCCGCGGGACACCCTCTTCACCGAGAGCGCCGAGCACGCCGTGACGGCCGGCAGTCGCGTGACCGGATTCGTCACCGAAGTGGCGAGGCCAAGGCTTCGGGTCGCCGTGGCGGCGAGGGCGAGGCAGACGTACGGGTCGCCGGAGAGATTCTGCGAGTCGACGACGTTCATGCCGTCCCAGCCTCGACTCTCGGCTTCCAGAGCGAACTCGGCGCTGCGGGTGGGTGCGGCCACGGTCGCGGTCCAGAACTCCATGCTGCGTACCATCCTCCTCGACGTGCGTCCCGCGCGAGCCGAACGATATCGGCCCGCGGCCGGACCTGGTGGAGGTTCGTGAACGGAGGCGGGAAGCCTGGCGGCACGAGGTTGACCGTCGCGGTCGTCGGCAATGCAGGCAGCCGCCACACCGTTGAGCGGCGAGCACACCGGGGCCCTGGTCGCCCTGGAACGCTTGCGGGCCTCTCTTGTCGCGACGAGCACATCCTCTACAGATCCCCTGTGGGCGCGCTGGTCTGCGGCGTCCGCCGGCAGGTACGTCTCCCCGGAGGCAGGATCCGCGGTACGGGTCGGTAGAGTGCGCCATGGCCTCCGGCGGGGGCGTCTTTCCGTGCATTCCAGGGCTTGCGGGGGCTGAGGTGATGAATCGAACACAGGGATGGAATCGTGCGCTGGCTGCGGCGGCGCTGGCTGTCGGCATCGGGCTCGGGACGTCGGCGCGAGCGGACGACTGGTTGCAGTGGCGAGGGCCCGACCGAGCGGGGATCTCCAGCGAGACCGGTCTGCTGGACGAGTGGCGGCCGGAAGGCCCTGCGGTCAACTGGCAGATTCGCACGCTGGGTCACGGCTACGGCACGGTGGCGGTCGAGGGCGATGCCGTCTACATCCAGGGCACGCGTGGCCCCGACAGCGTCGTCTTCCGTCTGCGGGCTGAGGACGGCAGCGAGGTCTGGCAGCGTCCGCTGAGCGAGTACTACGACCATCCGGACCGCGGCGACGGTCCGCGTTCGACGCCGACCGTGCGGGGCGATTCGCTGTTCGTGCAGAACGCGGCCGGCGAGGTCGCGCGGCTCGACAAGGAAACAGGCGCGGCGACCTGGCAGTTCAACATGCTGGAGCGCTACGGCAGGCCGAACACGCGTTGGGGGATCAGCGAGTCGCCGCTGGTGGCCGGCGACCGGCTGTTCGTCATGCCGGGCGGCGAGGACGGCGCCATCGCGGCCCTTTCGACCGCTGACGGCAGCACCCTCTGGCGCTCCAGCAAGCTGGGTGACGTCGCTTCCTACTCCT
This sequence comes from Thermoanaerobaculia bacterium, assembly GCA_965200575.1. Classification (GTDB taxonomy): domain Bacteria; phylum Acidobacteriota; class Thermoanaerobaculia; order Multivoradales; family Multivoraceae; genus Multivorans. The sequence goes on along the minus strand of OZ241363.1, from coordinate 3,566,695 downwards.
CGCTCATCCTGCGGGAGATGCAGGGAGTCGAGGTGCTCATCGGCTTCACCGGCGAGGCGGGCGTGGGCGTCCGCGCCTCCGATGGCGAGCTGCTCTGGCGCTACGAAAGGCCGTCGACGGTGAACGCGATCAACATCGCCACCCCCGTTCAGGTGGGGGACCTCGTCTTCTATTCGGCGTCCTACGGCGTCGGCGGCGGCGCCGTGAAGATCAGCGTCGAGGGCGACGGCAATTCGTTCGCCAGCGAGCAGGCGTACTTCGAGACCCGCTTCCAGAACCACCACGGCGGCGTCGTGGCACACGAGGGGACGCTCTACAGCTTCTTCGGCCCGGCGCTGACCAGCGTCGACATCGAGACCGGCGAGGTGAACTGGCGCGCCCGCAGCGTCGGCAAGGGTTCCCTGGTGCTGGCTGACGGCAAGCTGTTCCTGCTCGGCGAGCGCAACAAGGTCGGCCTGGCGGTGGCCACGCCGGACGGGTACGACGAGCGCGGGCAGTTCGAGATCGAGTCCAGCGGGGATTTCAGCTGGGCCCATCCCGTGGTGGCCAACGGCGCCCTGTACATTCGGGATCAGGCCTCGCTGACCTCGTACAACGTCAGCAAGTAGTACCTGGGGGAGGTTCGCATGACCGGACATTTTCTTGCGCCCCGGCGGTTTCGCCGTGCGCTTTGCCTCGTCGCTCTCGTGGGCCTGGCTGGTGCCGCCGCCCTGGCCCAGGTGACGCAGCCGCCCGAGATGCCGATCGAGATCATCCCCGTACGGGCGACCACAAGTGGTTTCGTGATCGGCTTCGTCGATGACGAACAGCCCGGGCTGCATTCCTGGCTCGGCATTCCGTACGCCCAACCGCCGGTGGGCGACCTGCGCTTCCGGCCTCCGCGCCCGGCCGTGCCGGACCGGGCGCCGATCGACGCGATCTTCGAGCCGCCTTCCTGCCTGCAGGCGCCCTATCCCGAGGGCGGCTTCTACTTCCAGCCCCTGGTCGAGGCGAGCGAGGACTGCCTCTACCTGAACGTGTGGACCGCCGCCGAGACGTCGAACGACCGCCTCCCGGTCATGGTCTGGATCCACGGCGGAGCGCTCACCCGCGGTTCGGGCTCGCTGCCCGTCTACGACGGCTCGGCCCTGGCGCAGAAGGGCGTCGTGGTGGTGACGATCAACTACCGCCTGGGCGCGTTCGGCTACCTTGCGCATCGCGCCCTGTCTGCCGAGTCGGAACACGGCGTCTCGGGCAACTACGGCGTACTCGACCAGGTTCTCGCGCTCGAGTGGGTGCGGGACAACATCGCCACGTTCGGTGGCGACCCGGACCGGGTGACGATCTTCGGCGAGTCGGCCGGTGCCTGGAGCGTGAACGTGCTCCAGGCCTCGCCGCTGGCCCGGGGGCTGTTCCACCGCGTCATCGGCCAGAGCGGCGGCATGTTCGACGGCCTGCCGGAACTCCGCTCGCCCGGTGACGACTCGGCCGAGGCGAACGGCGCCGAATTCGCCCGACGGTTGGGCGTCGAGGGCGACGACGCGGCGACGCGCCTGCGGGAGCTGGACGCCGAGGCCATCCTTGCCGAAGCCTCGAAGCCGGGCGCCTTCGCCACCAGGCCGAACGTGGACGGCCGGGTGCTGCCGAAGCAGCCGATGGAGATCTACCGGCTCGGCGAGCAGGCGGACGTGCCGGTGCTCGTCGGCTCGAACCGGGACGAGGCGACGAGCCTGATGGGCCGGATGCTCCCTTCGACGAAACAGGCGGTCGAGTTCCTTGTCAGGAGCCAGTTCCCCGAAGTCGAGGGCGCGTTCTTCGACACCTACCCCGTGTCGGGCGACGCCGAGGCGCGGAGAGCCTTCATCGACGCGTTCTCGGACCGCGTGTTCGCGTGGCACATGAAGACCTGGGCGGAGCTCTCCGCGACCGTTTCCTCGCCGGCCTGGCTCTACTTCTTCAGCCACGCGCCTCCGCATCCGGAGCGCGAGATCTACGGCGCCTACCATGCGGCCGAGATCGCCTACGTCTTCGACAACCTGGACAAGCTGGACTTCGAGTACGCCGAGGAGGACCACCGCCTGGCCGAGGCGATGTCCGACATCTGGGTGGCCTTTGCCGCTCATGGCGACCCGAACCCGCCCGATGCCGCGCTGCCGGCGTGGCCCGCCTGGGAGAAGGGTGAACGGCATCACGTCGAGTTCGGATCGTCGGTCGAGCCGGGCAGCCGGCTCCACGAGCGGCGGATGGAGATGTGGGACCGGTACTTCGGCCTGGCCGGCTCGCCGCAGCCGTAGCGACGGCGGGGAGCCGCGGCCCGGTAGAGTGATGGGTCCGCTGAACGCACCACCCTGACGACCGTCTTCGGCTCCCGACGAGGTGACGCCATGAATCGACGCACTGCCGCCCTGACCATCAGCGCCGTTTTCCTTCTCGCGACTGCCGCCGTCGGGCAGCAGCAGGGCGGTTCCCCGCCGCCGCTCAATCCGGTCGGCCTCACCGGCCTCGCCTGGGGCGCCTGGGTGGCCTCCGACACGAAGATGGAGGCTTGGGTGAAGATGGGCAAGGGTCTGTGTCAGGGCGAGGAGTTCTGCAAGATCAATGTCTTCGACGGCCCGGAACACGCCACGCACATCGATCCCGTGCCGGAGGAGAACCGCAAGGGCCTCAAGTACGTGTTCACCTTCGAGGAAGGCAAGTCCCCGTCCGTGACCGTCCGCGAGGCCCGGCCCGAAAAGGGCGAAGAGCTGCGGGAGTGGACCTTCGACTGAGTTGCTGGAGTTCGCCGGACAGGCGCGCTCCGTGCGGTATGGCAGTTCAGTTACCAGGCTTGGCTCTTGGTTTGCGGCGGCGTTCCGTCAAGCGGCGCGCTCCGTGCGGTATGGCAGTTCAGTTACCAGGTGGGGGTGAAACGGGGTGGCAGTGGTGGCGTCGCGGACCCGAACGGTCCTGGAACGGGGCTGATCGCTGTATCGATCATCCGAACACTCCGGGGTGCCCTCTTGACTGCGACGAGAATCCGGACGAGCCGAGATCCGGGATCGCCAGGACAGGCGACTGCGAGTTCGCAATGAACGACAACGGAAGGTGGATCTCCCTGGCAACGGACCCTGCCTGCGTCTGCCAGCCAGTCTGTCGGCCGTGCCCGGCGGCCGAACGACGCTGGCTGGTTCGGCATTGCAGGAGCGGCTGTCCCCGGACCTACCGGGTGCGCGGGAAGCCCAGATCCACCTTGCTGTCTGCCGGGTCCGGCCAGCGCGCGGTGACCACCTTGCCTCGGGTGAAGAACCGGACCCCTTCCGGGCCGTACATGTGCGTGTCGCCGAACAGGGAGTGCTTCCAGCCACCGAACGAGTGGTAGCCCACGGGCACCGGGATGGGCACGTTGATGCCGACCATGCCGGCGTCCGCGTCTTCCTGGAACTGGCGGGCGGCGCCGCCGTCGCGGGTGAAGATCGCGGCGCCATTGCCCCAGGGGTTCCGGGCGAGGACCTCCACGGCTTGCCGATACGTGCCGGTGCGGACGACGCAGAGGACCGGCCCGAAGATCTCGTCGCGATAGACGGTCATGTCGGGCGTGACGTGGTCGAGCAGGGATGCTCCGAGGAAGAAGCCGTTGCCCGGGAAGACGGCCTCGCGCCCGTCGACGACCACCGTGGCGCCTTCGCGGGCGCCGACATCGACGTAGCCGGCCACGCGGTCGCGATGCTCCCGCGTGATCAGTGGTCCCATTTCGGAATGCGGGTCCGTGCCGGGGCCGATGGCGAGGCGGCCCATGCGCTCCTCGATCGCAGCCACCAAGGCGTCGCCGACCTCGCCGACGGCCACCACGACGGAGACCGCCATGCACCGCTCGCCGGCCGAGCCGAAGCCGGCCGACACGGCGGCGTCGGCCGCCAGGTCGATGTCGGCGTCGGACAAGACAACCATGTGGTTCTTGGCGCCGCCCAGCGCCTGGACCCGCTTTCCCGTGGCCGTGCCGGCCTTGTACACGTGGCGGGCGACCGGGGTCGAGCCGACGAAGCTCACCGCGGCAATGTCCGGATGGGCCAGCAGGCGGTCCACCGCGACCCTGTCGCCGTTGATGACGTTGAGAACGCCGGGCGGGAAGCCGGCCCGGTTGAACAGCTCGGCCAGCAGCAGCGGAGCGGACGGGTCGCGCTCCGACGGCTTGAGCACGAACGTGTTGCCGCAGGCGACCGCGTTGGGGAACATCCAGAGCGGCACCATCGCCGGGAAGTTGAACGGCGTGATGCCGGCGATGACTCCGAGCGGTTCGCGCAGCGAGTACACGTCCACGCCAGTCGAGGCCCGGCCGCTGTAGCTGCCTTTCAGAAAGTCGGCCAGCCCGCAGGCGTACTCGATGTTCTCGAGTCCCCTCGCCACTTCGCCGGTCGCGTCCGAGAGCACCTTGCCGTGCTCGGCGGTGATCAGACCGGCAAGCTCGTCGGTGTGCGCCTCGACCAGGTTGCGGAAGGCGTGCAGCAGCTTCGTCCGCGTCGCCAGGGAGCTGCGTCGCCAGTTGACAGACGCACTCCGGGCCGCCGCGACCGCGTCGTCGACCTCCTCGCTGGAGGCAAGCCCCGCGGCTGCCTGCTGCTCGCCGGTGGCAGGGTCGAATACCGGGTGGTCCCTGCCGGACCGAGCCTCGCGGCAGCTGCCGTTGACGTGGTGATGGATCGTCCTCATGTCGTTGGGGGCTCCTTCACGCCGAGATGAACGTGTGCCGGGACCTGAGCGAGCGGGCGGTGCTGGCGGCGCGGGTCCGGTGCGGCGACGCTACCGCCGTCGGCCGCTTCGTGGAGGCTGCGCCTGGCCTGGCGCCCCCGCCTCTTCGGCAGGCAGGCGGACCGGCCAGCGCCCTCCGGCCGCTGGCACGCGCGAAGGCCCACTCTAGTCACTGCACGCTTCGTGGCGCCAGTGCCAGGGCTCCCACTCGAAGCCATCGGGGTTGCCGAACGGGTAGCTTTCCACGAAGCAGAACTCCGCCGCCCGCTGTCTCAGCCACCGGTAGGCCGGGCTGTCCCTGAAGTCCGCGTCGCTGGGAACGAAGTCGACTGCGCGTCCGGTGACGTGCTCCGAGTACCCGGGCGGCGCGGTCCAGCGAACGGCGTTCGAGAAGGCTCGCCCCTTCGCCAGCCGGCCCTCGAGGATCCGCTTCTGGAAGCCGAAGCTGCGAAACCCGGAGTCCACCTGCAGATGCAGGCCGTCGTCCTCCGCCGCGGCGGCCATGGCGACAAGGGCGGTTCGGGTGGCCTTCGTCACGTGGATGCCGAGTTCGCCGGTCAGCTCGGAGGGAAGCGCGACCAGGTCGCCGGGGTCCGCGACGTCGTCGATGCGGTGTCCTCGCCATGGCGGCGGTACCGGAAACGGCTGCCCGTTCAGCTCGACCACTTCCAACGCTTCCGCGTCCGCTTCCGACTCCTGTGCCCGTGCTGCCGGTGCGAACTCGGCAAGAAGCACCGCGAGGGCCGCTGCCACGAGCAGCATCGGAAGCGGTGGCTTCGAGGGCTTTCCGGGTCGTCTCACGAGTCGGGCTCCGAGACTAGCGCCGCCAGCCGCGTCGCGGAGGTCGTGCCTGCCGTTGCGCTCCCGCCTCGCAGGCAGGCTGTCGTTCGACCAGCGTCCTTCTGCCGCTGGCGAGTCCGACAGCCTGCTACCGGCGCCGCGACCTCCCTGCAGCGAGTCGCCAATGCCACTTGCCGTGGCCCGGGGCGGGCACGACCCGAGCCGGCAGGTCCGAGGGGGAGAGCGCAACAACCGCCCCAAGCGGAGCCGATCGAGCTGGCGCCAACCCTGACGCTGGCCTGTCCCTGCAAACTCCGACAGCCTGCTAGAGTTCCGGGCAAATTGATCTCTGGCCCCACGCTTTTCTCGGGGAAGGACTCAAGACCATGCGCAAGATCGCTCCCGCCTCGCTCGTCCTGTTTCTCGTCTGCCTTCCGGCTCTGGCGGCCGAGGACGATGGCATCAAGCGGATGCCGAACGGCAAGCCCGATCTGAGCGGCGTCTACGACGCCGGGACGGTCACCCCGATGGATCGCCTGCCGGAGTTTGGCGACAACCTGTACCTGACTCCCGAGCAGGCCCGGGCGCTCGAGGAAGAGCGGGAGGCCATGTGGCGGGAGATCGAGGCAGACAGGAAGGGCGGCGGCGCAGACCGCAAGGCGCCGAAGAAGGGCGGCGATGGCGACAACCGCTTCGGCGGCGGCGGGGTCGGCGGCTACAACGCCTTCTGGATTGATCCGGGTTCCGAGGCGGTGGTCGTGGACGGCAAGTTCCGCACCTCGATCATCTACGAGCCGAAGAATGGTCGCCGGCCGATGATGACGCCGCAGGCGATGCGGCGGATGGCGACCAACTTCGCCTCCTTCATCCACGACAACGACGGCACGGCCTCCTGGCTCGACCATGACGGTCCCGGACCGTTCGACGGCCCGGAGAGCCTGGCCCTTGCCGAGCGCTGCCTGCTCGGCTTCGTCGGCGGCCCGCCGCTGATTCCCAGCCTGTACAACAACTACGCACGCATCGTGCAGACCGAGAACCACGTCGTCATCATGGCCGAGATGGTGCATGACGCCCGCATTGTTCGCATCGACGACGAGCACAGCCCCGAGGACATCGACTGGTGGCTGGGCGACGGCGTGGGCCATTGGGAGGGCGACACCCTGGTGGTCAACACGCGCCACTTCCGGGATGGCCAGACGGGCCTTCCGGGCGGCAGCGCCAACATGCACGTCGAGGAGCGCTTTACCCGGACCGCCGACGGCAACCTGCTGTACCACTTCCGGGTCGATGACCCGGATTCGTGGACCGGCCCCTGGGCCGGCGAGTACACCTGGCAGGCCAAGGACAGCCTCGTGTACGAGTACGCCTGCCACGAGGGCAACTACGCGATGGGCAACGTCCTGCGCGGCGCCCGGCTGCTCGAGTCGGAGTACGACCAGCCGCCCGGCGAGGGCACGGGCGGCGGTCAGTAGCGGGCGAGGGGGCGACGGGCCAGCCGGCGCCCGTCAGGACGCTGGCTGGCCAGAGAGGACGGCTCTGTCAAACCTGCGGAGCTTGCCAGCTTCCGGGGCAGGGTTGACGTCTGACCGTGGCGGCTGCGTTGCCGGGCGGCGGTGCCGGGAAGGGTGACGGTCCGCTGCCCGCCGCTGCATCCCGGTCACTCCCAGCGAAAGGCCCGGACGGCGAGTCCGAAGCTGACGAGCGCCCAGGCAGCCAGCCCGAGCAGCGGGCCTCCCTGGGTGGCAAGGGCCTCGCCGCTGTTGACCATGGCCCGCATGGCGTCCGCCAGGAACGTGAGCGGCAGCCACCGTGCTGCGGCGATCAGCCATTCGGGCATCGCGGCCTGAGGGAAGAAGACGCCCGACAGGAACATCATCGGCAGCGACACGATGTTCGCCAGCGGAGCAGCCGTGTTCTCGGTCTTCGCCATGCCCGAGATCGCGAGCCCGAGCGACGCGAAGACGAGGCCGCCCAGCAGGACGAGCGGGACGACCTCCAGCCAGAACAGGGGGCGCCCCGGCGCCACGTCCACGCGTGACACCAGGATGCCGACCAGCAGCAGGACGTTCGTCTGCAGGATCAGCAGCAGAAGCCGGGTCGTGAGCGAGCCCACCAGGAAGTGATTCGGACCGATGGGCGTGGCGTGGAGGCGCTTGAGCACGCCCTGGTTTCGCAGCCGGACCAGGGTGAAGACGACCCCGAAGAGGGCACTCTGCATGATCGACAGCGAGACGATGCCGGGGACGATGAAGCCCCTGAACCCCTGTCCCCGCCCCGCGACTTCGGTTGCGGAGATGGTGGCCCAGTTCTCGACCCGGTACTCCGGCGGCACGTCGGTGACCATCCGGAAGACGCCTTCGAGAACGGTGCCGAGGATGCCGCGAGCGGCCTCTGCTTCGGGGGCCTTCCGGCCATCGAACGTGAACTCGATGGTTGCTGCAGAACCTGGTTCTCCGAAGCCCACCGGAATCAGCATGAACGCGGCGAGGTCGCCGGCGTGGACCTCCCCACGCAGGAAGTCGGGATCGTCGGACTCCGGGACGTCGTAGAGCGGCTTGCCGGTCAGCTCGCCCTTGAGCGTCGAGACCAGCATCGTGGACGCGCGGTTCCCCGCCTCGTCCGCGATGCCGACCTGGGGCGGGGCGAAGCTGCCGAAGTCGAAGAGACCGAAGACGACCATCATCACGGTCGGGAAGGCGAGCGACCAGAAGAGCGCCACGCGGTCGCGGAAGAACATCTTCAGTTCGGCGACGATGAACGCGGCGTAGATCCTGAGAGAAGCAGCGTTCATCCCGGCGTTTGCCCGTCGAGCTCGTGGCCGGTCAGATCGAGGAAGACGTCCTCCAGCGTCAGGGCGCCGTCCGAACGAACCGCCTTTCCGCCGCGCTCCGCCAGTTGCCGGATCAGCGTCTCCGGCGGCGCCACGGCGACGATGGCGCCACGGTCGATGATCGCCACCCGGTCGCAGAGCACCTCGGCCTCTTCCATGTAGTGCGTGGTCAGCATGATCGCCATGCCGTCGGAGCACAGGCCGTCGATGAGATCCCACATCCGGCGCCGCGCCTGCGGGTCGAGCCCCGTGGTCGGCTCGTCGAGGAACATGGCCACCGGTCGGTTCACCATGGCGACGGCGATGGAGAAACGCTGCCTCTGGCCTCCCGACAGGTGCCGGTAGCGCGACGCCGCCCGGTCGGCCAGGTCGACCCTGGCCAGCATGTCGTCCGGCGACGCCTCCGATCCGTAGAGCGTGGCGAACAGTTGAACCGTCTCGCGGAGCGTCAGGTTGTCGAAGAAGGCGTTCTGCTGGAGCTGGACGCCGATCATGCCCTTGACCTGACGGGGGTTCTTCCGGATGTCCACGCCGCCCACGAAGGCCTCGCCGCCGTCCGGTTCGCGCAGGCACTCCAGCATCTCGACGGTGGTCGTCTTGCCGGCGCCGTTAGGGCCCAGCATGCCGAAGATCTCGCCTCGCTGCACGGTGAACGAGACGCCGTCGACGGCCACCAGACCCTTGTAGTTCTTGCGCAGGTCGCGGACGTCGATGGCGATGTCGCTTGCGTCAGTCATGGTCTCCTTGTCCGTCAGCCGCCCGTTCCGCCGGTGGGCGACTGCTGTCCTTCAAAGGCGACGCCACGCCCTGGACTCTCCTCTAGCTTCGCCAGCGGCCAGGACGGCGCCCCGTCCCGTCCCTCGCCGGCTCGAGACACGTCCGGACCAGGCGGCCTGCAGGCGAACGACCAGGTGCGACTGCCCGCTACTGGTCGTTGAGGCTCTCCCAGACGTAGCCGATCCAGACGGGTTCCGGCGACAGCGGCCCATTGCCGTACTGCGCGTACTGCTCGGGCAGGCCCTCCTCGCGCACCTCGTCAAGCGATTTGCCAGCGTTCTTGCGGCTCGCGATGTGGTCGATCGTCTCGGCGACGTAGTCGTGGTAGCGCTGCAGATCGGCCTTCGTGGCCAGGGGGCCGTGGCCGGGGATGATCTTCGTCTCGTCGTCAACGATCTGAAGCAGCATGGCCATGTTGTCGCGCAGGCCGAGTGCGCTGCCGCCGACGTACCGGTCGATGTACGGGTAGCCGCCGAGGTTGGGGAACTGGTCGCCGGCGTGGACCACGTTCGAATCGCGGAAGAAGATGGCCGCGTCGCCGTCCGTGTGGGCAGGGTTGCCGAAGTGGATGACGTCGATGGCTTCGCCGTTCCAGTGCAGGGTGACGCTCTCGTTGAAGGTCACGATGGGTAGGGCCTCCGCCGGGAAGGGCGTGGCCGAGAAGCTGGCGCCAGCGTGCCGGTTCTCGAGCAGGCGCTTGCGGACGTTGGCGTGCGCCACGATCGCGGATTCCGCGCCGAAGGCCGCGTTCCCGCCCGCGTGGTCGAAGTGGTAGTGCGAGTTCACGACGAAGTCGATGCGACCTTCCTGGATGGCCGCCACGGCTGCCTTGACCTTCGGCGCCACGGGCATCAGCGCGTCGTCGACCATGAGTATGCCGTCCTCGCCTGCGGACACGGCGAGGTTGCCCGCGCGCCCGGGTTCCGGCAGGAGCATGTGGACGGTGTCGCTCAGTTGGGTCTGCTGCCACACGATCAGTTCGCCCGCCCGCTTCTCCCAGGCGCCGATGTCGAGCTGAGCCGCGGCCGGTACGGCGAGCGCGGCGAGGAGGGCCGCCAGGCAGATGGCGCCGCAGGGGGTTCGAATGGGGTTCCGGTTGCGTTCGTGCATGGGCTCCTCCGTGGCGGTTCGTTTCGAGGCCACCCCTGGCCGCGGTTCGAAGGCGTTGGGGCGTGCGGTCAACCCTACTGCCTGGTCTCGTCGGCAGGCTCCCTGGCCCTTGGGCCAGCCCGACCCGGAACGGTTCGGGCCACCGACGGCCGGCGCCAGGAAGCCAGCTCCGACAGACGCCAGCAGGTTGTCGGCAGGGCGACGGGCTCCCGGGGCCGCGCCAGAACAGGCGAAATGCCGAGATCCTCAGGCGCCCGAGCTCATCGGCCCTGGCGGCGGGAGAACGGTCGCAGGCGTTGCGTTTCCTCCGTGGCGACGAGCTCCACCCGGCCCGTGGGCGCTTCGATCACCACCTGCATCGCCGGGTTTCCTTCGCGCACCCGGACTGCCGACTCCACCAGGCCCAGGGAGGCCAGCACGTCGGCGAGCGCGGCGGCTTGCGGGGTCGTGATGCTGAAGGACGCGAGCCCGCCGCCCGCGGGCGTCGTCGCGGCCGGGTGCGGGGAGTCTCGCCAGGCGATGAAGAACGGCATGCCGTAGCCGGCACCCTGGGGGAAGAGCAGGTCCCAGACCAGCAGATCGCCGTCGGCCGTCCGCCGCCGGGTCTCGACCGGACCGATGCACCCGATGCCTGCCTCCGCGAGCAGATCCTTCGCCTGGACGAGATCACCCTGCGCCGCCCAGGTCACCAGCCCGCCGCCGCCAAGCGCGAGCATGCCGTCGACCATCTCGCTGGCAGCGGACTGCGCCGGGTCGGGCGCGATGATCTCGAGGTACGTCTCTCCCAGGCTCAGCAGTGCGTTGCGGGTGCCGAGCCCTTCGTGCGCGCCGCCGAACACGGGCGCAGTGCCGAACGCGGACGCCGCCCACGCCATCCCCTCGTCGAGGTCGGCGACCCCGTACATGAAGTGGTCGATCTTCATCCGTCAGATCCCTCGTTCTGCCTGCAGGGGCGGCAGTTCGGCTTGTCGTGAACCGGAACGGGAAGTCGCCGGGCGCTCCGCCGGCGCCTGGACGACGCCGATAACCCGGGCCGCACGCCGGTCCGCAGCTGCCGTCGAGGTCCGCTATTTGCTGCGGCTGGCCTTGAACGGGCGGTCGCCGCGCGGCGTCGACATCGTTCCGGTCATCGTGTCGCCGTCGACCGTCGCCTTGAATCGCAGCTCGACGCTCCGGCCGCCGCGGCCGAGGTCGCGGCCGAAGCTCAGCGTCTCGCCGTCCCAGGACACGTTCTTGAGGTCGCCGGAGTTGCGCGGGCCGCGGAAGGCGCCGTTCAGCTTGCCGTCGGCTTCCGTGAACTCGTAGACGACCTGGACGTTGCCCTGCTGTGTCTGGTTGGTCGATGTCCACTCCCCGAGAACCGGGGCGTTGTCGGCGGCCAGCGCCGGCAGCGCGAACATCAAGGCCAGGGCGGTGACGACAAGGATGGACTGTTTCATGGCAGGGCTCCTTTGCTGATTCACGGCATCCCAGGTCAAACCGCGGTCCGGGCGAGAGCCGCGACGCCGGATGATGCTGAGACGAGCGAGGTGGACCGCTTGTTCCGGGCATCGGCTTGTTCCGGGCATCGGCGTGGCCGCTGCGGTGGACGAGCCGTGACGGCATCCACGGTTCCCCACATGAGGTCGGACATTCCGGGGCCAGGGCGCGGGCCACGGCCGTGGTGCGTGACCAGGACGGGCGCGAGGGGCGGTCTACTTCAGGTGCTCCTTGAAGAAGGCGCTCACCTCGGCGAACACGTCCTCGGACTCGGGGGAACCGACGAGGATCAGGTAGTCCGCGTGGGCCAGTCCCTCGTAGACGTGCAGGTCGGCGACCGCTCCGGCGGCTCGCAGCTTGCGGTGAGTGCGCGCCGTGTCGCTCAGAAACATGTCGCGGGTGCCGCTGATCAGGTACGTCGGCGGGAACCCCTCGAAGTCGCCGTAGACGGGCGAGATGAGCGGGTCCTTCAGGTCGTGGCCGTCGGCGTAGAGCCGGGCCGCGGCGCCAAGGAACCCGTCGTAGGTCACCAGGATGCGGTCGATGCCCTCGTTCGTGAACAGGCTGTCGCTGGTCTTCGTCAGGTCGGCCCACGGCGTGCCGGCGTAGATGGCGCCGGGCACGTCGAGGCCGAGCGCGATGAACCGGTGTACGGCCGCCAGCGACAGGCCGCCGCCGGCCGAGGTGCCTCCGATTGCGATGTCGCCGGCGTTCCGGCTCTTCAGCAGGTGGCGGTACACCGTGACCGCGTCCTCGACCGCGGCCGGGAAGGGGTGCTCCGGCGGCATCCGGTAGTCCACCGAGATGGCCGCCATGCCAGCCCGCGACGCGACCATCGCGGCCTCCGTCACTGACGCGTCGCCGCCGTTCAGGACGTAGCCGCCGCCGTGCAGGTGGAGGAAGACGTGGTCCGCATGCAGCGGGTCCGCCTTGTCAGGCGTCACCCGGTAGACCGTCACGCCGTCGATGTCGCCCTTCTCGATGGCCACGCCGAACCCGCTGGCCACCTGGTTCAGGTTGGCGTTTGCGGTGCTCTTCTGCATCGCCAGCCACTGCTCGTCGCTCTGGGGCGTCTGCTGCACCGCTGTCGCCGGGGCCGGGGCGGGCGCCGCTGCAAGTGCACCGCGCAGCTGGTCGCTGGCGGCTGCGGGCGGTGGCACGACCCGCTCCCCAACCGTCCAGGTGTTCGAGGCGCCGGACTCCTGAGCTGCGGCGGGCAGTCCAGCCGTGGCGGCGAAGGCGATGACGAGAGCGGTTGCCGGCACGAGCGGCGGGCGGGGGATCTGGCGTGAAGCTGGCTTGGTCATGCGGGGTCTCCTGTGGGTTTCGGCGGCGCCAACGACGACGATTCAGGGACGATACTCCGTCCGGCAGGGCGTCAGAGGGTTTCCGACTCGCCCTGCTGCGGCGCCGCCAGCCCGGTCTGGGTCATCAGGAACGCCGCTTCGGCGGCGACGAACTCGATGCGTTCGGACATAGGCAGGCCACGGCTGGCGGCGTGGCCGGCGTACGATTCATGGCGGAGGATGATGGGAAGGCCGGATGAGGTGGCTGCCTGGAGGCGGGCCGCCATCCTGCGCGCCTGAGGCGGCGGGACGCGGGTGTCGCGGTCGCCCTGGGTCAGCATGACGGCGGGGTAGGCCACGCCGTCGCGGATGGCCTGGTATGGCGAGAAGCCGCGCAACGCCTCGAACTGATCGGGAATCTCGCCGTCGCCGTACTCGAGCAGGGCGGGCATGTTGTTCGTCTCGGTGAAGGTGTAGAAGCGGATGAGGTCGAGCTCCGGGAAGCCGCAGAGCACGGCGCGGTAGAGGTCCGGCCGCTGAGTGAGCGCGGCGCCGACCAGCAGTCCGCCGTTGCTGGCGCCGTGGATGGCCAGCCGCTCCGGATCGCTCCAGCCCTCGGCAACCAGCCACTCGCTGGCCGCGATGAAGTCGTCGAAGACGTTTTGCTTGTTGTGGAGCATGCCGGCCTGGTGCCAGTTCTCGCCGTACTCGCTGCCGCCGCGCAGCGTCGCCACCGCGTAGACGCCGCCTGCTTCCAGCCACAGCGCCGCCAGTGGGTTGAAGCGCGGCGCCAGGGACACGTTGAAGCCGCCGTAACCGTTGAGCAGGGCCGGCGTCGTGCCGTCCGGCTCGGTGCCTTCGCGGTGGGCGATGTACATCGGGGCCGACGTGCCGTCCTTTGACGTGTAGCGCACCTGCTTCAGGACGTGGCCGTCGGCGGCGAACGGGGCCTTGGCGGCGCGGTAGATCTCCCGGTCGCCCGTTTCGAGGTCGAGCAGCCAGGTTTCGGGCGGCTGCAGGTACGAAACGAGGTCCAGGAATGCCCTGCCCTGCCCGGCGCCCCGAATGGTTGCGTTGTGATGCTCCGGGAGCTCCACCTCGCCGACCGGTATCGCTGCCGGGGCGGCGTGGGCCGGGGACGCGGCCGGCGGCGCGAGCCCGAACACTCGGATGCGACTCGCCACGTGGTGCAGGTAGCTCAGGTAGAGCTTGCCGTCGATGACGGCCGCGCCCTGCAGCACGTCCTCGGCCTCGGGCACGACCTCGCGCCAGTTCTCGACCTCCGGGCGATCGAGATCGACTTCCATCAGGCGGTTCAGCGGCGCGCCCAGGTTCGTGCGCACGAACAGCCGGCCCTCGGCGTGGTGGGTGTCGAAGCGGGCGTCGATGCCCGTGGCCAACGGTGTCGCCTGCCATCCGCCAATCTCGACCAGGTACAGGTCGCTTCGGGCCCATCCGTGCTGCACGCCGACGAGCAGCGTGGCGTCGTCGAGCTGCTCGACGCGGACGAAGCTGCGCGGCCCGATGGCCTGTCCGTCCCCGCCTTCCTCGCCGAACACGACGACGTCCCTCGACCGGTCGGTGGCCGCTTGCCGGCCACCTGCCGATTCGTCGTCGGCCCGGTCGCCCTCAAGCCGGTGGAAGCGCACCCGCGAGCCTTCGCGGCGGTCGCGCACCGTGTAGTAGATGCCGCTGCCGTCCCTGGCGAAGAAGGCCTGGTCGTTCAATGCCCGCGGCAGCACGAAGTCGAGATCCTCGTTCCGTTCCAGGTCTCGCAGGCGAACCGTCGTTTCGTCCTCGCCGCCGATGCGAACGTTGTAGAGAAGCAGACCACCGTCCGGCGACACGTCGACGATGCCGAGGTGGGCGTACCTCCCGTCGTCGCCGCCGACCTCCGCCGGGGCCACCACGACCTGGTGAGCCGCCGTCGGGTCGATGGGCACGGGCGCCGCCGCCGGGACTTCCCCGGAGGATGCGTCGTCCGCCTTCGCAGGCGCCGGTCGCCGCACGATGGACGCCAGCTCCTCGCCGGCCCGGCGCAGCGTGAACAACTCGTGGTCACCGGCCCGTCGCGGCCCGCCCACGGCCGGCGTGTCCATCAGTTCCCGGAGTCGCCGCCGTGCCCAATCCCGCTCCGGCGTCTCGCCGACGATCTGCTCGGCGTACCGGTTCTGCGTCTCGATGAAGGCGCCAGTCTCCGGGCTGGACCGGTCCTCCAGCCACCGATACGGGTCGTCGAAGTCGACGCCGTGGAGGGTCTCGCTGAAGGCGACCTCCGACGTGTCGGGCGGAGGCGGGTGATCGGCGACGCTGCAGGCCGCGAGCGCTGCCGGCAGTAACAGAGCGACAACACGGTGATTCGGCTTCGGCATGGTGGGCGATCGTAGCGCCCGCCCGATCTGGCCGAGGATCGGGTACGCCGCTCCGCCGGCGCTGGGGCGGCGCTCGCATTGACGGCGCTGCCGAGTCCTGTGACAGAGTGGTCGCCGTGAGCCGAACGTTCAGGCGCCTCGTCGGATCGGCCGTCCTGCTGGGATGGTTGGCGCCGGGGGCGCTTGCGTTCGCCGGGGTTCTCCTCCTTGCGACCCGGGATCTCGGCGCCAGCCACGTCGATGGTCTCGCGGATCTGGCGCGGTCGGCCTCGCATGGGCACCATCACGACGAGGAGGCGACGCCGGAGCACGACCACGAAGCGACCTTCGATGGCCGGGGCGCAGAAACTCGGCCGGTCTCGACCGCCGCCGCCGTGACGACCGCCGGGTTGCAGCCGTTGGTGGCCGGCGCCGAGGGGGTGCGCGTTCAGGTGGCCTCCTGGCGCGGCCCGCCGGCATCGCTCTTCCGGACCCACTGCGCACTGCTGCTCTGAGCCACGTTCCGTGGCCGGACCCTTTCCGGGTCCGCAACGCGAACGTGGTGAAGGAGTCAGCATGCAACGCAGTATCCCGATAGCTCTCCTGGCCGGCCTTGCCGCCGTGGCGGCCTCGGCCCAGGGCGGCCCGTTCGTCACGGAGACGAACTTCCTCTCGGCGCTCGACGGGACGCATCCAGCGGTCCGCGAGAGCGCGGAGGCGGTGGCGCGTGCAGAGGCCGCCGCTCTCGCAGCCCGGACGTTCACCAATCCGGTGCTTCGGGCGCTACGCGAAGCGCCGGGAGGTAAGTTGAGGCAGGCCGAGGTTCTCGTCTCGTGGCAGGTTCCGGGCGCCGAGCGCATGCCGGAGATTGCTGCTCGCGAGGGAGCGGTCGCCGCCGCACGCAGTCGTCTCGAACTGGATCTGCTTGAGCATCGCCTGGCGATGAAGAGCGCCTACGCGGCCTGGGCCGTGGCCGCCGAGCGGCAGCAGCGCCTGAACCGTCAGGCCGAACGCGTCGAGTTGCTTGCGCGGCGGGAGGGTCTTCGTGCGGAACAGGGCGAGTCGTCGGGTCTCGAAGCCCGGCGCCTCCTTGCCGCGGCAGCCATCCTGCGTTCCCGGGTTGCCCTCGCTGCCGCGGCGAGCGAACGGGCGAGGTCGGAAGCTGCGGCCTGGCGTCCGGATCTGGCGGTCGATGCCCGCCCGGTTCTGCCGACCGTGCCGTCCGCGGCGATGCCGGAGCTGCGAGCGGTCGCCGGCGCGGCAAGTGGCTCTACCCAGCCCGAAGCGGACCAGGAACACCTGTCCGACAGCGACCCTCCGCGGCCCCGGGGCCGGGAGCGGGCGGACGGCCAGCGGGACGATGCGCGCGTGCTCGCGGCCAGGGCGGATCTGGCAGCGGCGGAGCTCGCACGAGCGGCAAGCAGTCGGTTCATCCCTTCGCCGGAGGTCAGCCTGGGCTGGCAGCGGCAGGAGCTTGCAGCGGCCGCCGCAGGCGACCTCTCCGGGCCGGTCTTCGGGCTGGCGTGGTCCGTGCCGCTGCTCGACCGTCGGCGGCCGGCCCGCCTGACCGCGCTCGCGGCGGTGGACGGGGCGCGGGCAAGGCTCGAACGGGCGGAGCGCGAAGGGGCGGCGGCCCGAGCTTCCGGGAGAATGAACCTGAGCAGGCTGGCAGCCGCGCTGTCGGACGCTCGGGCCGCGCTCGGCGACGGTCGCCAGATGCTGGACATGGCCGAGGCTGCCTTCCGTCTCGGCGAGAACGGCGTGACCGACCTGCTGGAAACGCACCGTTCGGTCACCGAGGCCGAGCTGGCGCTGCTCGACCTGCATGAGGCCGTTCTCGCTGCCGCTCGGGAACTGGAACGCCTTGCCGGCGGCGCCGCGGTAGCCGAAGAGGGAGGGCAGGGGTGATGACGCCGAGCGTGCCGACGACGCCTGCGCGCGGTTCGGATCGTCGCGGCAGTTCGTGGGCCGGTTCCTCTGTGCCGCGAAAATGCCTGGTCGAGGCTCTCGTTTTCTCGGGGGCGCTCCTGGCGCTCGCCTGCGCGGCGCCCGCTCCCGACGGCCACCGTGGCGATCCGGCCGCTGGCCACAGCCACGACGAGGGGGAGACCTGGTCGGTCACAGTGGTCGGTGAACGCTTCGAGGCATTCGCGGAAAGCGACCCGCTCGAGGCGGGCCACACGGCGACGGCCCACACGCACGTGACGCGGCTCGCCGACTTCGCTCCTCTTGCCGCCGGCACGGTGGAGCTGGTGTTGGTGGACGGCGCAGGCGAGCAGGTCTTCGCCGCTGGTCTCTCGGACGATCCGGGCCACTTCCCCATCGACTTCGCCCCGGAGCGCAGCGGAGAGGCCGATCTTCTTTTCCGCATCGACGACGGCGCCGGCGTCGAGGAGATCACGGCCGGCCGGGTGCGGGTCGGCGCCGCCCACCATGCGTCTGGCCTTGTGCGGGCGCCGACTCTGCCCATCGGCTCGGACGGTGGCGAGCCGGTGCCGTTCCTGAAGGAGCAGCAGTGGCAGGGCCGTTTCGCCACCGCCTGGGTCGAGACCGGTCATCTGGCCCGCAGCGCCTCGGGCGTGGCAACCTTCCGCCCGCCCGCGGGCGGCGACAGCACGGTGACGGCCCAGGTCGACGGCGTCGTGCAGCCTCCCGGCGGCGAGGGCGCCTGGCCGTTCGTGGGCCGTCGGGTGGCCCGTGGCGCGCCGCTCTTTCGGCTCGTGCCCCTGATCGCGGCCGAACGAAGTCTGGCGGCGTTGACGGCGGAGGTGGAGACCCTGGCGGTGGAACTCGAGAGCGCCCGTTCCCGGGACGTTCGCCTTCGGGAGCTGCTGGCCGTCGAAGCCGTGAGCCAGCGGGAGGTCGAGGAAGCGGTGGTCCGGGTCCGCTCGCTTGAGGTACGGCGCCGGGCTGCCGAACGGGATCTCGAGTCGGCCCGCCTGTCCCGCGAAGGCGGAGCGGACGCCGAGGGTATCTCGCTCGGGGCGCCGTTCGCGGGCCGCGTCGCCGCGGTCATGGCGACCCCCGGCGCGACCGTCGCGGCGGGCGATGCGCTGGCGCGCGTGGTGCGGACGGACGTGGTGTGGATAGAGGTGGCGCTGCCCCCTCGTGATGCCCGTCAGGTGAGGGCGACGGGTCTGAGAGGTCTGGTGATCGAAGATCCCGAGAGCGGAACGGTCCGGCTGGAGGAGAGGCTGTCCCTGGTGTCGGTGGCGCCCGAGCTTTCGCCCCGAACGGGCACGGTTGCCGTTCTGATCGAGGCGCCCGGACTGCTGACGGCGGGCTTCGCGCTCGGCTCGACCGTGACGGCGCAGGTACTCGTCGGAGGCGAGGACCACGGCATCGTGGTGCCGGTTTCGGCGCTGGTGGACGACGGAGGAACGCCGGTGGTGTTCCTGCAGACGGGCGGCGAGGAGTTCCAGCGCCAGGGCGTGACCGTGCTGGCCAGGCAGGGAGAGCGTGCTCTCGTCGCCGGCCTGGCGCCCGGCCAGCGCCTGGTGACCCGCGGCGGCGACGCCATCCGCCGTTCCTCGCTCATGGCCAGCGGCGAGGCCCACGGCCACGTCCACTGATGGGCAGGCTCGAGCGACTTCTCCGCGTCTCGCTCCGCCACCGGTTTCCGGTGGCGGTCGGTGCAGTCGTGCTCACCGTGGGCGGCGCGGTCTGGATTCTGGGGTTGCCCGTCGACATCTTTCCGGACCTGTCGGCGCCCACGGTGACCGTGATCACGGAAGCAACGGGAATGGCGGCAGAGGAAGTCGAGCCTCTGGTGACGTGGGCGGTCGAATCGGCGATCAACGGATCGCCGGGAATGAGGAACCTGCGCACCGTCTCGGCCGACGGAATCTCGGTGGCCCGCGCCGAGTTCGACTGGGGAACCGACGTCTACCGAGCCCGCCAGATCGTGGGCGAGCGCCTCCAGCGCGTCGCGCTTCCTGCACAGGCGGATGCTCCGGAGATGGGTCCCGTGTCCTCCATCATGGGGGAGATCACCTTCATCGCGATCACGGCGAGGGAGACCGACGAGGCCGGCGCGAGCCCGATGGAGCTTCGCCGCGTCGCGGAGACGGTCGTCCGCCGGACGCTGCTGTCGATTCCGGGCGTTTCCCAGGTGGTTCCCATCGGGGGCGAGAAGCGACAGCTCCAGGTCACGGTGCGCCCGGCCGCTCTGGCCCAGAACGAGGTGTCGCTCGATTCCGTGATCGACGCCGTGGCCCGGTCGAGCCGCAGTCTCGCCGCCGGCTTTCACGTCGAGGCCGGAGAGGAGCACATCGTGCGCGCCCGCAGCCGCGCGCGGGGCCCCGAGGAGATTGCTGTCGCTCTCGTCCGCGTCGAGAGTGGAGTGCCGTTGCGGGTGGGCGACGTGGCCGATGTCGCGTGGGGACCGGCGCCTGCGCGCGGCACTGCGTCGTACCGCAACCGTCCGTCCGTCATCCTGTCCGTCCAGAAGCAGCCGGGCGCCAACACGCTGGAACTGACCTCGGCCATCGACGCCCGCCTGGCGCAGATCAAGCCGACCCTGCCGCTGGGCGTGACGATCGAGAGCGAGAACTTCCGGCAGGCCGACTTCATTCGGAGGGCGGTCGAGAACGTCTCCACCGCCCTGCGCGACGGCGCGTTTCTCGTTGTCCTCGTCCTCGTGCTCTTCCTTGGCAGCATCCGCACCACGTTTCTCGCGGCCTTCGCGATTCCGATGTCCCTGGTTGCCGGCGTGCTCGTCATCTCTGCCTTCGGACTGCAGATCGACACGATGACGCTCGGCGGCCTGGCCATTGCCATCGGCCTGCTCGTGGACGACGCGATCATCGCGGTCGAGAACATCTTCCGCCGGTTGAGGGAGGAGCGCCGATTGCCGCCGGACGAGCGTCGGCCACTCGAAGACACCGTCGGCGCCGGGATGCGGGAGGTTCTCAACCCGATCTTCCTCGCCACCCTGGTCGTGGTCCTCGCGTTCCTGCCCATCTTCTTCCTGCCCGGCCTCGAGGGCCGGCTTCTGCGTCCGTTGGGTTTCGCCTTCGTCGCGTCGCTTCTGGCGTCGCTGGTGGTGGCGCTGACGGTGACGCCGGTGCTGGCCGTTCTCTTCCTGGGTCAGGCGCGTTCGCTCCGCAACCGAGCGCCGTGGCTCCAGCGCAGGTTCGCCGCCGCGTACGTCCCGACCCTCGACTGGTGTCTGGGCCATCGCCGGACGGTGCTTGCCTCGGCGGTGGTTCTGGTCGTGCTGGCGTCGTCGCTGCTGCCGGGGCTCGGGCGCAGCTTCCTGCCGCCCTTCGACGAGGGCTCGCTCACGGTCTCAGTGGTCAGCGCCCCCGGCATCCCTCTGGCGGAGAGCGATCGGCTGGGTGGACAGGTGGAGGACGCACTGCTGGCCTTTTCGGAAGTGGTCTCGACCAGCCGCCGCACGGGTCGCGCCGAAAGGGACGAGCACGTGCAGGGGGTGAACGCGTCCGAGATGGAGGTCGTTCTGGCCGGGCTGGTCGGCGGCCGCTCCCGGGACGAACTGGTGACCGAGATGCGAAACGCCGTGGCGGCCGTGCCGGGCGTGTCGGTCTCCTTCGGGCAGCCGATCAGCCACCGCATCGACCACATGCTCTCGGGTTCGCGGACCAACCTGGCGGTGAAGGTCTTCGGTCCCGACCTGGCGGTGCTGCGGTCACTCGCGGCCCGAGTCGAGCAGGTCCTGGGCGAAGTGCCCGGCATCGTCGACCTGTCGAACCTGGAACAGTCGCCCGTTCCCCAGATGGTCGTCGACTTCGACCGCGCGGCGATGGCCAGGTACGGACTGACCGTCGCCGACATGAGCGATGCGGTCGAAGCGCTGTTCCAGGGCGTCGTCGTCGGCGAAATCGCCGGGGAGGGCCTGACCGCGGACATCGTCGTGCGCCTGCCGCCGAGCCTGCGGGCCGGGCTGGACAGGGTTGCGGCGCTTCCCGTGTCGACCCCGGGAGGCGGCCTCGTGCGCCTGGGCGCTGTGGCCAGCGTGCACCACTCTCCGGGGCCGTCGCTCATCCGGCGAGAGAACGCTCGACGGATTGCGATGGTCACGGCCAACGTCGAAGGCGCCGATCTCGTGGGCACGGTGGAACGTGCGCGGGCCGCCGTGGATGCCGAGGTCGATCTGCCGGCCGGCTACTCCGTGACCTTCGGTGGCCAGTTCGAGGAGGCCGGTCGCCGGACGTGGACCTTCGCCCTCCTGCTCGTCGTCATCCTGGCCGGCATGTACGGCCTCCTGTTCGTCGAGTTCCGCAGCCACCGGGACACCCTGATCATGCTCGTCAACGTGCCCCTTGCTCTGGTTGGGGGCGTCGTCGCGGTGGCGCTGGGCGGCGGCGTTCTTTCGCTTGCCACCGGGGTCGGCTTCGTCACGCTGTTCGGCATCGCCACGCGAAACGGGATCCTGCTGGTCAGCAACTACCGGCGTCTGCTTGGCGAGGGGCTCGAGCCGGAGGCTGCCGTTCGCCGCGGCTCGCTGGAGCGCATGGCGCCGATCCTCATGACGGCGTTGACGGCCGGTCTGGCCCTGGCGCCTCTGGTCTTCGCCGGCGGCGTTCCGGGCAACGAGATCCTGAATCCCATGGCCCAGGTCATTCTGGGTGGCCTGCTGACCTCGACGTTCCTGAACCTGATCGTGGTCCCGGTGCTTCATGTACGCTCGATCGGGTCATGAGCCCCGGCGCGTTCAGGCCTGTCGCGGTTCTCGCCGTGGTCCTGGTCGCGGCTCTGGCTGGCGGCGCGTCTTCAGCGCCGGAGATTGCAGGCGCGGCCGACTCGGCGCTCATCGCCGCTGCCGGCGACGAGTACCTGGAGTTCGTTGCCGACCGTGACCCGTACCTCAAGTTCCGGCGCGGCGAGCGGGTGGAGAGTTTTCCGGACGCAAGTCTCGCGGCGGCCGAGGAGAATGCGGCCTTCGCCAGGGACCTGCTGGATCGTCTGGCCGGGGTCGAGGAGGACGCCATCGACCACGAAGACTGGTTGTCATTGGAGCTGCTGCGCTGGAACCTCGGCATGCTGGTCGAGGCGCCGAAGCACTACTGGGCGGACTTCAGCGTCACGCCCTACGCCGGCGGCGGCTTCGTCCTGAACATCCTCCATCAGGTGCTCGGCGCGGCGTCGGTCGCGACGGACGGGGAACGGGCGCACTACCTCCACCTGCTTGAAGAGTACGCCGGGGTCATCGAGCAGCTCGCCCAGAAGCTGGTGGGCCAGAAGGCGCGTGGCATCTACCTGCCCCGGGCCCAGGTGCCGGCCGTGGTCGGCATGTTCGAGGCGTACCGCTCACGTTTGGACGAGCTGTTCGTGCCGGCCGCGGACCGCGTCGGCCCCGGGACCGAGGAGTTCGTCGCCCGCGCACGCGAGGTCGCCGAGGCCCGCATCGCCGCGGCTTGCGAGCGCCTGGTCGGCGAGCTCGACGACGATTACCTCGAGGCGGCGCCGGAACAGGTGGGGCTGGGCGCCGTGCCCGGCGGCCGCGAGCTGTACTTGCACCGGGTCCGCATGCACACGACGACCGATCTGTCGCCGGAGGAGATCCACCAGATCGGTCTGGACGAGGTGGCCCGACTGGAAGCGGAACTGGCCGCCCTGCGCGAGGAGATCGGCTTCGAGGCGAGTTCCGAGGCTGGCGCGATGAAGGAGTTTCTCGACCAGGTACGAGCCGACCCGCGGTTCATCGCCGCTTCGCCCGAGGAGGTCGAGGAGCGGTACCTGGGCTACATCGAGATGATCGAGCCCCACATCGCCGACTGGTTCGACGTTCTGCCCGAAGCGCCGTACGGCGTGCGCCGCCTCGACAGCACGTCGGAGGCGTCCATGACCTTCGGCGTCTACCAGTTGCCCACGTCGGTGAATCCGCGCGGCGAGTACCGCTACAACGGTTCGGATCTGGCGAATCGGTCGCTGTTCTCGGCTCAGGGGCTGGTCTACCACGAGCTGATTCCCGGCCATCACTTCCAGCTCGCCCTGGCGAACGAGCGGGAGGATCTGCCCGTGTTCCGGCGCGAGATCATCGGCT
This sequence comes from Thermoanaerobaculia bacterium, assembly GCA_965200575.1. Lineage (GTDB taxonomy): Bacteria > Acidobacteriota > Thermoanaerobaculia > Multivoradales > Multivoraceae > Multivorans. The sequence goes on along the minus strand of OZ241363.1, from coordinate 3,543,370 downwards.
ACGGCGCGTTCACCGAGGGGTGGGCCGAGTACGCCGCGAACCTCGGCAAGGAGATGGGCGTGTACGAGGACGCGCACGATCTGTACGGGCGCCTGGTCATGGAGATGTTCATCTCGTGTCGCCTCGTGCTCGACACCGGCATGAACCACCTCGGCTGGGACATCGAGCGCGCCCGGGAGTACATGAGCGCTCGGGTCGTCTACTCGGACGTCGAGGTCGCCACGGAGCTGCTGCGCTACTCGGCCGACATCCACGGCCAGGCGCTTGCCTACCGCATCGGCAACCTGGAGATTCTGCGCCAGCGTCGCAAGGCCGAGGAAGCGCTCGGCGACCGCTTCGACATCAGAGCGTTCCACGCCGCCGTCATCGGCAGCGGCGCGATGCCGATGGTCGTGCTGGACAAGCACATTGACAGATGGATCGAGCAGCAGGGCTGAATGCGCAGCGTGCCGTCCGTGTCATCGCCCCGAGGTGCCGCTCCGCGGCGCTGACGGACTTCCCTGGCAGTCGCGTTCTGCTTCATCCGGCGACCCCGGCTGGTGGAAGAGTCGGGCACCAGTCACAGGGCCGCCCGGCGCCGCGGCCGGACAAGTCGCCAGTTTGGAGGGAAGGCCTCGGCCAGGCTGCGCCGCTACCTGACGAGGGTGGCTGTCTGCCGTGCCGCTCCGAAATGGTCTGACCAATCCGGAGTACACTCCCGAATGGACACTGGGCCGTGTACGACCGAGAACTGAAGATCGACCTGCCTTCTGGCCAGTCGGCGTTCCTCTGGGGCGCTCGGAAGACCGGGAAATCCACGTTGCTGCTGCGGCAGTTCCCGGATTCGATTCGCTTCGACCTGCTGAACACGCGGCAGCTGCTCGAGTTCACCGGGACGCCGTGGATACTCGGCGAGAGGATTCGTTCTCACCCGGAGGCTGTGAGGGAGATGCCGGTCGTCATCGACGAGGTGCAGAAGATCCCGGGCCTGCTCGACGAGGTGCATCGGCTCATCGAGGCCGAGAACCTGAGCTTCGTGCTCTGCGGCTCCAGCGCGCGCCAGCTGAAGCGAGGACGTGCGAATCTGCTGGGCGGACGCGCCTGGCGCTTTGCGCTGCATCCGCTCAGCTGGCGTGAAATCCCTGATTTCGACCTCCTCCGCGCCCTGAATCGGGGTCTGATTCCCGACCATCACGACTCCCCCCGTCCCAGGCGCGCTCTTGCCGGCTATGTGGACGACTACCTGAAGGAAGAGGTGTTCGACGAAGGCCTGACCCGAAACGCACACGCATTCTCCCGCTTCTTTGACGCGGTCGGCTTCTGTCACGGCGAGCTGCTGAACTACACCAACGTAGCCAGGGTCTGCGGCGTCAGCTCGAAGACGGTGAAGGAGTACTTCCAGATTCTGGTCGACACCCTGCTGGGTGTGATGGTCGAGCCCTTCGGCAGAAGGCGTGGGCGTGCGGTGATCACCAGCGCGGCGAAGTTCTACCTGTTCGACGTGGGCGTGGCGAACCACCTGGCGGGCAGGCGCGTCCAAAGGGCAGAAGGCCCCGACTTCGGCCGCGCCCTGGAGCACTTCGTCCTGATGGAACTGCTGGCCTGCCGCTCGTACCGGGAGCTCGACCTGCCCATACGCTTCTGGCGCACGAAGTCCGGCCTGGAATGCGACTTCGTCCTCGGCCACGGACCCGACGCGGCAGTCGAGGTGAAGGGCGGTGCCCGAGTGCGGCGGGCCGACCTGCGTGGCCTGCGGGCGTTCGTCGAAGAGCACGAGCCTCGACACGCGCTGGTCGTGAGCAACGAGAAAGAGCCGAGGCGGACGAGCGACGGGATCTGGATTCTGCCGTGGGAGCGCTTCCTGGAGAAGCTGTGGGAGGGCGGAGTCGTCGGGTGAGCGGGCCGGAGCGAACAGGCGATACTCTGGAGCCGACACTCTCTTCACCCCTCGCAGAAGGAGATCCCGATGAAGAAGCTCCGAAACTCCCTGCTCGTCTTGCCGACGGCGCTTCTTGCCGTTTTCGGCCTGCTGGCTTGCCAGGCCGGCGACGGCGCCGACGCCCCCGATGCCGCCGACGCGGCGGACGAGATGGCTGCGCACGACGAAGAAGAAGGCGTCGATCACGGCGCACCTCACTGGTCCTACGAGGGCGATACCGGCCCTGGCATGTGGGGTTCTCTCGATTCGTCCTTTGCGGTCTGCGACGACGGCGTCCGCCAGTCGCCGGTCGACATTGCCGGTGCCGCCGAGGGCGGCGAAGGCGAGCTGGAGGTCCGCTGGCAGCCGTTCGATGCCGAGGTGGTCGACAACGGCCATACCATTCAGGTGAACGCGGCCGAGGGGAGCGCCATCACCCTGGAGGGTCGGCAGTTCTCGCTGCTTCAGTTCCACTTCCACCTGCCCAGCGAGCACACGATCGAGGGGGCCGCTTCGCCCATGGAGGTCCACTTCGTGCATGCGGCCGAGGAGGGCGACCTGGCCGTCATTGGCGTGATGATGGAGACGGGCGAAGCCGACGAGGCCATTCAGACCATCTGGGATGCGATTCCGTCCGGCGACGCGGCGCCGGGCGCCCTGGCGGCGTTCGATGCGAGCGCCCTCCTGCCTGAAGGCGGAAGCCACTACCGATACCCCGGCTCGCTGACCACGCCGGCCTGCTCGGAGATCGTCAGCTGGGTGGTGATGGCCGAGTCCATCGCCGTGTCGCAGGCCCAGGTCGACGCCTTCGCGGCCATCCATCCGATGAACGCCCGCCCGGTGCAGCCGCTCATGGAACGGACGATCGAGCTGCGTCAGCAGGGGTAACGCGCACGCGCTTGCTGCCGACGATGAGCGTGCGGGTCGGGCAGTCGACGGGCAGCGAGTCCGGAGGGTTCGCTGCCAGTGGACCTGGCCCTTGCTGCCTGGTTGCCGGCGGCGAGCGACGCCCGCAGCCAGCGTGCGGGGCGGCCACGGCGGGCCCCGGCCGAGCGAGATGGCTGGCCGGTCGGCAAGCCTCGGCGGTCTGCGTCGGACGCGCCTGGCGGTCGTCCGGGCCTGCCCTGTTCGCCCTCGTGGTCGGCGCGCTCCGCAGGAGACCGGACAGCGAGTAGGTGAGGCTCCTTCTCTTCGTCCTGCTTGAGGTCCTGTTCCTGCCCTTCCAGCTCGTCGGGACCCTGATCTTCGCGTTCAGGGTGCGCTTCGTGAACATGCGGCGGGGCGTTTCCGGGACCGCCTACGAGCCGTACATGGCCCGCCTCATCCTGCAGATGATCGGCGAACGCCCGGACGTTGTCGCCGAGCGCATCGGCCCCCATCTGCCGGCGCTGCCGCCCGTGGTCATGGGGCTGCTGATGAAGACGGTGGCCGTTGCGGTTCGTCGAAGCGGCTTTCGCGGCGGCTTCCTTGCCTGGCCCGGGCCGTGTCCGTCGACCCTGCTTACCTTCATCAGCCATCGCACGGACTTCTTCGACCAGGCCGTCGCCGACGCGGCAGGAGACTCGAGTCCGGTGCGTCAGGTCGTCTTCCTGGGCGCGGGTGGGGACACGCGCGCGTACGGCCGGCTGGCGGATGCTGCCGCCGACGCGGCCACGCCTGGCCTCAGGATCTTCGAGGTCGACCAGCCGCCCACGCAGCAGGCAAAGATCCGGGCCCTGCGGGACGCCGGAGTTGCGTGCGACCACGTCACCTTCGCGCCGACCGACTTCAACCAGCGCTCGTGGATGGACTCCCTGGTCGAGCACGGCTTCGACCCGGAACTGCCGACGTTCGTCCTCTGGGAGGGCGTGACGATGTACCTGGACGACGAGACGGTCGCCGCCACGCTGGCTCGCGTCGCGTCGCTCGCGCCGGGCTCGTGCATCGCCTTCGACTTCCTGAGCCGGGAACTCGTGTTCGGCAGGCGTCCGTACCTTCTGCTCGGCAACTACGCGAAGTACGCGATGGGGGCGTTCTACGGCGAGAGCTGGCACTTCGGCCTGTCCACCGCGGCGCCGGCCCGTCAGCAGGTGCTGGACTTCTTCGACGGCCTGGGCCTCGAGGTCGAGACCTTCGAACCGCTCGGCCGGGAATCGGCCCGGGCCGCGCCCATTGGCGGAGTCGTGCTGGCGAGGCGTAGTGAGGACAGCATGCCTGGGGGGTGAAGTAGAGTCCCGGTGCCATGGTGAGTCGCGAGAGCTTTGTCCTGGCTGGAATGGCCGTCTCGGGGGGCGATGGGCAGTTTGACCCCGTGCGGCTGCAGAAGTACTTCTTTCTGCTGGACCGGGAGCTCGCAGGAGAGAGTGGCTGCCCGCACTTCCACTTCCAGCCGTGCCGCTACGGACCGTTTGACCAGGCTGTCTACCAGGAGGTGGAGCGCCTTGCTGCCCGGAAGCTGGCGAAGGTCTCCGAGGCTCGATCCTGCCGGCTTCATGGCCTGACGTCGGCCGGCGTTGAACAAGGAGCTGAAGTACTGGTCACCCTGCCCCAGCGCTCCCGCGTCTACATGAGAGAGGCCTCCGAGTGGGTTCTCTCCATCGGCCACCGAGAGCTTCTTGCTTCAATCGCCTCTTACGCACCGGACATGGCCGTCCGGTCCGTCGTTCCTCGGCGGTGGTCCGGGCGTCGCGAGGACTCCATGTTTCGCGACGACTCCGTTTCGGCGCTGCTTAGAGGGATGGTCCACGCCTTCGACTGGCCGCTTCCCGGCTTGCGCACCAGGAATGCGCAACCCGCCGCCGCTCTCGGAGAGCACTGGGCAGCGGTCGGCGACTACCTTCGAGAGGCAAGCGAGAGCCAGGCGGCGCCCATGGCGCGGAAGACCTTTGCCGAAGCTCCGTGAGCCGCAGGAAGAGGCCCTCTCCAGCCAGAAGAGGTTCGGAGCCTCAGGGGCTGGATTCCGCCCCCAGGTCGGCTTCACCAGAGCAGGCCCGCGACGAGTCGGGGGTGCCCGAGACTCTCGTGTATCAGGAGCACGCGGGGCCCTTGCCCGCACCTTGGGTGATTGAGCAGTACGAGCAGGTTCAGCAGGGTTCTGCCGACCGGATCATCGCGATGGCCGAGAGGCAGCAGTTGCACAGCAATTCCATGGAGAAACGGGCAGTCGGCCTGGCGCTGACTGGGCAGATTCTCGCCTTTCTCGTGGTTCTGGCCGGTCTCTTCGCGGGTACATGGCTGCTGGCTACCGACAAGTCGCTCTGGGGTGCGGCGGCCACGATCGTCCCGTTCGCCAGCCTGGCAGGTCTCTTCGTCCTGCGACGAGCCGGCGACCGGCGCCAGTTGAAGGGGGAACGTGTTGCACCGCCACGGGCCGACCATCAGGCTTGAATCCGGTGCGGCGCGGCAGGTGCTCTCCGCTGCCTTGCGGTGCGGAAGTGGCTTCTCGGTAGTGCCTTCGGGTGGGGCGAGCCAAGGTTCACGAGCCCACCTGCTCCGATGAAGACCCTCGTCATCGCCGACGTCCACGGGAACGCTGAGGCGCTTGCGGCCGTGCTGGCGCGGGAGCCTGATGCCGGGGCCACGATCTTCCTCGGAGACACCGTGCTTTCGGGACCGCAGCCGAACGAGACGATGGCTCTGCTCGCCGGCCTGGGCGGAGCCCTGATCGCCGGCAACCACGATGTGGAGATGCTGGCGCCGGAGAGCTTCGAGAGCTGGCCGGCACCCTGGCTTGCGTACACCCGGTGGATCCTCGACACCCTGGACGAGCCGGGCTGGGAACTTCTGCGCCGCCTGCAGCCGGAAGGCGAGTACGAGGTGGGCGGCCAGCGCGTGTTCCTGCATCACGGCGTTCTGCCGGAGGAGCCGAAGCAGGCCCTGCCCGACACGACCGACGAGCGCCTGTGCGCCCTGGCCCTGGGCAGTGACTGCCCCCTGGTGCTGTTTGGCCACTCCCACATCCAGTTCCGACGCACCATCGGCGGGCAGGAGTTCATCAACCCCGGCAGCGTCGGCCAGCCCCGGTGCGGCCAGCGCGTCGCCTGCTACGGTCTGTTCGAGGACGGCGCCTTCCGGCACTGCCAGGTCGAGTACGACCCCGCCCCGTGGCTTGCCGCGCTCGACGCCGTGGCGCCTCTCGACGACTTCCCCGAGTTTCGGGAATGGCTGAAGCAGGCGTTGCTCGGAGGCTACGGACTGGGCGAACGGGACCCCTGGACCCGGTTCGCGGAACAGGGATACGTGTAACCGACCGGTGCGGCTCGTTCAGATCTCCTCGACCGCCAGAGCGCGGACCCAGGTGGCTTCCAGGCGTTCCACGTTGAGCGGCATGCCGATGTAGAAGGCGCGGTCCTTCCTGAGCTTCTCGACGTTCACGAGCGGATAGCAGATCGGGATGTTGTTGCCGAGCATGTTGCGGTGGGTGGGCGAGTTCCCGGGCTGCGGGGCCTGGAAGTCGGACTCGAACATCACGCCCGGGAAACCGATGGCCAGCAGCTTGATGCCGGTGTCGGCGAGCCACCTGCTCGTTTCAGCGGGCAGTGTCGGCTGCTCTTTGCCGCGAAACGGGCTGCCGAGGATGACGATGTCTCCCTCGCGCACGTTGGCCAGGTGCTCGGGCAGGATCGGCTGGCCGAGCCGGACCACGTCGCCTTCGTCGTTCTCCTTCTCGACCGGCTCGATCTGGTCGAGGTAGCAGACCGCGGCCGGGCCGTAGAACGTGTCGAGGGGGTACTCCCACAGGCCGAGCACGCCGTCCGGCAGGCCCTCCCAGTGGTCCATGTGCCCCTTGCCGCCTTCGGTGTGCGACCCGCCGCAGTGACCGCTGACCCGGCCAGGGGGCCAGTACGCGTCGCCCTCCCTGCCGCCGATGAGCGTGTAGAGCGTGTCGTCGTAGGGAACTCGCCCTTCCTCCAGGATCCAGGGCAGCCCGAAGACGTCCTTGTTTCCTTCCTCGACGGTGCCGTCAAGCCGGGTGATGCGCCCGACCATGCGGGGGCTCAGGTCGACGACGTGGTGGTTTGCGAAATCGATCATGGCTGTCTGCTCCTCGTTGCCGATTGATGGTCGCCAGGCATGAGCGTCTGCTCCCTCGCCGATCTCTCGCTGGCCGTCTCCACGCGCGACGGGCGCGGCCGCGCCGGCAAGGATCACGGCGCTCGGCGCTGGCCCGTCGCCGCGCACGACGGGCGCGGCTCTCCGGCCGACGGTCACCTCGCCTTCGTCTCCTGCGGCCTCCCCGGACCTGACGGCGGCCCTCCGCCTCGCTCGTCGTGTGCGTCACTTTCCCGTCCGCCCCTCGTGTTCCTCGGACCACTCGCCGAGAGTGGCCAGCCCGTTCATGCGCGCCCGCTGCTGCAGCGCCGCCTGCCCGCTCGATTCGTCCACCTTGCCGTCCCACGCTTCGACCGGCGCGCGGCCGATGGCCCGGCCGAACGAGAAGCTGAGCGCCCAGGGCTGCGGGTCGAGGCGGTTCATTGCGTCGAGGTGGGCGGTCGCGTCGCGGTCCGACTGACCGCCGGACAGGAAGCCGATGCCGGGCAGGGCGGGCGGCACCACGCGCCGCAGGCAGCGCAGGGTCTCCCGGGCCACCGTGTGGGGGTCGGCCTGATCCGGACACGTGCTGCCCGAGACCACCATGTTCGTCTTCAGCACGATCTCCTCGGGCCTCACGCCGTGTTCGTACAGCGCCTCGAAGGTGCGATGCAGGAACCGTTCGGTGACCTCGAACTGGCGCTCGATGCCGTGCCCGCCCTTCATCTCCACCTCCGGCTCGACCATCGGGACCAGGTCGAACTGATGCGCGAGGGCCGCGCATTCGGCGACGCTTCGCGCGTTGGAGACCAGGGCGCGTTCGGTGGGAAGACCGTCGCCGACGCGCGCCCCAACCCGCCACTTGACGAACGCGACGCCGCGTTCGCGCCAGGCTTCCAGCCGCTGCGCCAGGCCGTCGAGGCCGCGCGGCACGTACTCGCGGCTGGAGCCGCCCAGGAACTGCCAGCCGGTCGTCGGGGTGATTCCGAGCAGCAGGCCGCGCTCGTTCAGGAGCTCCACGAGCGGGGTGCCGTCGCCGGCACGGCGGTCCAGAACGTCCGGGAAGACGATGATGCTGGAGAGGTGCTCGCCCAGACCGGGCGTGCGGCAGACCATCTCCTGAAAGCGGGCCGCGGTCTCCTCGTCGCGGATGTGGCGAGACTTCCCCCACCAGCCGCGCAGGAGTCCCTTGAGCGGAACGTCCGCGGCGAAGATGCCCTTGCCAGAGGCCACCATCCGCTGCGCCGTGGCGGCCAGGTTTGAAACCCCGGTCACTTTCCGTTCTCCTCCGCGTTCCTGCCGCTGTCGGCGCCCGCGGCGCCGCTCCTCTGCCCGGCGGCCGCCAATCGCGAGCGCCAGAACTCGAGTCCCTCGCGCGCCGCGTCGTCCAGGTCGCGGCCGTCGGTCATGTCTCGCCACACCGCGAGCAGATTGCCGACGCCGCCTCCCATGTGGACGATCGGCTCCATCACCACGTCGCGGTCGTATCCGATCTGCTGCAGCGCGGAAGCGACCTCGTCCCAGGGAATGTGACCCCGCCCCGGCGGACGCCGGTTGTTCTCGCCGACATGAAACGTGCCGAGACGGTCTCCGGCGCGGACGATAGCGTCGCCGAGTGAGTCCTCCTCGATGTTCATGTGGTACGTGTCGAGCATCATCGCGAGATTCGGGCTGCCCACCTCGTCGAGGAAGCCCAGGGCCTCCTCGCAGGTGTTGATCAGGAAGTGCTCGAAGCGGTTCAGCACCTCGATGTGGAAGGTCACCCCCAGGTCTTCGGCGGTGTGCATCGCCTCGCGCATGGCAGAGGCCGCGTTCGCACGGCAGCGCTCCTTCTCCCGTCCGTCGAGTCCCTGGCGCATGACGCCGGTGATCGCGCCGCCCACGTCCGCGCCCGGGTCGCCCGCGATGGCGGCCATCTCGGCGGCCTTCTCGGCCAGTGCCCGCAGGTGGGCGATGGCGCGGCGCCGGTCCTCGGCCGAGTCCGAGCAGATGTCCTGCTTCGGTCCGAGGCCCGCCATGTAGCTGATCCGGAGTCCGTGTTCGGAGGCCGCGCCGAGGAAGCGCTTCTTCTTCTCGGCGTCGTAGAGGAACAGCACGTCCTGGGAGAAGGACATCAGGTCGAAGCCGATGGCGGCCGCGCGGGCCATCCGACGTTCGTACTCGGCCAGGTCCTCCATCCAGTCGTTGCCCCAGTAGTTGAAGGTGATTCCCGTACGTCCCATCAAGTTCCTCCGGCTCAGCCCGCCGTGACCTCGGCGCTCCGGCCCGTCGACTTGGCGGCCATCAATGCGAGCGCCTCCGACATCGACGGAATCCCCTTGCGGTTGCCCAGAACGGTGCAGTGCAGTGCGGCGACCGCGGACGAGAACCGTGCGCAGCGTTCGAGCGTCCAGCCCCGCGCAAGGCCGACCAGCCAGGCGCCGTGGAAGGTGTCGCCGGCGCCGGTCGTGTCGACCACGTCCACCTCGAACGCTGGTGTGTGAAACGCGGCCCCGCGCCGTCCCGCGAAGTCGCGCGCCACCGTGAAGCTGCCGGCCGCGCCTTCGGTCTGCACCACCACCTGCGGCCCGATGTCGAGTGCGGCACGGCCGGCCCGCCAGACGTCGCTTTCCCCGGTGAGCATGGGCGCGAAGCCCGAACCGCAGATCAGCACGTCCGTCTCCTCCACCAGCGCGCGGGTCGGTTCGAGGACCTTGCGGCCTGTCGCGGCGGCATCGAGCACGACCGTGCCGCCCGACTGCTTCATCCAGCGCGCCGCGGCCAGGCCCGCCTCCGCGTGACTGCCGTCGAGGTGGAGGATCCTGGCCGATTCGATGAAGGCCCGGTCGAGCTCGGAGGCCTTGACGGGTCGAGAGAGGAAGCCGCGGCGGAACGAGAAGGTGCGTTCGCCGGTTGCCGCGTCGACGTAGACGACGACCACGTGGTCCTCCGGGCCGTCGCGGGCCACCAGCCGACTCGTGTCGACTCCGGCCTTCTCCAGCGACAGGCGCCGATGCGTACCGAGGTCGTCGCTGCCCAGGGTGTCGATGAAGCCGGTACGCAGCCCGAACGTGGAGGCGACGAAGCACGCGGTACCCGCCGGTCCGCCGTCGGCGAGGGCAAAGTCGAGCAGCCCGCGCGCGTCCTCCCAGCTCGGCATGCGCTCGACCCGCAGCACGACGTCCACGATCGCGAGGCCAAGACCGACGACGTCCAGGCTGCCGTCCTTCACTCTCGCCCGGCCGTCGGACTTCCTGACGGACGCCTGCGGCGTGCCCCCGCCTCGGCGAAGCGCCGCTCCAGGCGGCGGAGGTCCTTCTCGATGTCGGGGCGAGCGGACGGCGCGGCGAAGGCGAGCAGGGCGACCTGGAAGCCGATGAGGCTGCGCAGCCGGAAAGCCTCGTCGTCGAGAACGCCGAACGCCCAGAGGTCGAGAGCCAGCTCCCAGCCGACGTGAAGCTGAGCCTCGAGGAAGTCCAGACCGACAACCTGCAGCAACTGGCCGGCATCGAGCGCGTCGCGCACGGCGGACCGCACCGCGTCCTTGGACGACCTGAAGCGCTCGCCCTCTTCCTGCTGACCGAGTCGAGACCACGAACCGGTCCTGAAGTCGGCCACGATGAGCGGCCGCAGCAGGTCGCCGTTGTCGATGACGTGCTGGAGAACGCCCTCCATGGCCATCACCGCGCGACGCAGCGGCTTCGGAAGGTCAGGAAGATCGGCCGCGGCCACCTGGACGGCGGGGTTCTCGAGGCGCTCCACGGAGTCCCTGATCAGTGCCTGGAGAATCTGCTCCCGCGAACCGAGCAGGTTGTAGAGAGTCGTCACGCTGAGCCCCGCCTGCCGCGCCAGCTTGCGCATGGAGAACCCTTCCGGCCCGGCTTCCTGAAGCAGCTTGCGGGCGGACTCCAGGATGCGCTGGCGACGGGCCGCCACGTTGGCCTCGCGCCGGCCCCTGCGCGGCATCCGCGAGGTCGCCAGCGGCGACGGCCCGGGATCCGGAGGGGCTTTCGTGATCTCTTGATTCGTCATGCGGGCGGCTCGGGAGGGTGCCGGTTTGCTCTGAACACGTTACACTGTTTCAAGTTTGCTTCAGATGAAGGGGCCGTGGCGGTCAGACGGCGCGGTCAGGATGGTGTGGATGTCGAGTCCGCGACGGGTTTGGGCTGAAGCCGCCTCGCCCGGTCGACGGTCGCGATGAGCGACAGACGGGGGTGGCGAGGAATGGCGGAGATCGATGTGGCCGCGCTCGAACCGGTGGGCGAGTTCGGGTCGAAGGCGTGGTGCGAGGCGTGCGCAAGGTACGGCATTCAGATGCTCGAGGACGGCGATCTGCCGCCGGACACCGCGTGGGGCTTCAGCGAGATCTACACCCACCCGCCGGCGCGGCTGCTCGAGGGCGGCCGCGAGATGTCGGCCTACTACCTCATGGTCAAGGACGGCCAGGTCAGCGGCGGCGACGGAGCGCCCGAAGAGTGCCGGGCACTGCCCGGGTTCCACGTCCGCCTTCCCTGGGCTTCCATCTGCAACCAGTCGCGGACGAAGTACGGCCGCGAGGGGCAGATGCGTCGGTCGGCGCAGGAGAAGGTCATGTTCGGGCAGATCGAGGAGCACGTCGGGCGGCCGAATCCGCTCGGCCTGGGCGGCGGGCCACCCCACGTGTGGCCGAAGGCGGTCGGAATGGCCCTGGGCAAGGGCATGGAGGAGGGTGGCGGCCTCCACAACATCGCCGCCAGCCTGCAGACGACGTCGCCCGAGTTTTCGGACTTCCCTCTGACCGACATGGGCGTCCCGGACTTCGGCGCGATGAGGGAGGAGCAGAAGCTGCAGTTCCTCGCCCTCCTCGCGGTCAAGGTCTGACACGGCACGGGGCCGCACCGGTCGCGCCGTCGGCCGCGTCGCGGACGCCGCGCCTGGCCCTGTGCCCCACCTCGCCGGCTGGCTAGTCGTCGTCGAGGCTGAAGCGGAGGGCGGTGACCTGGCTGGATGCGACCGGTTCGCCGTCCGCGGTGGCGGGCCGGAAGACGGCGCGGCTCATCGCTGCTTCGGCGCTCTCGGTCAGGCCGTCGGGGAGTGCCTCGAGGACGTCGACGCCGACGACGCAGCCTTCGGCGTCGATGCTGGCCCGCAGGGTGACCGTGCCTTCCGTTGCGGCACTGCGAGCCTCCTCCGTGTACTCGTGGGCGATCCGGTAGATCATCGGCCCGGGCGCGCGCGCGCCTGCATGCCCTTCGGCCCCGCCGTCGCCACCGGCGTTCGCGGCCGCCCTGTTCGGGTCGCCGAGGTCGGCGGCGGCTGACGCCGTCTCGCGTTCCTGGCAGACGAGGACCCGTGCTCGGTCGGGAATCGGGCCTTCCGTCGCGATCTGGAGAATCTCCCTGGCCGCGGCTACGCCCTCGGTGGGGCGCCCGGAGTCGGCCAGCAGCCGGGCGAGGCTGTAGCGCGGCGCCAGCGACGCCTGGTCGTCCATGATCGCGACCACCCGACGGAAGGCGTTCTCCGCCTCCCGGACGTCGTCGTCGTTGCGGTCCGGCTTGTCGAAGAGCGCCACGCCCAGCGCGTTCCAGGCGCGCGTGCGCAGACGGATGTCGTCCGTCAGGCCGAGAGCGGTCCTCGCGGCCCGGGCCATCAGGTCGAGCTCGCCGCGTTGGTAATGAGCCGTCGCCTCTGCGAGCGCCCGATCCGCCGGCTCCGATGCGTTCGTCGCCGCCGCGCTGCCGGCGGCGCCTCGCTCCGCTCCTCCAGCCGCGGCGACGACGCCTCTCCGGGCGACGTTCTCCCGCACGCCAGTCGCTTTGGCGACATCCGGCCCGGCGCCCGCGATGCCCGCGTCGCCGGAACTGCCGGACGGTGGCCCGGCGGCTGTTGCTGCGAGCACGGTCGCTTCGTTTCCGGCGTCGAGGTCGATAGTGGCTACCGAGGTCGCCGCCGAGAGATCGTCGCGCACCCCGACCGCCACGCGATGCGGTCCGCGCCCGGTGACCACGTCGAGCACGAACGGCCACGAACGTTGCCGGGCATCCTCCTCTTCGCCCGCGGCAACCACGACGGAAACGGTGTGCTCCGTGACCTCGGACGTGCGTCCCGCCTCGTCGCCAACCTGCACCCAGAGGCCGTAGCTGGCGCGGTGCTCGCCATCTGCGGGCACCAGGGTGAGCGAGCGGATGGGCACGGCGACGAGCAGGCGGGTCAAGATGTCGCCGCTGTCGAGGCGGACGCTGTTCCCGGGACCTCTGACCGGTGCGATGCGGGCGCCCATGGGGTTCGCCGTCTGCCCAAACGAGAGCGCGGCCAGGGTGAGGTCCGCCATCTCGGTCGACGTCGGCTTGTCGATGTAGCTGTCGCGGTGGCGGATCGTCAGGCGCCTGCCGTGACGGCGTCGCGCTTCGTCGGTCAGCTCGACTTCGATGCGATGGGTGCGTCCGCGGTCCAGGTGTTCGGGCGAGTAGCCGAGCGAGTAGCCATTCTGCAGATCGCTCGCGATGCTGTCGAAGCCGCCGGCAAAGTTCCGGGTGTTGACGATGGCCCGACCGCCGGTGCGGTCGGCCAGGCGCAGTAGCGGTTCCTCCAGGTTGGCGGCCCGCGTGAACTCGATGCTGGTGGAAAAGCGCAGGTCGGCGGTGTTCATGCCGCCGAGACGCGCGCTGGCGGCGGCGACGCCGTGAAACGTGACGCGGTTGGCGTTGGCCAGTGCAGCGATCTCGTCGAACTGCCGCGACAGGTCGTGTTCGTACGCCTCCAGCGACGCGTTGGCGGCGTCGAAACCGCCGGTTGAGGTCGTGAACGGCGAAGAGCCGTTGCGCCACCTGCCGCGGGGGTCGCTGAACCGCTCCTCGATGGCTCGGAAGAGGTCTTCCGCCGGCCGCATCGGCAGTCCGTTGCTGACGTAGAGGACGGCCTTGCGTCCGGGCAGGCCCGCCATCGCCTGAACCGCACGCCCGAGATTGACGAGCGAGGCGCTGACCTCGCTTCTGGTCGTGACGGCGAAGTTGCGGACGAGTCCGATGACCTCGACGTAGCTGGCGTCGTCGCGGTTGATCTCGCGCAGGATGTCGACCCGCTCCGAGTTGGTGCGTTCGCGGCCGCCGACGACCCTCTCGAGCTCGTTGGTCGCCTCTGCGATGCGCCAGGCCTCGGCGGTGAAGGGGAGAACGACTTCGTAACGTCCCTTGTCGAACACCGCGAGCATCACCTGGTCCCAGGGCGTCAGCTGGACTCTCAGGAAGTTGCGCAGGAAGGGCAGCAGTCGGTTGCGGTCGACCGGTGTCAGGCTGTGATTGTCGACGTAGACCATCAGGCTCAGTCGATGCTCCGGCGGTGGCGGTTCGGCCCGGATGAAGCGACCGAGGTCCTCCGGCGGATCCTCGCGGGAACGCCGCGAGCCTCGCGCGGGCTGCTGGCGCGTCGTGTCATCGAGGCCGTCCGTGAACTCGAAGAAGTTCGACAGCTCGACTGGGCGGCCGTCCTCCCGCACCTCGAAGTCGCCTGGTTTCAGACCGGTTACCGGATTGCCGTCGCGGTCGGTCACCCGAACGTCCACGTTCACGACCCGCACGTCGATCGTGTCGCCGAACGTCGATGCGCCCGGCCCTGTCGTCGGCTGCGTCGTTTGCGTTCCTGCAACCGAGGTGGTCCCGGTTCCAGTGAACAGCAGCAAAGTTGCGGCGGCGGGCAGCAGGCGCCTCGCCAGGTTGCTGCGGACCGGCGTCAGGGTGCCCGACCCGGCCGAAGGACCGGCGCAGGGGCGGTGGCGTGGGCGCCGTTCGCTGACGGCTGGATGTTCCATCCCGTCCATCCTGGCCGAGCCTACCTGCGCTCGGCCGAGCATGCAGATGTCCGTTGGTTGTAGCTCCCGCCGCCGAAGCCCGCCCAACCGGGAGCGTGCGTTCTGCCCGCGCGGTCGACGAGCGCTCAGGCGCCCGGCGACGATTCGTGCAGGGTCACGATGCCGGCGTTGCCGTCGACACTGATCTCCTGCCCATGCGCGACCCGCTGGGTGACGTTCCCGGTGCCCACGACCGCGGGAATGCCGTACTCGCGGGCGACGATGGAGCCGTGGCCAAGGATGCCGCCGATGTCCGTGACCAGGCCCGAGGCGTGGGCGAAGAGCGGGGTCCAGGCGGGGTTCGTCATCGGACAGACGAGGATCGAGCCGGAACGCATCCGGTCGAACTCCGGCGGCGACATGATCAGGCTGGCTGGCGCGGTCACGCTTCCGGGGCTCACCGGGACGCCGCGCATCGTCGGGCTGTCCGGGTCGTTGCGCGCCTGGGTTTCCTTGAAGGCGAGCGCCGGATGTTCGCTGGCTTCGGGGGGCACGGTGCCTGGCGGGTGCAGGCGCTTGCGCGCCTCCCGGAGCGCGCGGCGCTCGGCGGCGAGGGTTCCGAGGTCGGGCCGGGCTTCGCCGCTGGCCTTCGCCGCGATGGCTTCCCGGAGCTCGTCGGTCACGCAGTAGTAGACGTCGTCGGGCTGACCGAAGGTGCCGGCATCCACCAGGCGGCGCCCCAGCTCGGCTGCCAGGGGCCGCAGGATCGGCCAGGTGCTGCCGAGGTGGAACATCGTCTCCTCGCGGATGGGGTAGTAGCGCGAGGTGAACCACAGGCGAAAGCGGAACTGCCAGTACTCCAGACCGTCCAGAAGCTCGTCGATCCTGGCGAGCGCCTGCTCTCTCCTGTTGCGGGCGTCCGTCTGGTGCTGTTCCGGCGTGTAGTCGCGGTTGGCCACCATCGTCTTCAGGGTCGCGAAGAACGGCGTCGGGTCCTCGCTCTGCGGCGGCTCGACGAAGTCCAGCGTGTAGCCCTGGTGGCCGAAGGTCGAGAGGTAGTCGTCGACGGCCTCGAGCGCCGGTCCACTGGCCGGGTGTTCCTGTAACGCGGACATCAGGCGCGTGGCCGGCGTGACCATGACGAGCTCCCACAGCGAGTCGTCGGCCAGGATGCGCTTCGCCACCTCGTGGATGGCGTGGTTCGCTTCCAGCGTCTTCGACGGGAAACCGCTGAGGAACTGGCCGCTGGTGAAGTGGTGGTCCGGAAGCGTCTCGCGCAGGAAGCACTGCAGCTGATCGTCGGTGGACTTGGCGACGCCGAAGGTGTGGCCGGTGTCGTTGGACCAGTAGTCGCCCTCGGCCACGGCCAGATCGACGATGCCGTCCAGCAGCGTGTCGTCGTCGGCTTCGGCCGGTTCGACCTTGCGCCAGGTCTCCGCGATGCCGAGCAGTCGGGGCAGGGTCGCCTCGGACCACTTCGTCAGCACCTGCTCGTTCCACTTCACGTGATTGAAGGCGACGTAGGTCGGGTTCTCGCTCTCGGGCAGGGTTATCTGGCTCGCGAGATCGTCGCCGAGCTCGGCCGACTCGGCCCAGTCGTCGAAGGCCCGCCGTTCGTCGATGGAGAGCGACTCGAGAAACAGCCCCAGATCGTGGTCGGCCGACTCCGCGCAGGTCTCTCGCGTGCGCCTGCGCATCTCGGCCATCTGCCGCTTCACGACCTCGAGTTCCTCCTCGGTGGGCCGCACACTCCTCTGGTGGTCTTCCTCGCTACGGCCGGGGTAGGTCTGCGGCCAGTCTCCGCGCTGGTAGGCGAAGCCGTGCATCGTGACGAAGACCGGGCCGCCACCGATCATCATGCTCTTGCCCTTGCGTGCCTTCTCGAGTCCGACCGTCAGGTAGAGCTCCTCGAACAGGGGGCAGATCGGGTCCGGCATGTTCTCGACGATCTGGCGTCGGGTGAGGATGCGGGCGGGAGGGGTCGGCGTCCATTCCACCTGGATCGGTTGCGGCGGCAGGTTCGTGATCGGCCGTGACTGCAGCAGGTGGACCGTGCCGTCGGAGATGGACCATTCGATGTCCTGCGGCACGCCGTCGAACCGGGCCTCTACCTCGCCGCCGAGCCCGACGAGCTCCCGGACGGCGTCTGCCGACAGGGACGCCCTGCCGCGGTCCTCCTCGTCGACGGCCACCAGACGCGTGCCCTGCGCCCCGTCGCGAACGACCTGCCGCTCCTTGGCGCCGATGACGGTCTCCGTTGCCTCGCCGGACGCCCGGTCGACGATCCAGGTGTCCGGGGTGACCTCGCCGCCGACCACTGCCTCGCCGAGCCCGAAGCTGGCGTTCACGATGGCCTCCGAGCGCTCCCCCGTTGCCGGGTTCGCCGTGAACAGGATGCCGGACACATCCGACGGCGCCATGACCTGCACCACGACCGCCATTGCGACGCTGCCCTGGTCGATGCCCATCTGGTGGCGGTAGGCGAGCGCGCGGGGGGTCCACAGAGATGCCCAGCAGTCGCGCACCGCCTGCACCACGGCGTCCTCGCCGCGCACGTTGAGAAAGGTGTCCTGCTGGCCGGCGAACGATGCCTCGGGCAGGTCCTCCGCGTTGGCCGACGACCGCACAGCCACTGGCGGGCCTTCGGGTCCGAGGCCGCGCCAGGCGTCGGCGATTTGCGTTGCCGTGGACTCGGCCAGCGACGGCTCCTCAAGAAGCGCCTGGATGGCGGCCGACGCCCGGTCGAAGGACACCGCGCCGTTCACGAGGTCGGGCTTCGCGAGCTCGACGATGCGCTCCTCCAGGCCGTGCGAGGCCACGAACGACCGATAGGCGGAGGTGGTGACGTGGAAGCCGCCGGGGACGTTGAACCCCGCGTTCAGAAGGCGCGCCAGCGAGCGGCCCTTGCCGCCGAGCAGGTCGAGATCGTCGTCGCGGGTGTCAAGCGGGCGAACGAAGGCTGGGTCGGGGGCGGAGGTCTGGTCCATTGGGCCTTCCACGAAGTCAGGTCCAGAAACGGTCGAGACGTGTCCAGGACCGAATCGGGATGACTTCTCCGGTCAGGAGCGCCGAGGCGGGCGAGGCCAGGAAGAGGCAGAGATCGGCGACGTCCTCGGGCGCAGGCGGTCTCTCGAGGCGCGGAACCGGCTTGCCGTCGTCCGTCTCGGGCCCCTGGATCACGCCCCACTTGACCATCGCCGGCGTCGCGATCAGGCCGGGCGCCACGCAGTTGACGCGGATGTTGTGCTTCGCCCAGGTAAAGGCGAGGTTGTTGCTAAGGCTGATCACGCCCGCCTTGGCGGCGGAGTAGTGGAGCATTCCGGGGTGACCCTTGGTGCCGGCGACGGACGAGATGTTGATGATGGCGCCACCCTGCTGTTCGATCATCTGCTTGCCGGCGGCAATGCAGCACAGCCAGGTTCCGGTGAGGTTCAGGTCGACGACGCGCGCCCACTCGTCGTACGGCGTGTCCTCGGGCTTGCGCGGCGTGGCGCCTCCGCCGGCGTTGTTCACCATGACGTCGAGGCGGCCGAAGGCGGCGACGGTCTCCCTGACCAGGCCCTCGACCTGCTCTTGCGCCGTGATGTCGCAGCCGACGGCCATCGCCGTTCCGCCGTCCGACTCGATGTCGGCGACGACCGCGTCCAGGTTTTCCTTCTTGCGCGAGGCGACGACCACGCGGGCGCCGGCCCGGGCGTACGACTTCGCGATGCATACGCCGATTCCTCCGGCGCCGCCGGTGACGACCGCGACGCTGCCGGTCAGATCGAGCTTCGTCATGTCCCTTGCTGCTCCTCTCTTCTGCCGCCTCGCTGCGCGTCGCCCTGCCGTGCCCGGCTGCGGCTTCGATGCGGCGCCTGCGGCCTTTCAGGATGGATGTGGGTGTCGGGTCGGCTGGAACCGAAGCCGGCAGGCAGCCGCCTGTCGGCAGTCTTCCGTCGTCGGGAACGAATGGGCCTACCTTCCTCCCGTCTTCGAGTCCTTCGTGTCGGTCTTCCCGGGCTGATCGGGCTTCCCGGCGCCGGGGAGCCTTCCGGTCGGAATCCGGCCTCCCTCGCCGCCCTGGTCGGCGTCGGCGACGATGCCGCCGGGGCAGCCGCCGCCGGGGGGGACGAGCCAGTTGCAGCCGGGGGTGTTCCCGGGACCGTCATCGTGGCAGGCGAGCAGCGCCGCGTAGTCGGCCTTCATGCTGCCCGGTCGGCGGGGAGGCATGAAGTCGTTCACGTGCAGCTTGCCCAGTTCGAGCAGTGTGGCGGTCCGGGTCGGCGCCCGGTGGCAGTCCAGGCAGGCGTTGCCCTCGATGTGCGGTGTCCGCATGTCCCAATGCGAGCCGCCGACCACCCAGTAGGGCGCCTCCGGGTCCACCCACTGCGGCAGCACAGGTTCGCTCGGGTCGGACGGCAGTCTGGCGCCGTCGATCCAGGGGTCGTGCAGGAAGGCGTTGTTCTGGTGGCACTGGGTGCACTGGACGCCGGGCGGCGGTGGAATGAACGCGTCGTCGAAGTCGGCCGAATCCGGGCCGGGGAGCTTCCCGGCCAGGAGGCCCTGGTCGTCGAAGTGCAAGTACTTGGCCTGGCGGAGATCTCCCGTCGCGTCGGGCGACTCGAAGAAGCAGGTCGCGCCGGTGGTCTTGTTGTGGCCGATCATCTGGACCGAGGCGATGCCGCGCTCGAACAGCTCCTGGCCGGCGGAGCGGCACAGCCAGGCCCAGACCACATCCTCCATGGGGCTGCCGTCTTCCGCTACCCCCTGAACCCGGCCGATGCGGGAGCCGACGTTGCAGTTGCCCTTGAAGTCGGGCGTGTCGCACTCGCGTGCGCCGACGCTCTCGAACACCTCCACGCCGTCGACGCGGATGGGGATGCGTACGCCGGCGCCGCAGTCGATGGTTGGCGGCACGCCGACGTGGGGCAGGCACATCGCCGCGTACTCGGAGGCCTTCTCGGGCATGGTGAGCACCCTGCCGCCGGGCACGCAGGCGTCCTCGGCCAGGGCGCCGGCCGGCGCCGTGAAGGCGAGCAGGGCGGCTGCTGCAACAGAGATCGCAGATCGCTTCATTCCGTGTTCCTCCGGGTTCACCGCGCCAGCCTACCAAACTTGTAACGGTGTCACAGTTTGGGCCGTCGTCCGGCAGAGGGCGACCGCGAAGGCTGCCAGGGACGGCGACCTGCAGCCGCGCCGGCTTCCGGCGCCCTGCAGCCCGAACTCGCCGGCCCGACGCACCGGCCGGGCCTGCGCGATTGCGGAAGGGCCTTTGCCGTTGCGGAAAAGGTGAAACGCTGTACCATGCTTTCACGTGTTCTTGACAGTCAGGTCTGTCGCGTCGCGAGAATCGGTCGCCGGCCGGCAGCTTGCCGGCGGCCGGGATCCTGGCGGCGGCGGCCTCGGGCGGAGGAGCGCAGACGACGGAACGCACAACGAGGGGTCGAGCGACAGCGAGAGCCCCTGAACCGCGAGGAGACCCAAAGATGAGCAGCAAGCAACGGGACTGGAATCGGAGTCTGACGTTCGCCTTCTCTGGCTTCTTCGGACTGGCGCTGCTTGCGGCGCCGGCGGCGGCCCAGGACGGCAGCATCTCCGGCACCGTCTTCGACCGCGAGGGGGGTGCGCTGCCCGGAGTCACGGTCAGCCTGCAGGGGGCCGATGGCGCAGATCTTGGCAAGAGCGTCCAGACCGACGCCGCTGGCGCCTTCCGCATCGACGGCGTGGCCGACGGCGCCTACACCGCGACGGCCGAGCTTCAGGGCTTCCGGTCCGCGAGCGAGCAGGTCGACGTGTCCGGGGGCGCGGGTTCGATCGAGTTCGCGCTCGGCCTCTCCGTGGTCGAGGAGATCGTCGTCCAGGGCGAGCTGGGCGAGGAGAACGTCCTGCGACGGCCGATGGCGGTCACCGGCTTCAACGAGGGCATGGTGGTCGAGCTGGGCATGAACAACAACAACGACCTGGAGGCGCTCACGCCGGGCCTGCAGATCGGCCATCAGTCGCCCGACTCCGGTCACGGCAACCACCTCTACATCCGCGGTCTTGGTTCGCAGCGGAACCAGGAGTTCTTCTCGTCAACGGCCGTGGCCACCTACGTCGACGGCGTCTACACGGACGAGCTGTACGGGCTGGAGCCGGGCAACCTGTTCGATGTCGAGAGCATGGCCGTCGCCCGCGGTCCGCAGGGAACGACGGGCGGACGCGCAGCCATCGCCGGCGCCATCAGCTTCAACACGATCAAGCCCACGGCGCAGTTCGACGTGAACGCCCTGGCCGAGTACACCGACCAGACGTCGCAGCGCGGCGACCTGGCTCTCGGCGGGCCGCTCGGCGAGAGCAGCGTGAGCTGGCGCCTGACGGCGGGAAGCTGGCAGGGCGAAGGGGCCCAGCCCAACATCGGCCCGGGCGGCGACTACGACGAACCGGACAACACCCATTGGGCGCCGCAGCTGCGCTACCTGGGCGAGGCGGCGGACTTCAACCTCCGCTACGCCGGCCGCGAGGACAGCGGCGCTCCCCGCACCTCCGTCGAACTGACGGGCCGCGACGTGACCACGGAGTGCCTGCTGATGGGCACCGCGCCCGACGGCAGCCCGGTCTGCACGTTCCCCAACCCGTTCCTCGGCGCCGACAACCAGGCGCCGTCCGTCCGGGATTGCGACCTGAGCGATCCGAATCAGCTCATCTGCTCCGGCGACGACCTGCGCAACGTGGTCGACTACAACACGCCCGGCAACGAGGACTCCGAACTCACGCTGGGCGTGGCCGACCTCAACGTTCGGCCTGGTCGCGGGCTGTCCATCAGGTACAAGGGCGGCTATCGAGAATCGACGGAGAACGCGCAGACGGACACCGACGGCACCTCGCGCATGGGCGGTCCGGACGACCCGTTCCTCGACGCGAACGGCTATCCGTTCTCCGACACGATGACGAACTACTACCGATACTCGGAGCAGACCTCCCACGAACTGAGCCTGGCGTCGAGCTTCGCCGGCGACTTCCAGTTCGTCCTTGGCGTCTTCCAGCGCGAGGGAGACGAGCCCTACGATGCCCGCTTCTTCGAGTTCTCGAACGCCGCGTTCAACACGAACACGCTCGAAACGTGTGAGGCCTCGCTGCCGTCCTTCGGCCTGCCCCTGCTGAGCGACTTCGGCACGATGTCCGCCCAGTCCGGCGCCGGCGGCGTGTGGGCCTGCCCTGGCCAGCTGCTCGACTGGTCGAACGCGGGCGCCATCGGCGCGTTCTCGAACGGCAGCATGAACGGCCACTGGCTCGACTTCTACGGTCACTCGCAGTTCGAGACGGAAGCCGCCTACGCCAACGTGGAGTTCCAGCTCGGCGACAGCTGGACGCTGTTCGGCGGCATCCGGCACGACCGGGACATCAAGACCCACGTGCAGAACGACGTCCGCATCGGCATCGACTTCGGCTTCGCGGTCGACCTGTGGATCTTCCGCAACGCGTCCGTCGAGGGCTTCGAGGGCAAGAACGACGCGGAGTGGACGCAGACCACCTGGAACGCCGGCTTCCAGTACTCGGCCGATCCCACCAGCATGTGGTACGGACGGGTCTCGAAGGGCGGCCGCCCGGGCGGTTTCCTCGGCTTCGGCAATCTGACCGAGGTCACCTTCGACTCCGAGGAAGTGATCAACTGGGAGGGCGGCTGGAAGGGACTGCTGGCCGACAGTCGGCTGCAGATGGAAGCGGTGGTCTTCCATCAGGACTTCCTGGGCTACTGGGTCAACTCGGACCGGCTGCTGCCGGTGGAACAGCGGATCCCGGGCGAGAGCATCTTCGAAGGGGAGTGGAACTCGATCGACGGCAGCTGGATCCAGGGGCTGGAGCTGACCGCGGCGTGGCGCGCGACCGACCGCTTCACCATCCGCGGCTGGTACAACTACCTGGAGTCCGAGATGGGCGAGTTCTGGACCACCTACTGCTGCGATCCGGACGCGCCGACCGAGACGGTCGAGTTCGAGGACCGTCAGGGCAACACGTTCACCCAGGAGGTCGCCGGTCTGACCAACTTCGGTGGCAACCGGATGCCGCTGCAGCCGAAGCACAAGTACTCGCTGACGGCCATCTACGACATGCCGACGAGCGACGCGTTCGGAAGCGTCCGCCTGCTCGGCACTCTCGGTTTCACCGACGAGAAGGAAGCCGACGTCAGCAACCTGCCCAAGTACAAGATTCCCGACTACACGCGGCTCGACCTGCGGGCCATCTGGTTCACGCCGCGCGAGGGCCTGCAGGTGCATCTGTTCGCCAAGAACGTGCTCGACGAGATCGCGGTGCAGCAGTGGCGGCCGAACGAGGGCTACGGCTTCGGCACCGGCGTGATTCGGGGTTCGCTCACCGACGAGCGCGAAGTCGGCGTGATGGCGAACTTCCGCCTCGGCGGTCGGAAGACCCTCTACGGCCTCGGTGGCGGCGGCATGGGCGGCGGTTCCGGCAGCAACTAGCGGCTTCGGAAGGGCTGCGGCGATGCGGTCGCCTTGTCCCCGGCCTGCCGGAAGCTGCGCCGGGTCGGGGGCCTGTAACGTGGCGAGCGTGCAACCTCGCCTCAGCTTGATCGCCAGGCTGCGGCCCGGCCTTCGGTTCGCCCTGCGCCGCCCTTCCCGGCGCTGCGGTCCCGGAGAGCGCCCGAGCCTGCCTGCCTGCTCCGGTACGGCGCTTCCACGCAGATCTGCACCGGGATCGGCCAGCATCTTGTCGATCGCCTGCGCGGCGCTCCTGGCGGGCGGGCTGGCCGCCCCGGGCTCGCTCGGGGCCCAGCCGAGCCATGCCATCGCCTACTTCGGCGAACCGAAGTACGGCGCCGACATGCTCCACTTCGACTACGTCAACCCGGACGCCCCCAAGGGCGGCGAGATGCGCACCTGGCTTCCGGGCACCTTCAACAATCTCAATCCGTACGTCGACAAGGGCCGCACGGAGACGTACAGCCGCTCGGTTGGCAGCTCGGTCACGTTCGATCGGCTGATGATGCCGTCCGAGGACGAGCTCTCCACCCTGTACTGCCTGCTGTGCGAGACTGTCGAAGTTGCGGACGACCACGGCTGGGTGGCCTACACGCTGCGGCACGAGGCCCGCTGGCACGACGGCGTGCCGGTGAGTGTGGACGACGTTCTGTGGACCTGGCGGACCCTCAAGGCCGATGGTCCGGTCGCATTCAAGGCTGCCTGGCGCAACGTCGAGGCCATCGAGCGACTGGGCGAGCGCTCGTTCCGCTTCCTGTTCGCGCCCGAGGGTCGCACCCGGCGAGCCGTGATGGAGGCGTCCTCCTTCCTGGTCATGCCGAAGCACTGGTGGGAAGGCCGGGATTTCACCGCCACCAGCCTCGAAGGGCCGCTCGGCAACGGCGCCTACCGGGTGGCCGAGGTCGACCCGGGGCGGCGGGTCGTGTACGAGAAGGTCGACGACTACTGGGGAGAGGATCTGCCCGTCAGGCGCGGCTACCACAACTTCGACCGGGTCAGCGTTCTCTACTTCCGCGACATGAAGGCGGGCATTCAGGCGCTGAAGGCGCGGGTCGTGGACTGGTGGCGCGACCAGGACGAGCGCGAGGTGGCCACCGCGTACGACTTCGCCGAAGTCGAGATGGGCCTCTTCAACAAGGAGACCTACCGCATGGGCATGCCCTACGGCATGCACTGGTCCATCGTCTTCAACGCCCGTCGGCCCCCGTTCGACGACCTGCGGGTACGCGAGGCGCTGACTCTCAGCTACAACTTCGACTGGGGCAACCGGGTCCTCCAGCACGGCGCCCTGCGGCGCAACGCCACGTTCTTCCTCCAGTCCGAGATGGCGGCACGCGGCCTGCCCTCGCCGGCAGAGCTGGCGCTGCTCGAACCGCTGCGCGAGCGCTTCCCCGAGCACGTTCCCGAGCGGGCGTTCACTGACGAGTTCGCCCTCCCCGCCACCGACGGCCGGGGCCGCAACCGCGACGCCCTGCTGCGCGCCGACGCCCTGCTTCGCGAAGCCGGCTGGGTCGTGCGCGACTTCCGGCGCGTCCACGTCGAGACCGGCGAGCCGCTTCGCTTCGAGGTCATGGTCCGGCTCCTGGAGCACGAACGGATGCTCGTGCCCTGGGCGGAGAACCTGAGGCGGCTGGGCATCGAGGCCACGGTCAGGCGCGTCGAGTCGAACATCTACACGAATCGCGCCCGCGGGTACGACTTCGACATGACGATGCAGAAGATCTACACCCACCTCATCCCGCAGCCGGCCCGGCTGCGGAGTCACCTGACCTCGGCGAGCGCCGATCTGCCGAACTTGCTGAACTACCCGGGTATCCGGAATCCCGCGGTGGATGCGCTGGTCGAACACGTGATCGCCGCCGGGACCGAGGAGGAGATGAACGTCGCCGGCAGGGCCCTGGACCGGGTGCTGCTCTGGAACTTCCACGTGATTCCCGAGGGCGCCCCGAAGGGCCGCCACCTCCTCTGGTGGGACCGGTTCGGCCATCCGCCGCTCGGACACGAGCACATGAACTGGGTCGGCTTTCCGTACCTCTGGTGGTTCGACCAGGAGAAGAGCGACCGGCTGGACAGGGCCCTTGGCGAATCGCGCTGACGCCGGCAGACGCGTCGCGGCCGCCGCCAGCCAGGGCTGAACGAGCGATGGCCCTCTACGTCCTGCGCCGCCTGCTGCTCATGGTCCCGACCCTGGTCGGCGTCCTGCTGGTGAACTTCGTCATCATCCAGGCAGCCCCGGGCGGTCCGATCGATCAGGCGATTGCGCGTCTTCAAGGCGCCGCCGACGGCACGACCGGCGTCCTGGGAGGCTCGGTCGGTTCGACGGTGGAGACCGAGTTCGTGTCCACCGGCGGCATCGATCCGGCGCTGGTGGAGGAGCTCGAGCGTCAGTTCGGGTTCGACAAGCCGGCGCCGGTCCGCTTCCTCATCATGCTGGGCGACTACCTGCGCTTCGACCTGGGCGAGAGCTTCTACCAGGACGTGCCGGTCATCGAGCTGGTTCTGGACCGGCTGCCAGTGTCCATGTCGCTGGGCCTGTGGACGCTGCTCATCGTCTACTCCGTCTCCATCCCGCTCGGCATTCGCAAGGCAACGACCGACGGCTCCGCCTTCGACGTCTGGACCAGCGTGGTCATCCTGGTCGGTTACGCCATTCCGGCCTTCATCCTCGCCGTCCTGCTGATCGTCCTGTTTGCCCGCGGCGGCCTGATCGAGTACTTCCCGCTGCGCGGCCTGGTGTCGGAGGACTTCGCGGACCTTGGCCTCTGGGCGCAGGTGAAGGACTACTTCTGGCACCTCGTCCTGCCCATCGCTGCGCTTGTCGCGGGCAGCTTCGCCACGCTGACCATGCTGACCAAGAACTCCTTTCTCGACGAGATCAACCGTCAGTACGTGCTGACCGCCCGCGCCAAGGGTCTGCCGCTGCGCCGCGTGCTCTACGGCCACGTGTTCCGCAACGGGATGCTGATCGTCATCGCCGGCTTCCCGCGCGCCCTCGTCGGTGCGCTGTTCACCGGGGTGCTCCTGGCCGAGATCATCTTCTCGCTCGACGGCCTGGGGCTGCTGGGCTTCGAGGCGATCCTGAACCGCGACTACCCGATCATCTTCGGCACCCTCTACATCTCGACCCTGCTCGCCCTCGTGCTCCAGCTCCTGACCGATGTGACCTACACGCTCACCGACCCGCGCATCGACTTCGAGACCCGCGAGGTGTGAGCAGCCTGGGCCGCAGGAGGTGGGCCGCGTTCAGGGCGAACCGGAGGGGCCTGTGGTCGCTCCGCATCTTCCTGGTCGTCTTCGGCGCCTCGCTGTTCGCCGAGTTCTTCGCCAACGACAAGCCGCTGGTCATCCGCCACGACGGACGGTTCTGGTTCCCCATGGTCGCCACCTACGCGGAGACCGAGTTCGGCGGCGTCTTCGAGACCGAGGCGGACTACCGCGAGGAGTTCTTCCGCGATCTCGTGCGCGGGAGCGGAGGATGGATGATCTGGCCGCCGATTCCCTGGGCCCACGACACCATCGACTACGAACTGCCCGGCCCCGCGCCCTGGCCGCCGTCGTCGCGTCACTGGCTGGGCACGGACGACGTCGGCAAGGACGTGCTTGCCGGCCTGATCTACGGAACCCGCCTGTCGTTCCTGTTCGGGTTCGTGCTGACCGCGCTCAGCTCGGTCATCGGCGTCATCGCCGGCGCCGTCCAGGGTTATCTGGGCGGCAAGGTGGATCTGCTTGGCCAGCGCGTCATCGAGATCTGGGCCGGTCTGCCGATTCTCTTCGTGCTCATCATCCTCGCCAGCGTGGTCGAGTCCAACGTCTTCTGGCTGCTCGGCATCCTGGTCGCCTTCAGCTGGATGGCGCTGGTCGGCGTCGTCCGCGCGGAGGTGCTGCGCGCCCGCAATCTCCAGTACGTCGCCGCGGCCCGTGCCCTGGGCGTGGGTGACGCCACCATCGTTCGTCGGCACGTCCTGCCCAACGCGATGGTCGCCACCCTGACCTTCCTGCCCTTCATCCTCACCGGCGCGATCACGCTGCTGACCTCGCTCGACTTTCTGGGTTTCGGCCTGCCTGCCGATTCGCCCTCGCTCGGCCGGTTGCTGGCCCAGGGCCGCATGAACCTTCATGCCCCCTGGCTTGGCATAGTGTCTTTCTTCACCCTTGCCGCCCTGCTCACGCTGGTCATCTTCATCGGCGAAGCCCTGCGCGACGCCTTCGACCCGCGGCGCGCGCGATGACCGGCAGCGAGCGCGGCGGGATGGCGCCGAGTGTCGAGGCGGGGACGTCGCCGGTCCCTCTGCTCGAGATCGGCGACCTCGTGGTCGCTTTCGGCGGCGTCGAGGTCGTCCACGGCGTCGATCTGCGCCTCGACCGTGGCGAATCCGTCGCCCTGGTCGGCGAGTCCGGCTCGGGCAAGTCCGTGACCGCCCTGTCCGTTCTGCAGCTGCTTCCGTACCCGCAGGCGTCGCATCCGCGCGGTTCCATTCGTCTCGATGGCCGCGAGCTCGTCGGCGCCGGCGACGAAGAGATGCGCGCCGTGCGCGGCCGCCGCGTCTCGATGGTCTTCCAGGAACCGATGACCTCGCTGAACCCCCTGCACACGATCCGGCGTCAGGTCGAGGAGGTGCTGACGCTGCACCGCGGCCTGCGTGGGGCCGAGGCGCGCGAGCGCACCGTGGAACTGCTGGAGATGGTCGGTCTGCGCGAGGCCCGCGACCGGCTCGGTTCGTACCCCCATCAGCTTTCGGGCGGTCAGCGACAGCGCGTGATGATCGCCATGGCCGTCGCCGGCGACCCGGATCTGCTGATCGCAGACGAGCCGACCACCGCCCTCGACGTAACCGTCCAGGCGCAGATCCTCGCCCTCATCGGGGATCTGCAGAAGCGCCTCGACATGGCCCTGCTGCTGATCACCCACGACCTGGGCATCGTTCGCACGATGGCGGACCGGGTCCACGTCATGGAGCGGGGCAGGGTGGTCGAGGAAGGTGGCACCACGTCGATCTTCGCTCGCCCGCAGCACGCGTACACCCGCAAGCTGCTCGAGGCCGAGCCGAGCGGCGCGCGCGCGGCGCCGGAGGACGATGCTCCGATCCTGGTCGAGGCGAAGGCTCTGACCGTCGAGTTTTCGCTCCGGGGCTGGCCACGGCCTCGGTCCCGGGTCGCCGTCGACGACGTGTCGCTGCGCGTTCGCGAGGGCCGCAGCCTCGGCGTCGTCGGTGAATCCGGCAGCGGCAAGACGACCCTGGCCATGGCCCTGGTCCGCCTGCTGGCGAGCCGCGGCGAGATTCTGTTCGACGGCCGGAGGATCGACGGCCTGAACTTTCGGCAGCTCAGGAGGCTCAGGCGCTCGGTGCAGATCGTCTTCCAGGATCCGTTCGGCAGCCTCTCGCCGCGCCTTGTCGTGGAGCAGATCGTCGCCGAGGGCCTGACCGTCCACGAGCCGGGTCTCGACGCCGAGGCCCGGCGTCGCCGGGTCGCGGCCGTTCTGGACGAGGTCGGCCTCGATCCGGAGATCGGCAGCCGCTACCCGCACGAGTTCTCGGGTGGGCAGCGCCAGCGCATCGCCATCGCGCGCGCCATGATCCTCCGGCCCCGCTTCGTTGTCCTCGACGAGCCCACGTCGTCTCTCGACATGACGGTCCAGGCCCGGATCATCGACCTTCTCCTCGACCTCCAGCGTCGCCACCGCCTGACCTACCTGTTCATCAGCCACGACCTGAAGGTCGTCCGCGCCCTCTGCGACGAGATCGCGGTGATGAAGGACGGCCGCGTTGTCGAGCAGGGTCCGGCCCGCGAGCTCGGCGACCTGGGTGAACAGCTGTTCCGGTCCGTTTCCTGACCGTCCGGCGGCTCGGTTGGCTGCCGCGGGTCTTCAGGCAGGGCAGCGGTCTTCTCGGCGCAGCCAACCGCGACCTGCGCCGATCCCTGGCCAACCTCCAATGCGCCGCCCCCCCCGCCGGCCTCCCGTGCGGCCCGCTTCGGCCTCCTGCTGCCCCCTGCGGCACCGACTGCGCCATGCAGCACGAACGGCGTGGCAATCGGGGGCGGGTCTGGTAGCGTCCTGCGACTGGCCGACCAGATTCGGCCGGACCGCGACCAGAGGAGCAACCAGCAATGAACCGAACTCGAGGCAGACGCGTACCTGCCGTGACTGCGCCCTTCCTGGCGCTGCTGGCGTTGCTGCTGGCCGGCCCGGCGCTTGCAGACGAGAGCGAGGAGGAGGGCGAACAGAAGGTGAAGGCCGCCCACGAGAACCTCCCCGCCGACTCGATCAAGGACGATCTCGGCATCACCGTGCCGGTCCCGGCGAGCCATCCCGGGCGTCGCTACCCGGCGGAGCACGAGTTCCCCACCGGCCCCGCCATCGGCGAGCGCCTGCCGGAGTTCGAGCTGGCGAACCAGGACGGCAAGCTGGTCGACTTCCACGCGGACCGGGGCGACTCGAAGGCGATCGTCGTCTTCTATCGCTCCGCCGTCTGGTGACCGTACTGCCGCACGCAGCTGGTCGAGCTGCAGGACAATCTCTCGCTCTTCGACGCCGAGGGCATCAAGGTATACGGCGTCAGCTACGACTCGCAGAAGCACCTGAAGGAGTTCTCCGACGGGCACGGCATTGCCTATGACCTCCTGTCGGACCACGACTCGGCGGTCATCAAGCGCTTCGGCATCCTGAACACCACCATCGACCCCGACTCGGACGTGATGAACCGCGCCACGGAGCGCGGCTTCTACGGCATCCCCTTCCCCGGCGTCTACGTCGTCGACCACGACGGCGTCGTGACGGAGAAGTTCTTCCATCGCCACTATGCGACGCGGACCTCCGCGGGGACGATCCGCGACAGCGCCATCGGCCGCATTCTCGCCAGCCACGAGGTTCCGACGGCCGAGCTCGGCGACGAGCACGTCCGGGTCTCCGCCTTCCTCGCGGACGACGCGCTGCGGTTTGAGTACACGAGTGCGCTCAACGTGCGCTTCGAGGTCGCGGACGGGTACCACATCTACGCGGATCCGCTCCCGGACGGCTTCATCGCGTCGACGGCTACCGTCGTGCCGACGAAGGGCGTCAGGCTGGGAGATCCCGTCTATCCGTCGACCTCGGAACGAGAGTTCCCGGAACTGGGCGTGACCCTGAACGTCTACGAGGGCGTGACGGAAGTCACCGTGCCGCTCGCTCTCGATTCGGAGATCCTCGACTGGCCGATTCGCGACAAGCCCACCGAGATCGAAATCCCGGTCCACGTCGTGTACCAGGCCTGCAGCGAGACGGTCTGCTACGTGCCGAGGGAGGAGACGATCACCCTCAAGGCGCCCATAGAGCCACTGGTGATGCCGGGCCGCTGAGGCGAAGGGAGGATCCCGGCGGATGCCCATTGGCCGGAAGGCTCCTTTGCATTGGCTCGCATGCGATCTGCTGGCTGGATTGTCCGTAGTCGTGCTGGCTTCGCCTGTTGGAGCTCAGGGTGGTGGTGGCACGATCTGTGACGATGATGCAAGCGAGCGCTGCGACTTCGACCTGGGCGACCCATGGTCTTCAGGACGACTGCGATTTCTTGCCGTCTTGCTGGTCGGTGGCGCCTCCTCCTCCGCGGCCCGAAGACCCAGGGTTCTGAGCTTGAATGAAGTAGCGGACAAGATGCGGCCGTGCAAAGGTTGGAACTTCGATCGCGGCGACGTGTCTGGAGCTAGACGTGGGAACCGGTTGCATCGAGGAATCGACATTCAGACGTACAACGGCACCACGTTCAGAGCTGTGAAGGCTGGGCGAGTGGAACGCGGCAGAACTCAAAGTTGCGGCGAATGGGTGAAGGTACACCACGAAGATGGTAGCTACGAGGTGTACTGCGATCTTGCAGCAGACTCGCGTGCTCAGGACGGCGACTGGGTTCCGACAGGAGGCCGCATCGGGAAGTATGGGGGGACAGGGACGACGAACGGCCCTCACCTGCACTTGGGGTCAGTAGGTCCCGATGGCGAATGGCGTGATCCGATCGAGCATCTGTTCGGCGGCAGAAGCTGCCGCGGAAGCACTGGGCTTTATCTTCCACGCCCGTGAGGCCCACTGCTCCGACTGACGGGGCGGGGAATCCGATGCTGACGTGGCTCCGCGGGGTTCTGGTCGTCGCCGTTGCATTGACAGGCCCGGCGTACGGGGAAAGCGTGGAGCTACCCGGTCGAACGATGGTCGGCGGGATGGTGAGGGACGACGGCGAAGCTCTGTTGGTGATGCGCCGGAGCCAGAGTGCGCGGGATGGCTCGTTTCTGGTGCGGTTGGACGGCGGCGGGATCCGGACCGTCGAGTTGCCGGGGAGAAGGGTCAAGACGACGAAGCCGCTGGTGGGCGGACGCCTGGCACTCTGGAACTTCAGGGCCCATCCCGGTGGCGGCGACCATGGTTCGCTGTCGCACGAGATCATCGAGCTCGACGGCAAGGACAAGGTGAGGAGCCTCTGGGAGTGGGACAGCAGGCGAGACTCCGAGGAGGGCTACGGCATGCACCCTCCGTTCGTTTACGTGTCGGGAGACGGTGAAGCATGGGCCATGCACGCCGGCGCCAGCGGAACCGCGTTCACGTTTGGGCGCACGGCCTCGAGCAGAACCACACGATTCGACAGCGCCTCCGTCACAGACGATGAAGCGGACATCGACGGATGGCTGGATGAGCCGTTTGTCACGTTCCTCGAGTCCGACGGTCCGGTCGTCCTCGTGCCGCGAGGCGACGGCGGGTACATCCTGCGGTTCGCCGACGGCAGGGGATCGCCTCACGTCGTTCCTTTCCTCCGGGGAGATGGCGTGACGGAGGTGGAGTTCCGGTGGCAGTGGGCCGAACGGGTGCTCTGGGCGCTTCATCGGGTGGCTGGAAGGCCCATCATCTCCCGGATCTGGGTCTGGCGTCCGGGTCGGAGGCGCCCTTCTGGTTTCTCGAGAGGTCGGAGCAGACGTCGGCGATGCCGCACCATGAACGGGGCTTTGTTCGGGTTGTCAGTCGCCGCGCTCGTTACCGCGTCGAGCACCTCTGGAGGGACCCGTGGACTCGCGTCGAGGAACGGCGCGTGTCTGACTGGCGTCCGAAGCGGCCGCTCGCCGGGTTCGCGGAAGGCGGAGGCGAGGCGGTCTTCGTCAGCTCGAACGGCAGGCACGCGGTCGTCGTGGAGGAACGCCGAATCCGGTGCGAGAACCAGGAGGTGGTGGTCAGGAACCACGCAGAACGCCTGGTCATGAGGGTTGCGCCGTCCCGGGCTTCGCGGGAGGCCAGCGCCTCCGCTGCCGACGGGCAGTAGATCTCCCGAAATCGGACCGTGGGCGGCGCAATCCGTGTCGCCCGCTGTGCTATGGTCTCCTGCTGACTTTGCGTGGCCCGTTCGTCTAGGGGTCCAGGACGCTGGCCTCTCACGCCAGTAACACGGGTTCGAATCCCGTACGGGCTACCACGCGAACCCAGCCTCTCCGCGGAATCGGCGCCCGTGCCGCGGTGTTAGTTTGTGCGGTGGTGGAAGTGGCGGCGCATCTCCGGCCAGGGGCCTGCGGTTCGGTCTCTGCTCTCGTGGCCTCTGCCCTGGTGTTGCTGCTGGCCGGCCCCCTGCCGGCGCAGCAGGACGACGAGCCGGAGACGGTCATTCTGTCGCGCGCGCAGGGCACGCTGGTGGTGGACGGTCGCGCCGTTCCCCTGCCGTGGGTCGAGTCGTCTTCCGGGCCGCTTCTGGCGCTTCGTCCGGTCGTCGAGGTGCTCGGCGGCGAACTGGAGGTCGGCCCGCTCGGCGACGCGCACACTCTGCGGGTCGGCGGACGCGAGGTTGTCCTCGGGCCGCTGGGTCGGCAGATCGTCGTCGATGGCGCGGTGCGGAGCCTGTCCGTCCGGCCCTGGGTCGACCCGCCGGCGCCGCTGCCGGATCTGCCGGAGGATGACGAGAGCCGCGAGAACGACGGGAGCGAGGGTGACGACGACCCGGGCGCCGACAGAGCTGCCGAGGACCCGCCGGACCGCTTCGACGATCCTCCCCCGCCTCGCCACCTGTTCGCGCCGGTCGATGCCCTGGGGACGATCTGGCCTTCGGAGCTCGGCTATCGCTTCGACTTCGACCGACGGCGGGGCGTGCTGCGAGTCAGGAACGCCGGCCAGCCGAGGCTGGACCTCGCGATCGACAGCGTGCATGACTTCGGAGTCACGACGCTGGTGGCCACCTTTCCTCGTCGTCCAGACTTTCGCCTGGAGCGCCGCGCTTCCGGCTACCGCATTCAGCTCCTGGGGGCCGTCCTCGAACCGCGCCGGCGCTCGCGGCTCGACGACCCGCTGGTGCGATGGCTGGAAGTGAGCGAGCGTTCGCTGGACGTGGGCCTTGCGCCCGGCGCCGAGGTCTCGGCGCCGTACCTGGTGGGCCGTCCGCCGGAAGTACGCCTGGTCATGGAGGTGACCCGGGCTCGGGGCGTGCGCCTCTCAGCGGCAGCCGGGGCGCAGGACAGAGACGAGTTCCGTATCGTGCTTGACCCCGGGCATGGCGGTACGGACAGCGGCCTGTCCACGGCGACCGGAGGCCCGGAGAAGGACGTTGCGCTGTCGTTCGCCCGGGCGCTGGAGTCTTACCTGGAGGCTGAACTCGGAGCGCGGGTGGTGCTCACCCGGCCCGACGACCGCACCGTGCCGGTCGACAACCGAACTGCCCTGGCCAATCAGCACCGCGCCGACCTCTTGCTCTCGATTCACCTGAGCCCCGCAGGGAGCTCCCGGCCCGGCGACATGTTCCAGGCCTGGGTGCTGGCCGCACCGGCTCGGGGCGAGACGGCCGACTCGCTCGATTCCGACGAACCGGCCGAGGCGTCCGATTCGGCCGTCGCCGCCAGTTCTGCCGAAGTGCCCGACGGGGACGGGGCGGACGAGCCCCACACCGAGCCTTTCGCCTTCGTCGAACGGGACGAGCCGTCTCCTTGGTCTGCCGGCGACCCGTCCCGCTCGGCCCGAAGTCGGGACAACGCGCCGGTGCATCGGCAGCGAAGCGACCACGGGGCGAGTGATCCCGCCTTGACCGACTCCGGCCCGCCGCCATTCGTCATGCCACCGCTGCGCCCGTGGGCGCGGGCGCACGACGACCAGCGGGAGCGAAGCGCACTGCTCGCGCGCCTCGTGCAGACCGAGGTCAGCGACGCTCTGGGCCTGCGGAATCGTCGCATCGAGCGGGCGCCGCTTCGAGTGCTCGCCGGCGCAGCCATGCCAGCCGTGCTTCTGGAGTTCGGACACG
This sequence comes from Thermoanaerobaculia bacterium, assembly GCA_965200575.1. Taxonomy (GTDB): domain Bacteria; phylum Acidobacteriota; class Thermoanaerobaculia; order Multivoradales; family Multivoraceae; genus Multivorans. The sequence continues at coordinate 3,509,032 of OZ241363.1, read as the reverse complement.
ACGACAGCGGCCGCCGGAGGACGGCGCTGCTGCACGGACCGCGCGGACGCGACGTCCTGGAGGCCATCGCGGGCGCGATTCGGATCTATCGAGAGATCGTGTCCGTTGAGGACGACTTGCCTGCGGATGTGCCCGCAGGCCCTTTCGTGGACCGATCGATTCCGTGAGACCTGCCGTGCGCAACGCAGTTGCGGTCCCGGTTTCGGCCCGTGCCGCCGCTCGGTTCGCGGCCGAGCATGGCCTGGGGAACGGCGCGATCCGGCTGTCGGCGATCGTCCTGTTTCTGGCCTGCGGCGGCGACCCGGGGCCGACCGACCAGGCCGAAGGCGCTGCGCCGCTCACGCAGGGCGAGCAGCAGGCAACGCTCTGCTTCCCGGGCCCCGACCACCTGCTTCGGTGCGCGCCCGGGCCGGTGGCGGCTTCCTCGAGCCCGGAGGAGGCGGGGGCGGCCATCGTCGCGGCGCTGCTCGACGGGCCGCCAGTGACCGGAGCGACCGGCTGGACGGCCGGCGGCCTCCTGCCGCCGCTGCCGGCCGACGTGCGGCTGCAGGCGTTCGACCTTGTGGATGGGCTGGCATGGGTCGATCTGTCGGTCGAGCAGGGCGGCGAGGCAGGTCGACTGACGCGGCCCGAGATGGGGCTGCGCCAGGAGCTTGCGGCGGTCTACAGCCTGGTGAACAGCCTTGCGGCAAGTCCCGGCATCGAGCGCGTGGCCCTGATGTGGAACGGAGAGCAGCGCACGACCTTTGCCGGTCACGTCGACACCACCCGGCCGCTGCTCCCCGACCCGGGCCGGAACGCGCCGTCGACCGCTCCAGGCCCCTGACGCCTTGCCCCGCCGCCAGCCGGTCATCGGCGTCTTCGATTCCGGCGTCGGCGGCCTCACCGTGGTGGCGGCGCTCAGACGGCGGGCGGCTGGCGCCTCGATTCTCTACCTGGGCGACACGGCGCGGCTGCCCTACGGAACGAAGTCGCGCCGGACCGTGCGCCGGTACTCGCAGACGAACGTCGACTTCCTGGAGCGGCGCGGCGTCGATGCCCTGGTCGTGGCCTGCAACACGGCGTCGGCCATGGCGCTGGAACACCTGGTGGTGCAGGCGCCGTGCTGGGGCGTCCTGGCGCCGGGAGCTTCGGCCGCCGTGGCCGCCGCGAGCGCGCATGTGGGCGTCATCGCGACCGAATCCACGGTGCGGTCCGGCGCCTACGTGGACGCCATCCGTCGCCTCGGCCCCGAGCTGCGGGTCAGCCAGCGCGCCTGTCCGCTGCTGGTGCCACTGGTCGAGGAGGGCTGGGAGGACGACAGCATCACCGAGCAGGTGGCCCGCCGCTACGTGACGCCGCTGCTTGCGGCCGGCGTCGACACGCTGCTGCTCGGATGCACTCACTACCCGATGCTGCGTTCGTTGCTGGCTCGAGTGTGCGGGGCCGACGTTGCCCTGGTCGATTCGGCGGAGGCGGCCGGCGAGCTGGTGGCGCGAGAACTGCGCGCCCGCGGCTGGCTGGTCGATGAAGCGCAGGCGACTGCTGAGATCAGGCTCTTCGCCACCGACGCCGGACCCCGCTTTGCCGACCTCGCCGAGCGCATCCTGGGCGCTCCCGTGACGCTCGAGTGGGTCGACGTCGGCGAGCGCTGAGTCGGGCCGGCCGGCAGTGGCACCCGGGGAGCTCCCGTGCCGTCGCCGCCGAGTCCGGCCGGCGCGGGGGAGATGGCGACGGCGCCGCACCCGGCGTCCGCGACGCGTCGGATCGGCGCTCGCTGGCCATTGTCGCCGTGGTTTCGACGGACTTCGATTCGGGTTTGCGGTGGGGTCGTGGAGGCTCGGGGGCCTGTATGCTGACGCCTGGCGTCGACATGAGGCATCGAGACCGCAGTTTCACCCGGACCGGCGGCCGGGCAACCACAGAACTTCGGCCGGTGACCATCGAGCTGGACGCGATGAAGTTCGCGGAGGGCTCGGCCCTGATCTCGTGCGGCGACACCAGGGTGCTCTGCTCCGCGAGCGTCGAGCGGCGCGTTCCGCGGTTCCTGATCGGCAAGGGCCAGGGCTGGCTGACCGCCGAGTACTCGATGCTCCCGCGCGCCACCCTGACTCGCAGTCGGCGCGAAGTGGCGCAGGGCCGGCCTTCGGGCCGCACGGCGGAGATTCAGCGGCTCATCGGGCGCGCACTGCGTTCGGCGATCAACCTGCGCAAGCTCCCGGAAGTCACGCTCACCATCGACTGCGACGTGATTCAGGCCGACGGCGGGACCCGCACGGCGGCAGTCACCGGCGCCTGGGTGGCAACCACCGCGGCCCTCGTCCGGATGCTGGTGGAGGGCGACCTGAAGAAGTGGCCAGTGAGGCACGACGTGGCGGCCGTCTCGGTCGGCATCTGCCAGGACGAGCTGCTGTTGGACCTGGAGTACGTCGAAGACCACGATGCCCAGGTCGACCTGAACGTCGTGGCCACCGGCGACGGCGACCTCATCGAGGTGCAGGGGACGGCCGAGGGTCGCACGTTCACCCGGCCCGAGTTCGACGGCCTGCTCGACCTGGCGCTTGCCGGCACGGCCGATCTGACGCGGCTGCAGCGAAGCTGCCTGGCGCCGAGGCTGAGCGAGATGGAAGCGGCGATGCTGCGCCGACAGAGCGGCCCGGCAAGACCGAAGGACGAGGCCAGCATCTGGAAACGCCCGGCCGCTTCCTGAGCTCTCTTCTCGTCGAGCATCCGGCCGCCACGCCGTGAACATCCACATGATCGCCATTGGCGGCACCGGGATGGCGCCGCTGGCCTGCCTCCTGCGCGACCTGGGCCACGACGTGCGCGGTTCGGACGCGCCGCTCTACCCGCCGACCAGCGACATCCTCGCCAATGCCGGCATCGAACCGCTGGTCGGCTATCGCCGCGAGCACCTCGATCCCCGTCCCGACCTGGTGATCGTCGGCAACGCGGTTCCACGCACGAATCCGGAAGCGGCGGCGACCGAGGAACTGGGCTTGCCCCGCACGTCGATGGCTGAGGCTCTCGACCGGTTCGTGCTGAGGGAACGCAAGCCCCTGGTCGTGGCCGGCAGCCACGGCAAGACGACCACGACGGCGATGGCGGCCTGGGTTCATTCTCGCGCCGGGTTTGACCCGGGGTACCTGGTGGGCGGAGCGCCGATCGGTCTGCCGTCGGGATTCGCCCTCGGCAGCGGGCCCCGCTTCGCCATCGAGGGCGACGAGTACAACGCCGCGTGGTTCGACCGCGGCCCGAAGTTCTGGCACTACCGACCGGAGACCGTGATCCTCACGAGCGTGGAGCACGATCACGTCGATCTCTACCCCGACTTCGCCGATCTCGAACGAGCGTTCGCCGGACTGCTCGAGCGGCTGCCGGCAACCGGTCTGCTCGTCGCCTGCGCCGACTACCCGGCCGTGGTTCGTCTCGCCAGGGACAGCCCCTGCCGGGTCGTGACCTACGGCACGAAGGCGGGCGACGTGCGTCTCGCCGGACCGGTCGAGAGCCATTCGAACGGCATCGCGTTCGTGCTCGAGCAAGAAGGCGGCGCCAGCCGCACCCGGCTGGAACTCGGCGTGTGGGGCGAGCACAACGCGGCCAACGCCACGGCAGTCTGGATCGCCGCTCGCGCTGACGGGCTCGACCCAGACGCCGTGCGCGAGGCCCTCGCCACGTTCCGCGGCGTCAGGCGCAGGCTGGAGGTCGTGGGCGAGGCTGGGGGCGTCGTGGTGGTGGACGACTTCGCCCACCATGCCTCCGAGGTCGCGGCATCGATCGCCGCGCTGCGGAAGCGCTTTCCGGGGCGCCGCCTGGTGGCGCTGTTCGAGCCGCGAAGCCTGAGCGCAGGCCGGGCGCAGTTCGCGGCCGACCTTGCCGCCGCGCTGGCCGCCGCCGACGGGGTGTTCCTGGCGCCGGTGTTCCACCGCGAGCGCCTGGGCGAGGAGGGGTTCGACCCGCAGCGACTGGCCGACGACATCGGGCGGCTCGGCGCCGGGACCGCCGCCTGCGCGTCCAACGACGAGCTGCTCGAGGCGGCGGCGGCAGACGCCCGACCGGGTGACGTCATGGTCACCATGTCGTCGGGCTCGTTCGACGGCATGCCGCGTCGCCTGCTGGCTGTCTGTGCCCCTCGTTAGTCAGTTCCGGCGCCAGCCCTCGGTCCGCAGGTGCTTGTGGGGCCGTTCGAGATGCGTCTCGAGGATCTTCTCCGGCGGAAGATCCGGCAGGCGCAGAGCTTCGGCAGCGCCAGGCGGCACGACGCACCGAGGCGCCAGGCCGACGAGCTCGGTCTCCACGACGCGCGTGTCGGTCTGGCGGGCCAGCTCGCTGGCTCGTTCGACGACGTCCAGCAGGGTGGTCCGTTCGCAGTCCGTCAGGTTGACGCTCACCTGCGCCTGCCGGCGGCTGCCGAGCAGGAAGCCGAGGGCGCGCACCCCGGGCGGGCCGCCGCCGGCCTCGCGGAGAGACGCGGCAATCCGCCTGGCGACCGCGACCCGGTCCGTGTCGAGGAGCAGGTTGAAGGCCACCAGGGGCGGCCGCGCCCCGACGCAGAAGACGCCGGCGGTGCGATGCGGGCGGTGCGGCCCCAGATCGGGCTTCCAGGCGCCGCTCGCCATCCGCTCGGCAAGGCGTTTGAGGCCGCCGCGACGATGGTTGGCCAGTGTGCCGCGTTCCGGAGTGGCCGCGGCTTCGCCGTAGAGGAACACGGGCGGGCCGAGGTCGGCGAGCGCCGCGCCGGCGCGCCTTGCGGCGCTGACTGCCGCCGACATGCCACCTGCCGGTGCGTCTCCGGCCCCGGCTTGCGGGACGGGAGTGACAGGCGCCAGTGAGGCCAGGGGCACGAAGGGCGCCACGTCCAGGGCGCCGAGCCGTGGGTGTACACCGGAGTGCCCTTGCAGGTTGATGCGGTCCATGGCGACCTTCGCCAGACTGCGGACCGCCTCGACCAGGGCATTGGCCTCGCCGAGCAGGGTCAGCACGGTCCGGTTGTGGTCGCGGTCCGACGACACGTCAAGCACCTTAACCCCGGGCGCCTGCACGGCGCGGGCGCAGGCATTCACGGTTTCGGTGCACCGGCCCTCGCTGACGTTGGGCACGCATTCCAGCCGCACCATGAATGTCAGGCTACAGGGTCGCCGACGCCCGTCGCCGTTCCCGTCCTTTCCAATCCTGAAAGTGAGCATGAACCCGGCGCTGCCAGAGCAGTGAACCGGGGTCGTTCCCGGGGTGGTTTCGGGTGTTCCTGGCCGGGTGTCCGACCGCCTTGGGCAGTGGTGGCCGGCAGCCGAGCCGGCGGCCGGCGACCCGAGGTCAGGGGTGCCAACGGCGTCCTCCCTGGTGACGGGCCATTGGCACTGCGAGAAGCCCCGTCACCTCAGACCAGCAAGGGGCGTACCACGCCCTTGTCGGGCCTCTTCAGCATTGAGGTTGCGCGGCTTCCTGCGCCTTGTGGCGCGTCCCCGACCGGTCGAAGGCCGCGCTGAACCGGAAGCGCACCAGCGTCCGCCTGACGAACGCGCAGGTCGATTCCCGGTCCTGTGGGGTGATCTCGGCTCCAGCGCTGCCGGAGACGGGCGCGGCGACCCGGCGAGAGTCTCGAGACGGTGGAGATCAAGCGCCACGAGCATCCTCCGATGATCCCCGAGTGCCGACCAACGTGCTCATTTCTCGCTGGATTGCCCGCCCCCGTTCAGGCTCACTTCGTCGTTGGACAAGGCGGTTCGTTGACCTGCCATGGTTGCCGTGTTACGTTTCGCCCGTTTCCGGGGCCCCTGGGGCGAGAGCCGACCATGGCCCGCTGGGTGCTTGTACGCTCGTTCGGCGAGCGGCGTTGGCGGCGGCGTCCGTCCAGGGCAACTCGGAACGCGCCAAACGAGCCGGATCCACGCCGCCACACCCAGGGCCCGACAGAGACAGATCCGGACGAAAGCGGAACGAGAGCGGTAGCAGAGGGCGGGACGAGAAACCGTGGACTTCGACGCCAGTCTTCTGGTCATCATGGTGATCTTCGGGGCCACCTACCTGGTGGTCCGAAGAACCCTTGTCGGGCCGATCATGGGCCTCCTGCGTGACCGCGACGCCGAGATCACCACGTCGCGCGAGGCCTTCGAGCAGGCGCAGACCGAGGTCGAGGAGCGCATTGCCGAACAGCGCAAGCAGCTCGCCCTGGCGCGGTCCGAGGCCGCCCTGCATCGCGACCGCCTGCGCAAGGAGGCTCAGCAGGCGCGCGAGCAGCTGGTCGCGGAGGCGCGCCAGGAGGCGGACGCGGAACTGCAGGAGGCGGTCGCCGCGCTGGACGCCGAGGTGGCGGAGCAGCGGCGTTCCCTGGAGGAGCGGGCGCGGCGGCTCGGCGAGGAGATGGCAGGCAAGCTCATGGGCGCTCCGTCATGAAGCGGCTTGCGCGGCGGCAACGCACAGGAAGGGCTGTCGTGCCGATCATCGTCGCGTCCATGCTCTTGCTTGGTGCAGGGGCCGCCTGGGGCGCCGAGGTGGGCGGTGAATCGACGACGTTCCTCGGCCTGCCGCGAGTCGTCTTCTCCTGGTTCAACATGATCGTCTTCTTCGGCGTGCTGGGCTACCTGATCGTGCCGAGAGTCGTGGTGGCTCTCGACGCCCGTCGCAACCAGATTCGGGACAGCCTGATGACCGCTCGCCGGCAGAGCGCCGACGCCGAGGAGCTGCGGGCCGGCCTGGAGGCCAGGCTTGCCGCCCTGGAGGCGGAGGTTGGCGAATCCGTGGCGCGTGCGCGGGAGGAAGGCGAACGCGAGGCGCGAGAGATTGCGGCGCTTGCGGAGCGCGAGCGCGAACGCCTGCGGGAGCAGACCCGTGCCGAGATCAGGAACCGGACCGCCCGCGCCCGGCAGGAACTTGCGCGCCATGCGGTCCGGCTTGCCGCTTCGCTTGCTGCCGAGCGACTGGAGCGGGACGTGGGCGCGTCGGCGCGACGCCGGATGCTCGAGCGCGGCCTTCTGAGCCTGGAGAGCAGTGCTGGCGTTTCGTCGCCCGGGGCGGGCGCGTCGTGATCTACCGCTACGCCAGGCCTTACGCTCAGGCGCTCATGGGTGCAGCCGGCTCGGTCGACGGGGTTCAGGCGACCCGGGACGAGCTGGCGGCCTTCGCCGATGCGATGCGCCGGGTACCGCGACTGGCCCGGATGGCAACGAACCCGGGTGTGCCTCCGGCAACCAGGCGCGAGGTGGTGGAAGAGATCGCCGGCATGCTCGGCGCCGGCGACCTGACCCGGCGAATGCTCCGTCTGCTGCTCGACAACTACCGTCTGGCGCACCTGCCGGCGATCATCGAGGCGACCGACGAGCTGCTGGATCGCGCCCGGGGCGTGGTCAGCGCCACGGTGACCGCGGCGGACGAGATCGACGGTGACCAGCGGGACCGGCTCGTGACGCTGCTGGAACGGCTCTCGGGCGCCGAGGTGCGCCTGCAGACGCTTGTGGACCCCAGCCTGATCGGTGGCTTCGTGGCCCAGTTCGGGAGCTTTCGCTACGACGCGAGCGTTCGCGGCCAGCTCGCCGCCCTCGAATCCAGACTGACGGCGGGGTCACTGCCGGCGGCGGAAGCCTGACCAGATCACGTTTGCCCGGAGGCTCCGATTTACGGAGCGAACTCTGATGGGAGTGGAGCAGATATGCAGGTAAGAGCGGATGAGATCGCTGCGGTCCTCGAGCGGCAGCTGGCCGGTTACGAGGCCGAGGTCGATGTCGCCGAAGTCGGCACCGTCCTGAGCGTGGGCGACGGCATTGCCCGTGTCTACGGCCTGGAGCAGGCCATGGCCGGCGAGCTGCTGGCGTTTCCGAACGACGTCTACGGGCTGGCGCTGAACCTCGAAGAGGATCAGATCGGCGCCGTGCTGATGGGTGAGTCGCGTCTGGTGGACGAAGGTGACGAGGTGCGTCGTACCGGCCGGATCATGGAGGTGCCGGTGGGGCCTGGCCTGGTTGGCCGCGTCGTCGACCCGCTGGGCAATCCGGTCGACGGCAAGGGGCCGATCGAGGCCGCCGACAGCTTCCCGATCGAGCGGATTGCTCCCGGCGTGGTCGACCGCCAGCCGGTGTCGGAGCCGATGCAGACCGGCATCAAGGCGATCGACTCGATGATTCCGATCGGCCGCGGCCAGCGCGAGCTGATCATCGGCGACCGGCAGATCGGCAAGACGGCCGTCGCCGTCGATGCGATCATCAACCAGAGGGGCGGCGACGTCGTCTGCGTCTACGTCGCCATCGGCCAGAAGCGCTCCACGGTCGCCCAGGTGGTGAAGACCCTCGAGGATCAGGGCGCGATGGAGCACACGATCGTCGTCTCGGCTTCGGCCTCCGAGCCGGCGCCGCTCCAGTTCATCGCGCCCTACGCCGGCTGCGCCATGGGCGAGTACTTCCTGTACAACGGCCAGCACGCTCTGGTGATCTACGACGACCTCTCCAAGCAGGCCGCTTCCTACCGCGAGGTCTCCTTGCTTCTGAGGCGTCCGCCCGGTCGCGAGGCGTACCCCGGCGACGTCTTCTACCTGCACTCGCGGCTGCTGGAACGCGCCGCCAAGCTGTCGCAGGCCAACGGCGCCGGCTCGCTCACGGCCCTGCCGATCATCGAGACCCAGGCCGGCGACGTTTCGGCCTACATCCCGACCAACGTCATCTCGATCACGGACGGCCAGATCTTCCTCGAGAACGACCTTTTCTTCTCCGGCGTCCGGCCGGCGGTGAACGTGGGAATCTCGGTCAGCCGAGTCGGCGGCAACGCGCAGATCAACGCCATGCGCAAGAACTCCGGCACCCTGCGGCTCGATCTCGCCCAGTACCGGTCCCTTGCGGCCTTCGCGCAGTTCGGTTCGGACCTCGACCGCGTCACTCTCCAGCAGCTGGCCCGCGGCGAGCGCCTGGTCGAGCTCCTGAAGCAGGGGCAGTACAAGCCGCTCCCGGTGGAGGATCAGGTGATCTCGATTCTCGCCGGCACCCGCGGCGCACTCGACGATCTGAAGGTCGAGGCCGTGCGGCCCTTCGAGGACTTCCTCCACCGCCACTTCCAGCACGAGGCGCCGGAGCTGCGCGACCGCATTCGCGAAGAAGGCAAGCTGAGCGAGGAGCTGGACGGCCAGGTCATGGAGACGATCGGCGAGGCATTCCAGCGCTTCGTGGCCGAGAACTTCGACGCCGTGGTGCCGGAAGAGAACTGAGGACGGGCGGAGTTCCCCGGGGAGCAGGTTTCGAACGATGGCGAGCCTGATCGACCTTCGCCGACGCATCCGGTCGGTGAAGAACACGCAGCAGATCACGAAGGCGATGAAGATGGTCGCCGCGGCCAAGCTGCGGCGCGCCCAGGACCAGATTCTCGCGACCCGGCCCTATGCGCTGGAGCTGCGCAAGGTGACGGAGCGCCTTGCCGCCGTGTCGGCCGGCGAGATCGAGCATCCGCTTCTCGTGCCGGTCGGCGATTCTTCGAGCGCCGACGCGGCGCCGGGCGCCGGCAAGACGCTGGTGGTCGTCGTCACCGGCGACAAGGGGCTGTGCGGGTCGTTCAACGCCCACGTCACGCGCCGGGCCGACCAGGAGCTCGCACGCCTCTCCGGCGGCGAGGTGCTGGCCCTCGGCAATCGCGGCGCCGACTACTTCGCCCACCGCGGCGGCGTGATACGCGGCGTGCGCCGGGGCCTGTTCCGGGATCTGCGCTACGCCACCGCGCAGGAGCTCGCCGCCGAGGTCTCGAAGGCCTTTCAGGACGGCGAGTACGACGACGTGTACGCCGTGTACAACGAGTTCGTCTCGGTCCTGAGCCAGAGGGTCTCCTGGGAGCGGCTGCTGCCGATCGCCCGCGAGGACGTGGTCGGCGAGTCGGGCGACGAGCCGGCGGGCGATCATCGCGACTGCATCTTCGAACCGTCCGAGGCCGAGATTCTGAGCGAACTGCTGCCGCGGTTCGTCACCTTTCAGATCTACCGCATCCTGCTGGAATCGCAGGCGGCGGAGCATGCTGCCCGGATGACGGCCATGGACAGCGCCACGAAGAACGCGGGCGAACTCATCGACAAGCTGACCCTGCAATACAACCGATCGCGCCAGGCGGAGATCACGACCGAGCTCATCGAGGTGGTCTCCGGCGCCAACGCGCTCGAGGGATAGAGAACGGAGACGCACACCGTGAACGAAGCAAGCAAGACGTCCGGCGCCACCGGGAAGGTGGTCCAGGTGATCGGTCCGGTGCTCGACATCGAGTTCCCGTCCGAGTCGCTGCCCGAGATCCTGAACGCGGTCAGCCTCAGGAACGAGGACGGCAGCATCGACCTGACGGCGGAGGTCGCCCAGCACCTGGGTTCGAACCTGGTGCGCGCGGTTTCCATGCAGCCGACCGACGGCGTCGTCCGCGGCATGGCTGTCAGGGACCTGGGCGAGCCCATTTCCGTGCCGGTCGGCGAGGCGACGCTGGGGCGGGTGCTGAACGTCCTGGGCGACCCGGTCGACACCCTGGGTCCGGTCGAGGCTGAGGAGCGCTGGGCGATCCACCGCGACGCGCCGTCGTTCGAAGACCAGTCCACGTCGACCGAGATGTTCGAGACGGGGATCAAGGTCATCGACCTGCTGCAGCCGTACACGCGCGGCGGCAAGACGGGCCTGTTCGGCGGCGCCGGAGTCGGCAAGACGGTGCTGATCCAGGAGCTGATCAACAACGTCGCCGTCCAGGGCGGCGGCTTCTCCGTGTTCGCCGGCGTCGGAGAGCGAACCCGCGAAGGCAACGATCTCCTGCGCGAGATGGTCGAGGCCGGCGTCGTCACCTTCGGCGAGGACTTCCTCCACCGCTTCGAGGAGACCGGCGACTTCGACCTGACGAAGGTGGACCCCGCGGCGCTCAAGGAGAGCAAGGCGGCTCTGATCTACGGTCAGATGACCGAGCCGCCGGGCGCCCGTCTTCGGGTCGGGCTGGCCGCGCTCACCGTGGCCGAGTACTTCCGCGACGTGGAGGGCCGCGACGTCCTCCTGTTCGTGGACAACATCTTCCGCTTCACGCAGGCAGGCTCCGAGGTGTCGGCTCTGCTCGGGCGCATGCCCAGCGCGGTCGGCTATCAGCCGAACCTGGCGACCGAGATGGGCGCCCTTCAGGAGCGCATCACCTCCACCCGCAAGGGGTCGATCACGTCCGTGCAGGCGATCTACGTGCCCGCCGACGACCTCACCGATCCGGCGCCCGCGACAGCCTTCGCCCATCTCGACGCCACCACGACCCTGTCGCGCGCGATCGTCGAGAAGGGCATCTACCCGGCGATCGACCCACTCGATTCGAACTCGAAGATCCTCGAACCCGCCGTCGTCGGCGACGAGCACTACGGCGTCGCCCGCCAGGTGCAGCAGGTCCTGCAGCGCTACAAGGACCTGCAGGACATCATCGCCATCCTCGGCGTCGAGGAGCTGTCCGAGGAAGACAAGCTGGTTGTCGCTCGGGCCCGGAAGATCGAGCGCTACCTGTCGCAGCCGTTCTTCGTCGCCACCCAGTTCACCGGTCTCGAGGGCCGCTACGTGAAGATCGAGGACACCGTGGAGGGCTTCAAGACGATCCTCTCGGGCGATCTCGACGACCTGCCCGAACAGGCTTTCCTGATGGTCGGCACGATCGACGAAGCCGTGGACAAGGGCAAGAAGCTCCTGGCGGCGTAGACGGCGGAGGCGCGATCAGCGGAGCGAACGGAGAATGGCCGGTCTCAAACTCATCCTGGTGACTCACGCCAGCAAGCTGCTCGAGGTGGACTGCAGCGACGTCGCCCTGCCCGGGCGGCTTGGCGATCTCGGCATCCTGCCGGGGCATGCCCAGCTCATCAGCACCCTGCGTCCGGGTGAACTCAGCTACCAGCCAGCCGAGGGTGGCGCCCGTCGCTTCGTCGCCGTAGCCCCCGGCTTCTGCGAGGTGGCGGACGATGCCGTCACCGTGCTGACCGAGACGGCCGAACCGGCCGAGGACATCGACGTCGCGGCCGCGAGGTCCGAGCGCGACGAGCTCGCCGCGGAGTACGCCCGAGCCAGCTTCGAGGCCCAGCCCGCTCTGAAGGAGCGCCTGGACGCGGCGCAGGCCCGGGTCGACGTGGCGGCCAGGGGGTAAGGGGCAAGCGCTTCGGTCGTCCGGCTCGGACCACAAGCCCCGCGGCAGGGGCGCGCTCCATGCTCGGACCCGGGCAGCTGCAGGTTCGGCGCGCTTTCGCGTGTACAGCCTGAGCCGCCAGCTGCGTCGCGGACGCCGCACCTGGCACCAGCCCCCACATCTCCAGCAGTCCTTCGGGCCAGCCAGCGCCCTTCGGCCGCAGGCAAGCCCGACAGCCTGCTACAGTGCCCGGTTCGGGAGAGGTGCTGGAGTGGTCGAACAGGGCTGCCTGCTAAGCAGTTGTCCGGGGCGAACCTGGACCGAGGGTTCGAATCCCTCCCTCTCCGCCAGGGCGCACCCGGCCTGAGGCGGCTTGGCGCTCGTCGTCCGGCCGCTCAGGGGTTGGTCTGCCTGTCGCGCCGGAGGATCGGGTAGAACTGCGTGAACACGTTGTCCGTCTCGGCGTGTTCCGCGTGGCAGTCGTGGCAGCGGTCCTTCGGGAACGCGGAAGCCGAAGCCTTCAGGCCGCCTGACCGGTCCCGGAAGCTCAGGTAGGCCCAGCTCTCGGGATAGCGCTCGCTGTCCTTGACCGCGACCTCCATGCCGAGGAAGTCCTTCTCGAAGTAGCCGGCCTGGTTGATCGACTCGCGCGAGCCGGGGCCGAACACGTCCATCGGGAGCATCGTTCCTTCCGGGAACTCGCCGGTGGCCATGAAGTGGCGGTACGCCTCGGGCTGGATGTAGACGTTCGTGAAAACGCCCGGGCCTTCGCGTTCCTCGGCCCCTTCGCTGTAGCTCAGGCCGAGCGATGCGCCCACGAAGACCCAGGTGCGGTAGCCCTCGGGCCGAACGAGCTCGCCGCCGGCCGTGTAGGCCGGCATGGCCATGCCTTCGAGCGACGGCGCAGCCCCCTCTCCCGGCGCCTGGCGCGCCGCCGCGACGAGCACTGCGGCAATCGCGATGAGCGTCGCCGGGACGATGATCCTTCGCATGCTGGGGCCTCCGGCTTCGTGATCGTCATCGGGTCCAGGGCTCCGCGTCCTCTGGGGGACAGTCGCCGTGCAGGTCGTCCAACCGGCGCGCCGGTTGGACGTTGCGGTCGGAACCTGGGCGGGGCTCTTCCGGTTTCCTAGGCCCAGCTCAGGTCGTGCTTCGAGATGGGCAGCGAGCGCAGGCGCTTGCCGGTGATCTTGAAGATCGCGTTGCACAGGGCGGGTGGCACCGGCGGCAGGGCTGGTTCGCCCAGACCGGTGGGGTTGTTGTCGCTGAGCACGAACTCCACCTCCACCGGCGGCGCCTGGTCCATGCGGAGCAGCTTGAAGTTGTGGAAGTTGCTCTCCTTCGTGCGGCCGCCCTCGAAGGTGATCTCCTGGTCCAGCGCCTGGGCCAGGCCGTCGAGGACTGCACCCTGGACCTGATTCACCGCGCTGCTCGGGTTGATGATCTGCCTGCCGACGTCCCCGGCGACCCAGATCCTGTCGACGCCGAGTTCGCCCTCGCGGCTGACAGTGGCCTGAACGACCTCGCCGAAGTAGCCGAAGTGGCTGAAGAAGAACGCCACGCCCTGCGCCGTCCCCTCGGGCAGCTCGGTCTCGCCCCAGCCCGACGTGTCGCGGACCCGTTCGAGCACGGCCTTCATGCGCTGCGGGTCGAATGCCGTTCTCGCCCCGGTCTGCGCGGCGTCGAGCAGGTCGAGCCGGTACTGGAGCGGGTCCTTTCCGGCTTCGACGGCGAGCTCGTCGACGAACGACTGGATGACGAACGCGATGGCGTTGCTGGTCGGGGCGCGCAGTGCTCCGGTGGGGATGCCGAGCGCCATCTTCGATGCGCCGAGCTCGAAGTTCGGCACGAACCCCTGCGGGAACTCGTTCGGCGGCATGTGCGCGCTGGGAGCGAACCTCCGTCCCTCGCCGAAGCTGACGAAGTGGTCGCGCCAGGCGGTCAGGGCGCCGGCAGCGTCGATGCCGCCCTCGAGATAGTGATACCCGCCGGGGCGGTAGAAATCGAAGCGGGTGTCGTCCTCGCGGTTCCACACCAGCTTGACCGGTACGCCGGCCTGCTGCGAGATGAGCCCGGCCTCGACCATGTAGTCGCTGGTCAGCCTCCGCCCGAAACCGCCGCCCATGCGGGTGAGGTGAATCGTGATTCCGTCCCTCGGAATGTCCAGCAGTCGGCTCAGGTCGTTCAGGGCGAACTGCGGCATCTGGGTCGGGGCCCAGAACTCCGCCTTGTCGCCCGTGACGTGGGCCGTCGTGTTCTGCGGTTCGAGCGGCGCATGCGCGAGGAAGGGGTAGCTGTAGGCGGCCGAGAGCGTCTTCGCAGCCGAGGCCAGCGCGCCGGCCGTGTCGCCGTCGCTCTTCAGGCTCTGCTCCGGCGGCTGCTTCGACAGTTCCTCTGCCTGCCGGTCAAAGGCCTCGGTGCTCTGCTCTGCGGTCGGCCCCTCGTCCCATTCGACATCCAGCTTGCTGCGGGCCTCGTTGACCAGCCACCAGGAGTCGCCCACGATCGCGACTCCGCTCGTCCATTGGCGGGCGTCGCCGGAGTTGACCACGAAGGCGTCGGTCACGCCCGGTGCCGCCTTGACGGCCTCGAGATTGGCGCTCTTCACCTTGCCGCCGTGGACGCGGCACTTCTCGAACACGGCGTGCTTCATGCCGGGGACGCTGACGTCGATGCCGAACAGCGGTTTGCCGGTGACGATCAGCGGATTGTCCACGCCGCCGATTTCCTGGCCGATGATCGTGAAGTCGGACGGATCCTTCAGGGGGACGGAGCGCGGGTCTGGCGGCTCGACATCGGCGGCCGCACTTGCCAGCTCGCCGTAGGACAGCGACTTGTCCTTGAAGCGTACGACTCCGGCCTCGGTGGTGCACTTCTCCGGCTTCGACTTCCACTGCTTCGCCGCGGCGGCGACGAGCATGGCGCGGGCAGCGGCGCCTACCTGGCGCATGGGCTGATAGTGCATCGCGGTGGCCATGCTGCCGCCTGCCATCTGGCCCTTGTACCTGTCGGCGTCGAAGTCCGCCTGCTCGACCCGAACCTGCTCCCAGGGGATGTCGAGTTCCTCGGCGATGAGCATCGGCAGCATCGTCTTGACGCCCTGGCCGATTTCCGGGTTCTGCGCCATGATCGTGGCGATGCCGTCGGGCGTCAGGCGCACGAAGGCGTTGAGCGTTGCGTCGGTTGTGGCGGCGACGGCCCCGGAGGCGCCGTTCAGCCCGAATCGGGCGCCGAGAAGCATGCCGCCTCCGGCCAAGGCCGTGACGTGGAGGAAGCCTCGGCGCGAGAGTGCTCCGGCCTGGTTTGTGGTCTTCATGCCTCGCTCCCTCCGCCGCCCGTGGCCGTTTCCTGGCTGGTCGGCGCCGCTTCGGCAAGCCCGGCGGCGTGGTGGATGGCCGCGCGAATGCGGCTGTAGGTCGCGCACCGGCAGATGTTCCCGCTCATCGCTTCGTCAATGTCGTCGTCGGTGGGCTGCGGGTTGCCTGCCAGCAGCGCCGAGGCCGACATGATCTGCCCGGCCTGGCAGTAGCCGCACTGCGGCACGTCGATTTCCTGCCACGCGACCTGCACCGGGTGGGCGCCGTCCTCGGACAGGCCCTCGATGGTCGTGATTTCCTTTCCTTCGGCGCGCGATACCGGCATGCGACAGCTGCGCTCCGGCTGTCCGTTCACGTGAACTGTGCAGGCGCCGCAGAAGGACCGTCCGCAGCCGAACTTCGTTCCCTTCAGGTCGAGTTCGTCCCGGAGCACCCACAGCAGGGGCATCTCCGGCGGCGCTTCGACGGTCGTCGACTTGCCGTTCAGGGTAAAGGCGATGGCCATCGGCTCCTCTCCTCTCGCTCGGTTGTCCGCAGTCGCGGTCTTCCGTAGCCGCTGACCGCTTACCATACACCTTGCATCGGGTGTTCGAAGCGCCGCCAGCCTGGCCGTCGGGCCTGCTGCGGACCGCGGTCGCTGGTCGGTCGGCGAGGTCGGGGCAGCGGTCCCGAGGCGGTGTCGGCGCCATGGCTGGCGGCGCAAGCCAGGGAGGGAACAGCAGTGAGCAGCTTTCAGCAGATTGACGACTTCCGGGCCGAGTGCGACAGCCTCGCAGCCGTTCTCGACCCGCTGTGCGACGCCGACTTCGAGCGGGCCACCCTGTTCAAGGGATGGACGCTCCACGACGTGGTGGCCCATCTCCACATCTTCAACTTCGCGGCGGATGCCTCGTACCACGACCTGTCGGCGTTCCTGGACTTCAAGGAATTCATGGCCGCTCAGCGCGGTCGGCTCACGCTCCGCGAGCTGACCGACGACTGGCTGGAAGGCAGGCGAAACAGGGCGGCGTTCGAGCTCTGGCGCGAGTACTACCCGCGCATGTGTGAGCGGCTCGAAGGGGTCGACCCACGTCGACGTGTGGAGTGGTTCGGCCCACCGATGAGCGTGCGCAGCTCGGTGACCGCGCGTCAGATGGAGACCTGGGCCCACGGCCAGGAGGTGTTCGACCTGCTGGGCTTCGACCGCGCCGAGTCGGACCGGATCCGCAACATCGTCGTCCTCGGCGTGAACACCTTCGGCTGGACGTACGCGGTGCGCGGCCTGAAGGCGCCGGAAGTCGTCCCGCGCCTGCGCCTGACCGCGCCGTCCGGCGAGGTCTGGACCTGGAACGAAGACGAGCAGGCCAACGGCATCGAAGGCGCGGCGGTGGAGTTCGCCCAGGTGGTCACGCAGGTACGCAACATTGCCGACACGTCGCTCGTCGTGTCCGGACCGGTGGCCACCGAGTGGATGGGGATGGCGCAGTGCTTCGCGGGTGGCCCGGAAGAACCCCCGGCGGCGGGTTCGCGGCACAAGGCTCAGCCTGCATCCGGCGCCTGACAGCCGGACGCAGGCAGGTCCGACCACCCCGGCCGCCAGGCGCGTCGCGGACTCGGCGCCTGGCCCCGGGACCGACCCTTCCTGCTACGCTTCCGCGCCTGTTGCCGTTGGGAGGTCGTCTAACGGTAGGACATGCGGCTCTGGACCGTAGAATCGGGGTTCGAATCCCTGCCTCCCAGCCATCTGCGCGGTCCTCCGACCCGAGGTCGCGAAGCAGCCATTGACCGGGCGGCCTGCCGTTCGCCCCGGCGGCCGGTTCCTTGTTCCAGCGTCATCGGTCGGCCAGTCGGCGGTCCGAGCGTGGTCGCCAGCGTCGCTTCCAGCGTTGACCGCTGCCAGAACGGACGGGCAGGGCGAGGTCGCCGAGGTCAGCCGCGACGACGCATTGCGCGGCCTTGCCGGACGAGAAGGAAGCCCCGTCCCGCGGCCTTACGGCAGGGCGAAGACGAAGAGGTTGTTGCCGGAGCTCGGCTTCAGCTCGGGCGTGAGCCCGGAGAGCAGCGCTGCGGAGCGACTGCCGGTACTCGCGGCCACGTACTGGCGGCCTTCCACGGCGTAGGTGATCGGGAAGCCGGTGACCGGGGAGCCGAGGTTGACGACCCAGAGGTTCTCGCCGGTTTCGTGGTCGAGGGCGTGGAAGCGGCCGTTGCCGTCGCCGACGAAAATCAGCCCGCCTCCGGTCGCGAACAGCGACATGAGGCCGGCTCGCTGCTCGTACGTCCACAGCGACTTGCCGGTCTCGGCCGACACGGCGTGGAGCGCGCCGCTGAGCTCGGTGCCGCTGGCGATCTGGTGCTCGGCGTCGAGGGCGTAAATGGGCAGGCGACCGGCACGGGTCGCCGTCATGCGGGCGCAGGTGTTGCGCATGGGCATGTACATGGCGTTGGTCAGCGGGCTGTAGGCGCCCGCCTGCCAGTCCTTGCCGCCGATGTAGGTCGGGCACACGTAGACGG
The DNA here is from genome assembly GCA_965200575.1 of Thermoanaerobaculia bacterium. Lineage (GTDB taxonomy): Bacteria > Acidobacteriota > Thermoanaerobaculia > Multivoradales > Multivoraceae > Multivorans. The sequence continues at coordinate 3,491,168 of OZ241363.1, read as the reverse complement.
ACTGCTCCAGTTCGCGGAAGACGACCTCCGCGTTCTCCGTGACCGCGCCGGTGCTGCCGTCGATGGAGGAGATGACGTTCTGGCGGATCGTCGGACGCGCCCACAGGAACTCTCCGGTCTCCCGGTCGAGCGTGTAGACAACGCCGGTCTTGCCGGGGACGCCCGTGACCACCCGCCGCGTTTCGCCAGGTTCGAGGCGAGGGTTGATCCAGTCGACCTCGGCCGGGTCTGGCGCCGTCGCGGTATCGACCAGCAGGCGCTCGAACGGGTGGTCCAGGTCCCAGTGATCGTTCAGGTGCTGGTAGTGCCAGGTGATCTCGCCGCTGTTCGCGTCCAGAGCCAGCGTCGAGTTGTGGTAGAGGTGCCGGAGGTCGCCTCCGCCGACCAGGAACTTGGGCGCCGGCGAGGTCACGGAGGTGCCGATGTAGACGAGTTCCAGGGCCGGGTCGTAGCTCGGCACCATCCAGGCGCCGACATGGGTCCGGTCCTCGAAGGGAATGTCGCCCCAGGTCTCGTCGCCCGGCTCGCCGGGGGCGGGAATCGTGCGGGTGCGCCACAGTTCGGCGCCGGTGTTCGCGTCGTGAGCGACGATCACGCAGGCGTCCGGACCGCCGCGGGGCAGGCAGCTGCGGCCCGAGATGACCTTGCCGTCGGCGATGATCGGCCCCGAGCTCTGCATCGCCGGCTGGGTCTTGTAGTCCAGGATCATCGTCTCCCAGACCAGCTCGCCGGTCACCGCGTCGAGCGCGAAGACGAACTCGTCGACGCTGGTGTCGATGATCAGGCCGCCGTAGATGGCGATGTTGCGGTTGTTGGCCGCCAGGCTGCCCACCTGCTGCAGGATGTTCTCCGGATGCTCGCGCCGGTACTCCCAGAGCAGGTCTCCGGTCGCCGCGTCGATGGCCTGGATGACGTCGACCGGGTTCGGCATGTACATCACGCCGTCGTGCACGAGCGGCGTGCCCTGCTGACGGCCGTCGCTCATCCCGCGCGACCAGACCAGGCGCAGGTTGCTGACGTTGTCGCGGTCGACCTGGTCGAGTGGGCTGTAGCCCCAGCCGTCCAGCGTCCGGCGCCACATGAGCCAGTCGCCGTCGTCCGGGTTCTGGAGCGTCTCGTCCGTGACCGGCGTGATGGCGCCTCGCTCGGGTAGAGCGGCCGGCTGAGCCGTGGCCGCCGACGCCCACGACAGGCAGGCCAGAAGCAAGGCGGCGAGGATCGTCGCTCGCGGGAGGGAAATGGTCTGCGGCACGGGAGCCCTGGAGTCTACAGTCTCCGCCTCCTCCTCCGCGACGCTGCCGTTCTACGGCGCACGCCATCCCGCAACCAGCGCCAATGCGTCCGCGACGCGGCTGGCTGCGCTAGCGAGTCGCCGAAAGCCGGACTTCTGCAGTCGTGCTGCCGCCGTCGCGCAGCAACCCGACCGTGACCGTGTCGCCCGGGCTGCGACGTTCGAGCGCGGCGAGCAGATCGCTCACTGAGCGCACCGGTTCGCCGTCGACCGCCGTGATCACGTCGCCCAGGACGAAGCCTCCGCGGGTGCGGCGAAGGCCTCGCAGGCCGGCGCGGTCGGCGCCGGTGTTGCGGTAGACCTCGGCGATCGCCACGCCGTCCACGGGTTGTCGCAGGCGCCTGGCATCCACCAGGCTGACGCCGAGCTGCGGGCGAATGACCCGGCCGTTCTGGATGAGCTGCGGCACGACCCAGTTCACCGTGTCCACCGGTATGGCGAAACCGATGCCGCCCCAGCTGCCGCTGCGACTGAGGATCTGCGTGTTCACGCCGATGAGGCGTCCGCTCGAGTCGAGCAGCGGGCCGCCGGAGTTGCCCGGGTTGATGGCTGCATCGGTCTGGATGACGCCCCGCATCTCCCTGCCGCCGATGGATTCGACTTCCCGCCCCAGGGCGCTGATCACCCCGGTCGTCAGTGTGTAGTCCAGGCCGAAGGGGTTGCCGATGGCGAGCACGGACTGCCCGACCTGCAGGTCGGCCGATGCGCCCACGGGAATCGGGCGCAGCGTCGCCGCCGGCGCCTCGATGCGCAGCACGGCGAGGTCCATCTGCGGGTCGCTGCCGACCAGGGAGGCGGGCCAGGTGGTCTGGTCGTTGAGAGTGACGTCTGCCGTGGTCGCTCCGCTGATCACGTGGTAGTTCGTCACCACGTGGCCGCCGTCGTCCCACAGGAAGCCGCTGCCGGCTCCCTCCTGAACGCGTTGCTGGGTCCACCACGTGCCTCGCTGGCTGCGCCTGGTGGTGATGTAGACCACCGATGGCTGTGTTTCGCGGAAGAGGTTGATCGTCGCACGCTCCTCGGGCAGCAGCCCGGCGCTCGGCGTGATGGCTCGTGGCTCGCCTCGGCTCTCGGCTTCGAGCACCCCCGCCTGCCAGCGGGAACCGATCAGGAAGGCCAGCACCGCCAGGACGGCCAGGCCTGCCGTGGCACGGATTCGGGGCTGCTTCGCCGGTCCGGGTGACGTCGAGTCGAGCACGGGAAAAGCCTAGCAAGCTGCCGAGCCAGCCGGCGGCCGAAGCCGAGGCAGGCGCGTGCCCGAAGGCAGCGATTCCCATCCGGCCGGAGGAAGCCGGAAGAAAGCACGACGGGATCGCGGGAGGCGGCAGCAGGCCATCCCGGCGCCGGCCGCGAGTGCTCCTGATCAAGCGCTACGATCCGCCACCATCATGCGCCTCGAGCTTGACCCGGATCTCGCTGCGGCCCTGGAGCGCCGTCGCCGTGAATGGCAGCGCCTCGACGGCACGGCGCGTTTCCGGGCTCGCGACGCCTCGCTTTGGACAGGTTCCGGGGAGGAGAGCTGGCTCGGCTGGCTCGACGTGGAACGCCTGTCCAGCGTCGACCTGACGGGCGCCGACGGCGTTGCGTCGGCAGTGCCGGCGGCGGACCTGGCGGCACATCTGGCGGGACCGCCGTTCAGGCGCTGCCTGCTCCTCGGCATGGGCGGCTCGGCGCTGGGCGCGGAGCTGCTGTGGCGGTCGCTGCTGCCCGCAGGGACGAGCGCCGAGTTCGTCGTGCTCGACACCACGGACCCGCGCGAAGTCGAGCGGGCGCTGGCCGGGGTCGAACCGGCGGACCTGCGTGTCATCGCGGCGTCGAAGTCGGGCGGGACGCTGGAGACGCGGTACGGCTTCGAGTTGCTGCTCGACTTCCTGGGCAGTGCGGCTCGCGACCGGACGTTGGCCGTCACCGACCGCGGTTCCGCGCTGGAGGACCGCGCCCGGGCCGTCGGGGCGCGGGTGGCGTTCGGTCAGCCGGACATCGGCGGCCGGTTCTCGGTGCTCTCGGCGTTCGGACTGGCGCCGGCCGCGGTGGCCGGAATCGACCCGACGGCGCTGCTTTCGAGCGCGCGGTCCATGGCGGGTGCGTGCCGAAGTCGTGGAGCCGAGGACGAGGCGCCGAATCCCGGCGTCGAGCTGGGCCTGCTGCTGGCAGCGGCCCACGACTGCGGGCGCGACAAGCTCCATCTCCGGGCGCCGTCAACCGTCGGACCGATGGTCGCCTGGGTAGAGCAGCTGCTGGCGGAGTCGCTCGGCAAGGGTGACGTGCTGCTGCTTCCGGTCGACGCCAGAGGCGGCCCGCCCGGTCCCGTGCCGGGCCGGCTCGACATCTTGCTGGGTTTCGACGTGCCGAAGTCGGGCTTCCGCCGGGAAGGCGCTGCGGTGAACTCCGCGGTTGGAGGGGACTCGCCGGCAGGGAAGACAGTTGATTCGGGTCGCCGGGACGGCGATGCAACGGACTCCGCAGTCGTTCCGCGCGTCGCGATTCCCGCCGAGCTGCCGGCGGACCTCGGCGGCGAGCTCTTCCGCTGGCAGTTCGCCACCGCGGTTGCGGGCGCCCTGCTGGGCGTCAATCCCTTCGACCAGCCGGATGTCGAGTCGTCCAAGGCCGTCACGCGGCGCTACGTGCAGCGGATGAAGACCGGGAGCGTGGCGGCGCCGAGCGGCGTGGTCCGGCTGAGCGAGGTGAGCGCCCTGGGTCTGGAACAGATCCTGGGAACCCATCTGGCGACATTGCCCGAGCGCGGTTACGCCGTCGTCTCGGCCTGGCTGGACCGCGGCGGCGGCCATGGCGAACTGCTGGAGGCACTGCGACGACGCATCGGCGAACGGACTGGCGCCAGCGCCGTGCTCGGCTACGGGCCGAGCTACCTGCACTCGACCGGTCAGGCGCACAAGGGCGGGCCGAATCGGGGCCTGTTCCTGCTGCTCACGGCAGAGCCGCCGGTCGCGGGCCCGATGGTGCCCGGCGAAGGCGTTTCCTTCGGCCAGGTGCAGCTGGCCCAGGCATGGGGCGACCATGACGTGCTGGTCGAGCGGCGTCGATGTGCTCTGGCGCTGCATCTCGACGGCGGCGCGGAGGCAGGTCTGCGCCGACTGGTTGCGGCTCTGGGCTGACGGCGTTGCGTCGAGGCTCCATCTGTCTCGATGTGCCCGCGTCCCTGCGGTGGCTCGCTGCCGCTCTCCTCCTCGCCCTCGACCAGGAGCGCGGTCATGAATCCGCTGAACGCTCCGGGCACGCTGCTCGCGTCCCTGCCCGCACGGAACCGACGGCGCAGCCCAGGCTGAGCCGGAAGCGGCGCGGGTGGCCAGCTACTGACGACGGCGAGGGCCGCGTCTTCGCGTTGCTTCGCTCTGGCGTCCCCCGGAAGCGGCTCTCGTCAGGTCCTCGAGCCCTGCGTTGCACTCGGAGAGGATGCGGACCAGTACGTCCAGGCTGGCGCGGGCCTCGTCTCGCTCGATGCGGGCCAGGTCGGAGGTCGGTATGCCGACGCGCTTCGCCAGCTCCGGCTGCTTCAGTCGGTTCTTTCGGCGCAGCCGGCGCAGCCAGTGGCCGACGATCTGGACCTGCGGGGCCGGTACCCGACCGTTGGCGGCCTTTCGTTTCGTCGCCTCCACCATCAGCGGCAGGCTAACAGGCTGTCGGACTGCCTGCGGACCAGGGGACACGCGCTGAGACGCCAGCAAGCTGCACGGTTCCCTGTTCGGTCTTGCCGCAGGGCACGTGGCGGATCAAGCGAGTCGGCGGCCCGGCCCGGACCCGCCGAACGCGAACCCGAAGCGCAGCCGCTTCACGGCGGACAGTCAGACCGACGTCCGGAGGTTCTCGTTCGCGGCGATGGAGGCGCCGCTGGCCTTGTAGCGCTCTCGACGCTCCTTGCTGAAGCTGTCGACCTCGTCTTTCGGCACGCCGTACGCGACGCCCCGGTCCACGCCTGGCCGGGCGCGAACCCGGTGGAGCCAGTCCACGACCGCGGGCTGGCCGGTGATGTCGACCTTCGCCCACTTGTACGCCCGAATCCACGGAAACACGGAGATGTCGGCCACGGTGAAGGTCTCGCCGCACAGGAAGGGATGTCGCTTCAGCTGGCGGCCCAGAATCGCGACCAGCCGGAGCGACTCCCTGCCGAACCGCTCCAGCGGGTGGGCCTTCGCCTCTTCCGCCGCCTGGATGTAACGGGTGTAGCTCAGCTTGTTGCCGAACGCCGGCCCCAGGTTCGCGGCCTGCCAGTAGAGCCACGGCAGGACGTCCCAGCGGCGCTCGTCGGTCGGAAACAGCGGTGTCGGGTACTTCTCGCCAAGGTACTGCAGGATGGCGCAACTCTCCATGATGGCTCGTCCGTCGTCCACCACGGCCGGAAGCTTCTGGTTCGGGTTGATGGCCGTGAACTCGGGGGTGAACTGGTCGCCTGCCGAGAGGTTCATCATGTGGATGCGCGTCTCGGGCAGTTCGACGCCGGCCTCGCGCAGCTCCTCGAGCATGATGGAGATCTTCCAGCCATTGGGCGTCGCGCCGGTGTAGAGATCAAGCGCCATCCGTTGCCGCCTCGTCGAGCCCGGCCAGGACGGCGGCGATGCCTTCGCCCCTCAGGTCCTTCTTCATGCCGGCGAATGCGTCGGGGTCCAGCTCCGCCAGCGCCGTCGCCCGCTCGATGGCGGCGTCGCGGAGGTCTGCGGCCGGCGCCACCTCGTCCAGGAAGCCGGCGGCGCAGGCGCCGTGCGGGTCGTACATGCGGGCGGTCAGCGCGGCCCCGGTCAGGGCCAGGGCCGAGAGCCGCTCCCTGGTCAGCAGCATGCCGAACGGGGGCAGCGTCCTGCCGATGGCGACTTCGTTCAGGCCGAAGCGAAAGTCGCCGGCCGTTCCGATGCGATGGTCGCCGGCGAGCAGGCAGAGTGCGCCTAGAGCGATCGCGTGTCCGGTCGCCGCGACGACCACCGGCTGGGGCGATCCGTAGAGGCGCATCATGAGGCGGGCGCCGGCGACGCCCATGGCCCGGGCCGCCGCCATGTCGCCGCCCCGCAGCACGTTCAGGTCGAATCCGCCCGAGAACACGCCCGGTCGCCCGGTCAGAACCACCGCCCGCGCCTCATCCGCCGCACGGTCGAGCAGGCCGTCGACAGCCGCGATTAGAGGCGGCCCGAAGGCGTTCGCCTTGCCGTCGTCCATCGTGATGACGGCCACGTCGCCGACGAGTTCGAGGCTGGCAGGTGCAGGTTGCGTCATGAATCGAGTCCTTCGTCGGGGGATCATTCCACGTCGCCGACGGTCCGCGGTCCGGGGGCCCTGTTCCCGGTGGCGGCCCGGAGCCCGGCGTGGAAGAAGTTGGTCAGCAGCGCCTGGCGTCCTCCACCGTGGTGTCACTGCCAGTGCGGTCAAGCACGTTCTCAGAGCGTCCGGGCGAAGATCCAGCTGCCGGCGATCAACGTGGCGAGGACGCTGCCGAGGTTGGCGAGGACGAGGACGACGAGGACTCGGGTCAGGCGGTTGTGCCAGAAGCCGCGGATGGAGCCGAGGCTTTCGGAGAGGCTCTCCATGTCGGCAACCAGGGGCTTGCGGAGCAGGGCCTGAACGAGGCCGGCCACCCAGCCGGCGGCGATCAGGGGGTTCAGGCTGGTCAGGGGGGCGGCGGCGAAGGCGGTGAGGATGGTGACCGGGTGCGCTAGTGCGATGGCGGCGCCGAGCGCGGCCAGGCCGCCGTTCAGGGCGACCCAGATGTAGACGGACTCGACCGTGCGCTCCCGGTCCCCGAAAGCGAAGCCCCAGACAAACAGGGCGCTGATCAGAGCCGGCACCAACCAGCCGATGACCCGCGGCCAGATCGGCGGGTCGGGGACCTTCTCCAGCTCGGCCAGGTCAGCGCGCTCGTGGGCGCCGGAGGTGATCCCGGGAAGATGCCCGGCGCCGACCACGGCCACCGTTCGGGGGCCGGCGAGCTGCCGGAGCTTCTCGGCCATGTAGGCGTCGCGCTCGTCGATGAGCGTCTCCTTGACGCTGGGCAGCGCCGTGGCCAGGCTCGACATGAGGTCGGTCAGGTTCTCGCTGTCGCGCAGCTGCTCGATCTCCTCTTCCTTCAGGTCGTCGCCGGCAAAGGCGCTGCCGGCCAGCTGGATCATGACCTTCGCTCGCTGCCAGAAGCCGAGAGACGCCCAGGTGCGCTTGAGCGAGACCTGGATGTCCCGGTCGATGAGTTCCAGGCGAGCGCCTCGGTCGCGGGCCCGGGCGATGGCCTCCCGCATCTCGGCGCCAGGCTCGATGCCGAAGCGCTGGGCGATGCGCCGCTGGAAGGAGTGCATCAGGAACGAGCTCAGCAGCAGAGCCGCCTTGCCCTCGCGCAGGACCTGGAAGATGTCCAGCTTGCGCCAGGACTCCTGGTCCTCCAGGTTGCGGTAGCGAGCCTCGCAGAGCTCCACGCAGACGGTGTCGGGTTCGAGCGTCTCGATGGCTTGCCTCGCGTCGCGCACGCTCTGCGGCGAGACGTGGGCGGTGCCGACCAGGAAGACCTCGCGATCGCCGACGGCGAACCGTTCGACGGCTGCGGGAAGGTCGGACGGCACGTGCGGCTGTTTCTCGGAGACCATGGCAGCGCGGAAGCGTAGCCCAGAAAGCCATCTGAGCCGATGGTGGTTGAATACGATTGGAGCGCAAGCGGAGAAGACTCTGTCGTGAAGGGAGGCGGCGCGATGCAACGGACGATGAAGACCATCCCGGCGCTGCTGGCTGGCGTCGTGGCGCTCGCCGCATGCAGGTCGGCGGACGGCGGCGCCGCCGCCCCGGCCTCCCCACCCGAGCTGCCCAACGTTGTCCTCATCCTCGCCGACGACCTGGGCTACGGCGACCTCGGTGTTTACGGCAGCGACATCGTCTCCACGCCGCACATCGACGCGCTGGCGGCGGACGGCGTGCTGTTCACTGCCGGCTACGTCAGCCACCCGGTGTGCAGCCCGTCACGGGCAGGCCTGATCACGGGCCGCTACCAGCAGCGTCACGGCTGGGAGTTCAACCCCGCCGGGCGGGACGTCGACGCCGGCATGAGCGTCGAGGAAACGACTCTGGCCGACCGGTTGAAGGCGACCGGGTATCACACCGGCCTGGTCGGCAAGTGGCATCTCGGCCAACAGCGCGAGCACCATCCGATGAGTCGCGGTTTCGACGAGTACTTCGGCGTGCTCGAGGGCGGCAGCATCTTCATCGACTCCAGCCTCCCCGGGGTCGAGTACGGCTCACTGCGCGGCGAGGAAGGGCCGGTCGCGCGGCGCAACAAGGTGCTGCGCGGCTTCGAGGAGGAGCCGATCGAGCGCTATCTGACCGACGTCTTCACCGACGAGGCGGTCGACTTCATCGAGCGCGGCGCCGCGAAAGATGCGCCCTTCTTCCTGTTTCTGAGCCACACCACGCCGCACACGCCGCTGCAGGCCACCGCCGAGTACGTCGAGGCGTACCGGCACATTGAGGATCAGCGCTCCCGCGTGTATGCCGCGATGGTCGCGTCACTGGACGAGAGCGTGCGCCGGGTGGTCGAGAGCCTGAAGGCGGCCGGCGTCTACGAGAACACGCTGATCGCCTTCGCCAGCGACAACGGCTGCGCCGGCTACATCGGCAACGCCTGCTCGAACGGCGACCTGTTCGGCTTCAAGCGCTACCACCACGAGGGCGGCGTCCGGGTTCCGTTCATCGTCAGCTGGCCGCAGCGCATCGAGGGCGGCAGCAGGTTCGACAGGCCGGTGAGCACTCTCGACTACATGGCGACGTTCACCGCCGCGGCCGGCGCGGCATGGGAGACCGAGGACAGCGTCAACCTGTTGCCGTACCTGACGGGCGAGGCGGACGGCGACCCACACGAGCACCTGTACTGGCGCGCCGGTCCGAACGTGGCGGTCCGCGACGCCCGCCACAAGCTGATCAGGCTTAACCGAACCGACCTTCGCCCGAGCGACCTGCGCGCCGACGGACGTCTCCAGCCGCCGGAGGCAGGCTGGCCGACCGACTCGCCCCACGGCCAGGCGACCTTCCTGTACGACCTGGAGGCCGATGCCGGCGAACGGCAGAACCTTGCATCCGCGCATCCCGACATCGTGGTCCGGCTGGAAGAGGCGCTGGACGCGTGGCAGGCGGGCCTGGCGACCGAACAGATCCTGCCCGGTGTCCGGTCCACAATCAGGGACATCGATGGCGAGTGGGTGCAGTTGATATTCTGATGGCTGGCGGCTGCGCTGCCGGAGCATGACTGGATCCCCCGACAGCGTCGAGCGCGGCACGGCGGAAGGCGCCGGCCAGGCGCCGCGCCCGTTGCGGTCTCCGGCGCCTGCCACGAAGGACGCGGGGCGATACCGGTGGATGTCCGGCCGGTCAGGAGGTCCACCGACTGCGCGAAGCCGAGTCTGGCGCAGCGTGCCGCTGCCGCGCCTCCGGGTCGTGGCCGTGCTTCTGGCGGCAGGCCTGGTGGGCGGTTTCGCCACCTGGCGGGTCGAGCGACAGGTCGGCCAGGCGCGGCTTGCCCTGGAACTGACCGACGCCGCAGCCTCCGGCCAGCACCTGGAACGCCTGGCGCAGGAGGCGCCCGACCTGCTCGGTCTTGCCGCGCGGCAGGCCGCCGGCGAGGGTCGCTGGCAGGACGTGAGGGCTTTGGGCGAACGCCACGCAGGCCACCTTCCGCCCGCCCTGCTGGCGGCGGCCGCGCTGGAACTCGGGCTTGACCCCGGCGGCGGCTTCTCGACGATTGCATCGGTCGAGGAAGACGGTGCCCGAGCGGCCCTGGAGGCAGGGGAGACGGCGACCGAGGCCGAGGCGCCGCCACTGTCGTCCGCATTCGAGCGACGTCTGCGCCGCGCGCAGCAGGTAGACGCTGCGGGGATCGCGCAGCTGCTTCTTGACCGCCGCGGCCGTTCGCTGGGGTTTCTGAGCGTCGACGGCGTCCTCGAGCTCGATGACGGCCTGCCGTCGGGCCTGGTTCCCCCCGAGCTGGCCTCACGCCTCCAGCCTTCCGCCCAAGAGGCGCCAGGCCTTGCCGCAGCCGGCCCCGGCGCGATGCCCGCCGCCGGGCCCCGGGCCTTGCGACTGACCATCGACCGGACCTGGAGCGAGGCGGCTCTCGCCGCGCTCGGGCGCGAGGAAGGCGCCATCACGGTGATGGAGATACCGACCGGCGGCGTGATGGCCGCGGTCGCGAACCGACGTCGGCGAAGCCCCTGGCGGTCGCGCGGCGACAGCGTTTTCGATCCCAGGGAGCCGGCCTCCATCGCCAAGCTCATCACCACCACGGCTGCCATGCGGGCCGGCGTGAACCCGGACGAGAGCATCGCGGATTCGGTCTGCCGCGGCTCGGTGCTCATGGACGGCGAGCGTCTCTACTGCAGTGCCGTCCGCGGCCGGCTCAGGGGTCTGACCCACGCCATGGCGTCGAGCTGCAACGTCTCTTTCGCCCGGCTGGCGATGGAGATCGGCGATCGAGCGCTGGTCGAGGAGTACGAACGCTACGGTTTCGTCGTTGGCGGTCTCGACGGCGCCTCGGCCAACGCGGATCCGATCGGCGTGGTGCACGAGTACCGGCACGCCGGAACGCGCCTGGGCGACCTCTCGATAGGGCTGGACGAGGCCTCGATCACGCCTCTCGGCGGCGCGGTCTTCGCGGCAACGCTCGCTGACGGTCTCAGACGTCGGCCGACCTTCGTGCTGCAGGAAGACGGTCTGCTGGGGATCTCGCCGCGCCCGCCGGCGAGCGTTGGCCCGGGGCCTGTGCAGGTGCTGGATCCGGAGTGGCTTCCGCTGCTGCACGACTCGATGCGTGCGGTCGTCAGGCCGGGCGGCACCGCGAACCGGGTGGCGCCGCCGCGCCTGCGGGTGGCGATGAAGACGGGCACCGCCCGCGACCCGGACAAGCCGTTCCACGTGAACTACATCGGCTTCTTCCCCTCGGACGATGTTCGGCCCCCGCGCTACGCCTTCGCGGTACGGGTGACGGCGCAACCCACGTCTTCCCGCGTGCGGCGCGCTGCGTACGGGGTGACCAGGCGCCTGCTGCGAGCGCTCGACGGCCTGGCCGGAGCCGAGATCGAGGCCTCCGCCTGGAGCGCGGCGCCCGTTCCCGGAGCGATCGGTCCGTGACCCCGGCGCCGGGCGCGGCGCCTCGGTCTGCCGGGCCGCGTCGTCGTCGCTACCAGCCGGTCATCGGCCCGCGGCTCAAGCCTCTGCTGTGGGTCGTGTTCAGCCTGTTCGCGCTGCTGGCCGTGAACTCGTTCTACCTCTCCGGCGTGCGCGCGGTGGAGGCGGCGACCGGCGAGACGTACCAGAACTGGTTCTACATCTCGATGTTCCTGCTCCACCTGGCGCTCGGTGCGGCGTTCGTCGTCCCGGTGATCTGGTTCGGCCTGGCTCATCTGCGAAACGCCCGCAACCGGCCGAACCGTCGCGCCGTCAAGGCCGGCTACGCCTTGTTCGTCACCGCGCTGGTGCTGCTCCTGAGCGGCCTCCTGCTGACCCGAATCGAGGGAGTCGTCGCGGTGAACGACCCGGCGGTTCGCAGCCTGGCCTGGTGGGTCCACGTGCTGGCGCCACTGGCGGCGGCCTGGCTCTTCGTTCTTCACCGGCTTGCCGGCAAGCGGATCAACTGGCGCCTTGGCGGGCGGGTCGCCGCGGTCGCCGCGGTCCTGGTCGGCGTCGCGCTGGTGCTGCAGTTCCAGGATCCGCGGGCCTGGAACGTGGAGGGCCCGGAGTCGGGCGAGCAGTACTTCTTCCCGTCCCTGGCCCGGACGGCAAGCGGCGGCTTCATCCCTGAGCGCGTGCTTCACAACGACGCCTACTGCGTCGAGTGCCACGCCGACACGCACGGCCGCTGGGCGTACAGCGCCCATCGCTTCAGCTCGTTCAACAACCCTGCCTACAGCTTCTCGGTGCAGCAGACGCGCACCAAGGCCTACGAACGTTCGGGCGACGTGCAGGCCTCGCGGTTCTGCGCCGGCTGCCACGATCCGGTGGTCTTCTTCTCCGGCGCGTTTGACGACCCGGACTTCGACGTGGACCAGCCCGCGGCCCATGCCGGGATCACCTGCACCTCGTGCCACGCGATCACCCACATCAACAGCCCGCGCGGCAACGCCGACTACACGATCGAGGAGCCCCAGCACTACCCCTTCGCCTTCTCGGACTCGCCGCTCCTTGGCTTCGTCAACCACCAGCTGGTGAAGGCGAAACCGGAGCTGCACAGGCGAACCTTCCTCAAGCCCCTTCACGGAACGTCCGAGTTCTGCGGCGCCTGCCACAAGGTCCACCTGCCTGAGGAACTGAATCACTACAAGTTCCTGCGCGGGCAGAACCACTACGACTCGCATCTGCTCTCCGGCGTGTCCGGGCACGGCGTGGCCAGCTTCTACTACCCGCCGACTGCCGAACCCGACTGCAACGGCTGTCACATGGGGCTTCAGGCGTCGGACGACTTCGGTTCTCGCCGCCGCCCGGAGAGCGAGCTGCCCGACACTCCCTCGGTTCACGACCACCTGTTTCCGTCGGCCAACACCGGGATCGCCCATCTGCTGGACTTTCCGGACTGGGTGGTCGAGGCGCATCGGGAGTTCAACCGGGGGGTGGTTGACGTCGACATCTTCGGCGTCAAGACGGGCGGCGCCATCACCGGCGAACTGATCGCGCCGTTGCGGCCCGAGGTTCCCGCCCTGGCGTCGGGGCGCGACTACCTGCTCGAGGTGGTCGTGCGGACTCTCGGCATGGGTCATCACCTGACCCAGGGAACCGCCGATTCGAACCAGCTCTGGCTGGACGTCGAGGTGCGGGACGGCGAGGGCGCCCTGGTGGGTCGCAGCGGCGGTCTGGGCGACGGCAATCAGGTCGACCCCTGGTCCCACTTCGTCAACGTCTACATGCTGGACAGTGAAGGCGGACGCATCGACCGCCGCAACGCCGAGGACATCTTCGTTCCGCTCTACGACCACCAGATCCCGCCCGGCGCCGCCGACGTGGTCCACTACCGGCTGCAAGCGCCTCCGGCAGGCGTCGAGCGTCTGACCGTGACGGCGACGCTCCGCTATCGGAAGTTCGACACCACCTACCTGCGCCACATCTACGGCCCGGAGACCGTGAACGATCTGCCGATTCTCGACCTGGCGAGCGACACGGTGACCTTCGCGGTAGCCGCCGCTTTCGCCGCGCACGAAGATGCCGGCGCGGATTCGACGGTCGCCCGGTTCCGCGAGCCGGCCAAGCCTCTCTGGCAACGCTGGAACGACTACGGCATCGGCCTGCTGCGCAAGGGCGGCAAGGGCCGGGGCGAGCTGCGCGACGCGATCGCCGCGTTCGAGCGGGTCGAGGCGCTCGGGCGTCCCGACGGCCCGCTGAACCTGGCGCGCGTCTACCTGGCCCAGGGCGCGGTGCGCGACGACGCCATCGCGGCGCTGCGTCGCGCGGCCGCCTTCGACCCTCCGGCGCCGAGCTGGTCAGTGGCCTGGTTCAGCGGCCTGGTGAATCTGCAGAACGGCGCCATCGACGAGGCCATCTCGGACTTTCGCGCCATTCTCGAGGCGGACACCGAGGAGATGCGGCGGCGCGGGTTCGACTTCAGCCGCGACGTGCGGCTGCACAACGAACTCGGCGTGGCGCTGTTCGAGCGGGCGCGCCAGGAGCGGGGCCCGCAGAGGCGCGAGTCGCGCATCGAGTGGCTGGACGACGCGCGCGCGTCGTTCTCTCGGGCCCTCGTCATCGACCCGGAGAACGTCGCCGCGCACTACAACCTGGGCCTGATCCATGCCCAGCTCGGCGACGGCGAGGCTGCGGCCCGGCACCGCGAGCTTCACGCCCGCTACCGCCCCGACGACAACGCCCGCGACCGTGCGGTTGCCGTCGCGCGTCGCGCGGATCCCGCTGCCGACCACGCCGCGGAGGCGATCGTCATCTACGACCTGCACCGGCCCGAGCGCTTCCTTGGCAGTCGTGCAGGGATTGCAGTGGACGGCAGTTGACCCGGGAAGGCGCAGATCCCCCCGGCGACGAGCTGGAAGTCCACGCGGGCTCCGGCGAAGGGGCGCCCGGAGAGGAGTTTGCCCCGGCCGACGATTCGGTCATCGGCCGGGCGTTCCGGCGCTCGCTCCTGGTGCTCCTGGCACTGGCCGCGGTGGCGCTCGGCGTGCTGGGCGCGCGGGTCCTGCTGCGGCCGGCGCCGGAAGCGACGCGGGAGATCGAGGTTGCGGGTCCGCAGGCTGTGGAGGAGGCCCCGGCGGAGTTCCCTGCGTCGGCTTTCACCGACATCACCGAGGCCGCGGGCATCGACTTCGTCCACACCAACGGGGCCGAGGGCGAAGCCCTGCTGCCCGAGACGATGGGCGCCGGCGCCGCCTTCTTCGACTTCGACGGCGACCTGGATCAGGACCTGCTGCTCGTGAACTCGACCGCCTGGGATGCCGACCCGGCCAGCGGCCCGACGATGGCGCTCTACGAGAACGACGGCGCTGGCCGTTTTGCCGACCGCACCGCCGGATCGGGGCTGGAGGTCAGCTTCTACGGCACGGGCGTTGCGGTCGGCGACTTCGACGGCGACGGCTGGACGGACCTGTTCGTGTCCGCGGTGGGGCCGAACCGCCTGTTCCGCAACCTGGAAGGACGGCGTTTTGAGGAAGTCGAGGCGGCCGGTGGCGCCGCCGGCGCGGATGCCGAGTGGAGCAGCAGCAGCGCCTTCTTCGACGCGGACGGCGACGGTGACCTCGACCTTCTGGTGGGCAACTACGTGCAGTGGTCGCGCGAGATCGACATCGAAGTCGGCTACCAGCTGACCGGCGTGGGCCGTGCCTACGGACCGCCGGTCAACTACCGCGGCGCGACGATGGACTTCTTCCGCAACGACGGCAGCGGCGTGTTCACGGATGCCTCGGCCGAAGCCGGCGTCGAGATCCTGCATCCGGCCACGGGCGTGCCGGTCGCAAAGACCCTGGGCCTTGCGCCGGTGGACCTCGACGGCGATGGCGACATCGACGTCGCGGTGGCGAACGACACGGTCCGCAACTTCCTGCTGATCAACGACGGCCGGGGGGTGTTCTCGGAGGTGGGAGAGGTGTACGGCCTCGCCTACGACCGCTCCGGTCAGGCAACGGGGGCAATGGGCGTGGACGCGGCGGACTTCCGCAACGACGGCGAGCTCGGCTTCGCGATCGGCAACTTCGCGAACGAGATGACGTCGCTTTACGTCTCCCAGGGCGACCCGACGCTGTGGAACGACGAGGCGATCGGCGCCGGAATCGGCGCGTCGAGCCGCAGCGTGCTCAGCTTCGGCCTGTTCTTCTTCGACCACGACCTGGACGGTCGGCTGGACCTGCTGCAGGTCAACGGCCACCTGGAGGACGACATTGCCGTGGTCGAGCCCAGCCAGCAGTACAGACAGGCGCCGCAGCTGTTCTGGAACGCCGGGCCCAACGCCTCGTCCACCTTCGTGCTCGTCGAGCCCATGCCCGGAGACGGGCTGACCCGGAAGATCGTCGGCCGCGGCGCGACCTTCGCCGACATCGACGGCGACGGCGACCTCGACGTGCTGTTGCTCCAGACCGGCGACCGACCGCTTCTGCTGCGCAACGACCAGGCCACGGGCCACGGCTGGCTGCGCTTCCTGCTGCGGGGCGACGGAGAGCGGGTGAACCGGGAGGCCATCGGCGCCTGGGTCGAGGTCGAGTTGAGGACGGCGGCCGGCCTGGTCGTCCAGCGGCGCAGGGTGATGCCGACGAGGAGCTACCAGAGCCAGGTCGAACCGGTGCTGACCTTCGGTCTCGGCGCTGCTGCGTCCGTCGACGGTCTCGAGCGCGTGGAGGTGCTGTGGCCGGACGGCGTCCGCCAGCGGGTCGATGTGGGCGAGATCGACCGGTTGATCGAAGTGGAGTACCGGGCCGCGGATTCCGGCGAGTAGCGCTGTCGGCAGGGCGCGCCAGCCAGCGTGTCCGTCCCGGGGCAGCATGCTGCGAGCGCAACAGCGAGCAGGCCGGCGCCTGCTTTCGGAGCAGACAGGCAAGGGTCTCGTGGTCACTGGTCGGCAGGCTGCCGGATCCGGATCGTCGCCCTTCTGCTTCGCGGCCGGAGCACGACCGAGGCTGCCGCGGTTTGGATACGGTTGCGCCAATGGGGACGTCCGACGAACGCCTGGAGCGACAGATGCAGTTCCTGGTCGAGGCCGACAGGCTGAAGCAGGTGCTGCGGCGCACGTCCATTGTCGGCGGCGAGCGGCTGGAGAACTCGGCCGAGCACTCCTGGCACCTGACCCTGATGACGCTCGTCCTGTCGGAGCACGCGGCCTGCGCCGGTCTCGACCTCCTGAAGGTGCTCAAGATGCAGATCGTCCACGATCTGGTCGAGGTCGACGCCGGCGACACCTTCGTGTACGACCAGGCCGGCGTCAAAGACCAGGAGGAGCGCGAGCAGGAGGCCGCGTCCCGCATCTTCGGCCTGCTCCCGGCCGATGCAGGCGCCGACCTGCGGGCCGTCTGGGACGAGTTCGAGGCGCGGGAGACTCCCGAAGCCCGCTTCGCCAGGGCGCTCGACCGCCTGCAGCCGATGCTCCTGAACTACGTCAACGGAGGCGGCCCGTGGCAGCAGCACGGCATCCGCGCCGACCAGGTCCGCGAGATCAACAGCTGCATCGAGGACGGCGCCCCTACCCTCTGGCGCTACGCCGAGGACATGATCGAGGACGCTCTGCGCCGCGAGCTGCTCTTGCCGTGAGCAGGCGTGTCAACGGAAGGCTGCTGTCCACCTGATTGCGCTGAAGAAGGATAGAACCCGCATGAATGGCCCGGTCCGAGGCGGTGGATGCGTGGTGTCGGCGTGCGGCTGGCGGCCAGGCGATCAGTTCGGCCGGAGCAGTGGTGGCCTCAGGATGGACGAGCACTTCGTGGCGACTGGGTGGCCACAGGACAGGACATCCGCAGGGCGCTGGCGCGAGTCGCCGAGGAGAATCATGCCGAGGAAGAAGCCGACCGCACTGCAACGCGACCGAGACAGGGGCGCGGGCAGGGGTGCGGACGGTGTCGTCGTGGTCTCATCTGCTGCTGTCCGACTTCCGGAGCGACTGCAGGCGCCGCCAGATGGCCGCTCAGGCCACCGACCGCGACGGCGTCAATCTGCTGCGGAACGTCGAGACACTGCTCTTCGGCGACGGCCCCGTCCCGCGACGGCGCCGCAGGCGGCAGGTATCGCTCGTCAGCTCTCGACTTCCTGGCCGCCCCAGATGTCGCCCACGGTGAAGCCGTTGGGGAAGGGGTCTTCGTCATCGACCACGTACTGCGCGAAACCGGTGATCCAGGCACTGCCGGAGAGAGTCGGGACCACTGCATCGCGGTCGCCGACCTGTGTCTCGCGCACCAGCCGGCCCGTGAAGGTTGTGCCGAGGATGCCCTCGTGGACGAAGTCCTGACCCAGTGGCAGCTCGCCTCTGGCGTGCATGACGGCCATCTTCGCGCAGGTACCCGTGCCGCAAGGCGAGCGGTCCAGGGCGCCGGTCCAGGTCAGCGGGCGGTTCCAGTCCAGCTTGCCGCTGGAGACGACGACCGCGTTGCGCCGGTGTGAACCAGCAACAAGAGGCGGCGCGGAGAGTTCGGCGATGGTCACTCCGCGAATCCTCGGATTCAGCGGATGTACGGGTGGCGGCAGCTGTTCCTGGCAAGCCGCCTTGATCATCTCGCCGGCCCGCGCCGCGTCGCCGGCCTGCTCGGTCGCAAGGTCGAGCCCGACCTGTTCGGCGTCGGCGATGACGAAGAACATCCCTCCGTAGGCGACGTCGACGGTGATGCGGCCGAACTCCGGCACGTCGAGAGCGGCGTCGAGATGCACGACGAAGGCGGGGACGTTCTCGAACTCGACCCGCTTCACCTTGCCGCCTTCCACGCTGGCCCGTACCCGGATGAGGCCGGCGGGTGACTCCAGGGTCAGTTCGGTCACCGGCTCCTCGTGCGGCGCCATGCCGGTCTCGATCAGCACCGTGACGACTGCGATCGTGTTCGTGCCCGACATGCCCGGGTACTCGACGTGCTCCATGATCACGAAGCCGGCTGCGGCTTCCGGGTGAGTCGGCGGCAGGATCAGGTTGCAGTTCGAGGCCGGGTAGCCCCGTGGCTCCCGCAGCATCCGCTGGCGCAGCTCGTCGGCCTCGGTTTCGAAGTGGCGCATCTTCTCGAACATCGTCGCCCCGGGGACGTCGAGAACGCCGCCGACGATGACCCGTCCGGGCTCGCCGCACACGTGCGTGTCCACCGCGTGGATGACGTTCGATACCCGCATCAGGCCGCTCCCGGTGTCAAGACGGTCATCTTCATCGAGTGTCTGTCGTGTTCGCAGGTCGGCAACGAGTTGCCCGGCGACACGAGCGCGGCGCAGGGGTTCCTCCGTCGTCCGTCAGGCGCATGCGGGCAGTGGTCGCGCACGCGAGCCGGTCACTATAGCGGCGTGGACCGCCCAGTCCTGGTTGCCGCTGATGGACGCGCGCCGAGCTACTGCGTCAGGAAGGCGCGACAGCCACTCGGCGCGGTCGGCATCACGCCGTCGTCCAGCCCGCCCCCGTTCATGCTCACTTCTCGCTGGACAGGACGGCGGCTTCACCGGCGTGATCGTCTCGGTGTAGAATCTTCCGTTCCGGCAATCCGATACTCCCGATGACTGCCACCGTACTTCCATTCCGGCCCTCGCCAGTGCCGGCGTTCGTCCAGGCGGACGTTCCGGTGTCCGAGGCCCGGCCGCGCTCGGTCGAGGTATCCGAGGACTTCGAGGCGCTCCGGACGCGTGGGCGGGAGCTTGTCGATCAGGGGCTGTATGCGGAAGCCTCGGTCCTGTATCGCCGGGCTGCCGACCGCGCCGAGGAAGCCGGTGACACGGGCGCGACGGAGGAGTTTCTCTGTGGTTGGGGCGCTGCCGAGACGGAGCTCGGCAACGGCGAAGCAGTCGTTCGCGAACTGACGAAGGTCCTCGACAGCAGGATCGCGCTGAACCGGTGGCTTGCTGCGTACACGGTAGCCCGCGCCCGCGAACTGCAGGGCGAGACCAGGAAGGCACTGTTCCATGCCCGGGTCTGCCGCGGTGTTGCGACCGAGCTCGAGCGCCCCGGGTTGACGAGCGTTTCTTGCAACCTGCTTGGGAACCTTCATGTCGCGGAAGGCAGCGAATCGGAGGCGGCCGCTTGCTACCGGACGGCGCTGCGCGACTTCGATGCGCCGCTTCTCTGGAGGGCCGCTGCCGAGACCAACCTCGGCTACTGCCTTCTTGCTGACGCGGTCCGCGGCGGTCGCAGGCGCCGTGCCCGCATGCGTGATGCGCTCACGCTGATCTACCGAAGTGTCCGCACGTTCAGGAAGGCAGGGGCGCTCCAGTACACGGTGATGCCGCACATTGACCTGTGTTTCGCGCATCTGGAGTTGAACCGTCCGGCTTGCGCGCGACGCCATGGCCAGCGAGCTCTCGAGCTGGCTGAACGGTACGGGAATGCCACGGCGATCAGAAACAGCCTCTATCTGCTGGGTCGGACGGCCCTGCTGGAGTCCGATGCGGAGACGGCGCGCCGCTCTCTGGGAGAGTTGGCGCAGCGTTTCTATCCCGGCCAGGCGGGGTTGGTGGACATTCTGATGGCCCTGGACCTGCGCGAGGTCGTGAACCTGAGGGCATGATGAGGAACGGCGTTTCCACCATCAGGCTCGGGGTCTGGACGGGTTGCGTCCTGGCGGCGTTGCTGCCTGTGGCTCTGCCCGGCCCGGTTGCGGCCGATGAAAGCGTCCCGGTTCTGGGGCAGCGCGGCGACGTCTACAAGGTCGCAGCCGGGACGTACGGCGAACTCTTCGCCGAGGGCGCCGAAGCCCCGGCGGACACCGAAGTTCTGCGAGTCGAGGTGCGTCGCGGCCTTGGGGAGGTCGAGCGCCATCTCGTGCCCGGCAGCGAAGACAATGCCGCCGACCGGACGCCGTCCCTGTCGTTCGATGCGGCCACCGGCAAGCTCTACGTCGTCTGGTCGAGCAGCGACGAATCGATCCTCACCCGGATCAACCTGGCTTCCTTCGACGGCAGCCAATGGGGTGAGACGATCGAGGTGTCGGGCCACATCTTCAGCGAGAAGTCGTCCCCGCGGGTCGCCGTCACGCACGATCGCTTCGAGCTGGCTTCCGCCGAAGAAGGCGAGTCGAGCACCCGGACGATTCTCCATGTCGTGTGGTCGGAAGGCACGGCAGCCGGCGACCGGACGATGTACGCGCCCGTGGTGCTGGTGGATGGCGAGCTTGCGTCGCCGTGGAGGCGAGTCCATCGGCTGAACGACTACGTGGCGGAAGTGGCAACCGAGGCACCGCGCGGCCTGGAGTTGGCGCCGCCTCTGGCTCGCGCCCCCACGGTGGACGTGGCCTCCGAATCCAACTCGGTGATCATCGGCTTCGTTGACAGAACCAGCGGAACCCTGGTTCAGATGGAAGCGGCCGCTCCCGCGGTGGAGCTCGCCGAGATCGGCGCCAGCCTGGCCGACTATCTGGACTCCAGCAGGTTGTGCCAGCGGATCAGGAGGGGCGAACCGGATGTCGTCGGCAGAGTCGCGCAGGGCGCTCGAGTTCACATTGTCGTAGTCGGCCGACGGATTCGCGGCACCGTGCGCAGCAGCCTCGCGCAGAGCGTGGGGGACGTGCTGGTCGACCGTGCCGACGAGCTCTGCAGCGAAGGTGGTCTTGGCCATGTGGCCAGTGCTGCTCGCGTTCACATTGTCGTTGTCGGGGCTCGGTTCCAGGACGGCGAGCTTCTCGAGCAGACCGCGACGGTGTCGGCAGACGCCCGCGTTCTCCTGGCAGCCGCCCAGCCGATGGACGACGGCGGCTACCTCCAGCACCTTGCCCGGCTGCAGATCAAGTCGGTGCGTCCGGCGCCCGTAATCGGCGACGGGCGGCCCAGGATCTTCGTGTCGCCGGAAGGGTCCGGAGCGGTGGTCGCCTGGGAAGGCGAGTCATCGGTGAGCTGGGTGGAGACCGACCAGGAGACGGGCCACTGGAGCAAGACGTTCAGCCTCCATGTGGGCGAGACCCTGTCGCGGTCCGAGGCCTGGTCGGCCCTGCGCGCCCGCGCCCGCTCGCTGAACCCCGGTTTGCTGATGCCGGCCCCGGGAATCGACGCGCCTTCGATCGAGTAGTCCGGCCCCGGGCGCCGACCCTGCGGCTCCACTGAAGGTTGGGCGGCCAGCCAGGCAGCCTCAATGGCGCCTGGCCGAGTACATGGTGCCTGGTCGAGTACAACGTGAGCCGTCAGGTGCTCTGGTGCCGGAAGGGTGCTGGAGGGAAGCGACTGTCGCTGTGCTCTCGGACAAGCACAGGCTGGCCTTGCCGGACAAGCACAGCCTGGCGCAGCGCGAGCCGACCGCAGCGGGCGCGAACTCCCCGGAAAACCTCCAATGCGCCCGCGTCCCCTGCGGCCCCTTCGGACCTGACGGCGGCCTGCCTGGTCAGGCAGATTGGCCGCTTTCCTTCCGTTTGGCTCGCTCCCAGAGCCGTTCGAGGCGCTGTCTGCGGGCGTCGTCCGTTTCGCCGTCGGGCGCGGCGTCGGCCTCCGCTTCCACGACTGCGAAACGCTGCCTGAACTTCCGGTTGGCCAGTGCCAGTGCGCGTTCCGGATCCACGTCCAGATGGCGGGCCAGGTTGGCGACCGCGAACAGGACGTCGCCCAGCTCTTCCTCGACTCGCCGGGCCGAAGCGTCGTCGGCGTCGTCCCTGCCGGTCTCCTCGCCCGTCTCGTGGTCAAGTTCGGCCAGCTCCTCCGTCACCTTGGTGCGTACCGCCGAAGCGGAGTGCCAGTCGAAGCCGATGCCGGCCGCCTTCTGGCCGAGGCGGTAGGCACCGACGAGCGCCGGCAGCGATGCCGGAACGCCGTCCAGCACGGAACCGCCGGCTCGGTCCTTCTTGCGCTGTTCCCAGAGGGCCGCGACCTCGGCTGCGGACGAAGCCGTCTCGCCGCCGAAGACGTGCGGGTGGCGGGCCACCATCTTCCGGTTCACCGAGTCGATGGCGTCGCGGAGCGCCGGCTGCGTCGGGTGCGGCGCGAACGGGGCCTCCGACCCCGGCGCCGACCCCTCCGGCTGGCCGTCGCAGTGCGCCCGCTCCCGATGCTGGCGTTCTTCGTGGAACGCCGCCTGCATCGACAAACTGGAACCGCCTTCAGTCGTCGCTCCCGTCGTCGCGCCAGGCGAAGTCCGTTGGTCCGCCGCGGTCCCCAGCTCCTCGCTGGCGAGATGTGCGACGTAGACCGCCTCGAACAGCAGGTCGCCGAGCTCCTCGCGGATGGCCGCCGGGTCGCGCTCGTCGATGGCCGCGGCGAGCTCATGCGCCTCCTCGATGAGGTAGGGGCGCAGGCGAGCCAGCGACAGCTCCCGGTCCCACGGGCAGTCGACGCGCAGCCGTTCGATGAGCTCCAGCAGGGGATCCAGCGTCGCCGGCGCCGGTTCCCGGGCTGCTGCTCTGGTAAGGTCGTTCATTCGCCGGAGCGGCAGGGAATGGTCGAGCGGAGAGCGGGAGTGAAGGTCACCGACAGGAGGATGTTCACGGACAGCGGCGAACTGCGCGAAGAGTACCGCTTCCTGGAAGGCCAGAAGGCGCGGGAGCGGCAGAAGCCCCGAAAGCAGGCCCCGGAGCCGCCCCCCGGGCCGACCGCGACGCCGCCCTCCCGCGCACCGGAAGGGTTCCAGGACCTGGTCGCGGCCCTGGCCGAACCGGCCATGGTGCTGCTGGGCGAGGTGCCGATGCCGGACGGCCAGAGCGCCGAGAACCTGCCCGAAGCCCGTCGTCGCATCGATCTTCTGGCGGTGTTCGAAGAGGTGACCCGCGGCAACATTCCCGCGCACGAGACGACCTGGCTCGAGGGCCTGGTCGCTCAGTTGCGGATGCTGTACGTCCAGAAGACGGGCAGCAACTGAGCCGACTGCCGCGCGAGGCGTGTCGCTCTGCAACGACGTGGGAGGTCAGGTCCGACGGGCCACGGATCGGGCGACCTTCACGGTTCTGCGGGCAGGCGTCGGCCTCCGGCGGCGCCAGCGTTCTCGACAGCGGCCCCGGCTTCGAGCCAGCCGCCGAGGCGCCCGCAGCCCATCCAGGGTGCGCGGCCTTGATGACCGCCTGCCAAGAATATGAGCCTTGAGGCGGCAAGTTTCTGCAGCCGAGGACTTGACACGCCACCGCTTAGGTCTTAGGGTCTTCGTCGCATCCGAGCTGCCGCCTGCCGCGCGGCGCCAGCCACGGAAGGCTTGAAGAACAGCGAGAACGCAGCAGAGCGACTACGACCCGTTCGCCCGCAGAGGCGAACGCAGGAGAACCGAGACTTGAGCAAGATAATCGGCATCGACCTCGGCACGACGAACAGCGTCGTCGCCGTCATGGAGAGTTCGGATCCGAAGGTGGTTCCGAACTCGGAGGGAAGCAGGACCACGCCGTCCATCGTCGCCTTCGCCGACAAGGGCAAGACCGGCAAGGGCGAACGCCTGGTGGGGCAGGTCGCCAAGCGGCAGGCCGTGACCAACCCGGAGAACACGGTGTTCTCGATCAAGCGCTTCATGGGGCGGCGCCTGGGCGAGGTCTCGGAAGAGCAGAAGATGGTCCCGTACACGGTGACCAGCTCCGGCGACGACGTGCAGATTCTGGCGGTCGGCAAGGAGTACTCGCCGCCCGAGATCTCGGCCATGGTGCTGCAGAAGCTGAAGCTGGCTGCCGAGGACTTTCTCGGCTCGCCGGTGGAGAAGGCCGTCATCACGGTGCCGGCCTACTTCAACGACGCCCAGCGGCAGGCGACCCGTGACGCCGGCAGGATCGCCGGCCTCGAGGTCGAGAGGCTCGTGAACGAGCCCACCGCGGCGGCCCTCGCCTACGGCCTGGACAAGGAGGGCGACCGGACGATCGCGGTCTACGACTTCGGCGGCGGCACCTTCGACATCTCGATTCTCGAGGTTGGCGAGGGCGTGGTCGAGGTCAAGGCGACGAACGGCGACACGCACCTGGGAGGCGACAACATCGACCAGCGGATCATCGACTGGCTGCTGGAGGAGTTCCGGAAGGACCAGGGCATCGACCTGGGCAACGACCCGATGGCCATGCAGCGGCTCAAGGAAGCGGGCGAGAAGGCGAAGATCGAGCTCTCCGGAGTGCAGGAGACGGAGATCAACCTGCCCTTCGTGACCGCCGACCAGACGGGCCCCAAGCACCTGAACTGCAAGCTGTCGCGCAGCAAGCTGGAGCAGCTCACCGAGGATCTCGTCAGGGGCACGCTCGGTCCCTGCCGCCAGGCCCTGCGCGACGCCGGGCTTTCGACCAGCGACATCCAGGAGGTCGTTCTGGTCGGCGGCCAGACGCGGATGCCGGCAGTCCAGAAGGCGGTTGCGGAGTTCTTCGGGCGGGAGCCTCATCGGGGCGTCAACCCGGACGAGGTGGTGGCCATCGGTGCGGCAGTTCAGGGTGGCGTGCTGTCCGGCGACGTGACCGACGTCCTGCTGCTCGACGTGACGCCCCTGTCGCTGGGCATCGAGACCCTGGGCGGCGTCTTCACCCGGTTGATCGACCGCAACACGACGATTCCCACCCGCAAGAGCGAGGTCTTCTCCACCGCCGGGGACAATCAGACCTCGGTCGAGGTACACGTGCTGCAGGGCGAGCGGGAGATCGCCGGCGAGAACCGCACGCTCGGCCGCTTCCACCTGGTGGGCATTCCGGCGGCGCCGCGCGGCATGCCGCAGATCGAGGTCACCTTCGACATAGACGCGAATGGCATCGTCAACGTGTCGGCGAAGGACAAGGGGACCGGCAAGGAGCAGAAGATCACCATCAGCGGCTCCGGCGGCATTGACCAGGGCGAGATCGAGCGCATGGTCGCCGATGCCCAGGCTCACAGTGACGAGGACAGGAAGCGTCGCGAAGCGATCGACAAGCGCAACGAACTCGATTCGCTCGTCTACGGCACGGAGAAGAACCTGGGCGAGAACCGGGACGCGCTCCCCGAGAGCGACCGAACCGAGATCGAGTCCGCGATTGCGGAGGCGCGGAAGAGCATGGAGGGCGATGACGTCGCCGCCATGGAGAGCGCGAAGGAGCGGCTGACCCAGGCCTCGCACAAGCTGGCCCAGGTGCTCTACGAGAAGAGCGCATCCCAGACGCCGGACCCGCCGCCCGGCCAGGGCGGACCGGCTGGCGGCTCCACCGATCCCGCGGACGACGACGTGATCGACGCCGACTTCGTCGACGTGGGCGAGAAGTCCGGGGACGGAAGGTAAACCAGGATGGCGCCGCAGCGGTCGCCGGGACGCCCCCCACCCAGCCGCCGCCGGGTGGGGGGAGGCCGTTTCGTGATGATCAGCACGGTGGCGGAGCGCTACGACATCCACCCCCAGACGCTGCGAATGTACGAGCGGGAGGGCCTGTTGCAGCCTCGGCGAAGCGAGGGCAACACCCGGCTCTATGACGAGGCCGCGCTGAATCGCCTGGAGTCGATCCTCACCCTGACGCGGGACATGGGGGTCAACCTGGCGGGCGTCGAGGTGATCCTCGCCCTGCAGGAGCGCCTTTCCCGCCTCGAGGCCGAGCGCGACCGACTGCTGTCCGTCGTCGAGCGCGAGGCGGCAGAACGCCGGCGAGGCGTCCGGCGGCGGCACGCGCTGGTCTGGGTTCGAAGCGGCGCTCTGGTCAAGGTCGAGGACGACGATTGAGCGACGGACGCTGCGAGGTCTGCGGCGGTCGCGGCTGGATTGTCGACGTGGCGACCAACCGCGCGCGGCGCTGCGTCTGCCACGCGACTCGGGTCCGCCGCCGCCGGATGGACGGGCTGGGCGTGCCGGCCAAGTACAGCAGTTGCCGGCTCAGCAATTTCCGTCTGGCCGGCGACAGGGATGGTCAGCTGCTCAACGCACGCAGCGCTTGCGAGCGCTACATCGAGGACTTCCTGGAGCTGGACGGGTCGCTCGGCGAGGCCGGGCTTCTGTTCATCGGTCCGAGCGGCCGGGGCAAGACGCATCTCGCCGTCGCGGTTCTGATCGAGCTTGCCCGGCAGTACGGCGTGCGGGGCCGTTTCGTCGACTTCACCAGCCTGGTCGCGGACATTCAGGCGACGTTCCAACCCGAGGTGGCGGGGAGCCAGGCGGAGCTGCTGAGGCCGCTGACTGAGGCGGACGTGGTCGTGGTCGACGAGCTGGGCGCCCGCCGCCCCACCCCATTCGTGTCGGACACCCTGTACCTGCTGATCAACGGCCGGTACATGGCTCGGCGGCCGACCCTGTTCACCAGCAACTTCTACCTGTCCGCCGCCGACGAGCCGGACCGGGGCGACGAAGGCGGGGAAGCGGGCGGCCGCGGGTTCTCGGGCGCTTCCCGCCACGACCGGGCCGACCGGCCCGTCCGCGGCGGCAGGGGCCTGAACGGTCGGGTTTCCGAAAGCCTGGTCAGCCGCCTTCATCAGATGGCCAAGCCCATCTACATCGACGCGGTCGGCGACTACCGGCGCGAGCTGCAGGCGCATCAGCATCGGTGACGCCTGGCGCCGCGGGCGGCGCCGGGGCTTCAGGCCCGTCACGATGGCGACGCCGGGCTCGTCGCGGCCGTCCTCGCCCTGGTTCGGCCTCGAGATGCCAGGCCGTGGATACCCGCCACGGCGGCTCGGTCGCGGGATACTCTCCCCCGAAGGTCTGGGGATGGCGTGGCGAGGATCAGGTGCGGGCAGACGGCTTCTGATCAGCTCGGTATTCGCTTGCGCCGCCTGCGTGCTGCTCGTGTTCGTGCTGCCCGTGGGCGTGCGGCCCGGGGCCGCAACGCAGGACGGGTCGACCACCCTGCCCGACGAGATTCGCGTGGGCCTGGCCACCGACCTGAGTCAGCTCGAGGTGGCGTGCTGCGACGGCCTGTCGTGGCTTGTGGACGAAGCGGGCCGGAGATACGCCGTGACCGGGTCGTTTCGGGTGCAGCCAGCGCCCGGAGCTGCCAACCCCGGAACGTACAGGCTGCAGGTAGCCGCGCTCAAGGATGCCGGGCAGGCGGAGGCGCTCGCGGAACGACTCTCGGGGCTGCTCGGTCAGACTGCCGAGGCGGTCCTGGACGCGGCCACGGGTCTGTATCGGGTCCGGGTCGGTCGCTTCGCTGACCGGGCATCCGCAGCGCAGGCTCGGGATCGGCTCCAGCTTCACGGCTTCGACGACGTCTGGATCGCCGTGGAGGGCCGCGTCCTGAAGCGTCCGGGTCTCGCGGTGGACGGCATCGGCCGGGTCGCGGGGCGGCGCCTCCGACTCGAGTCGGAAGGCGGCACGGTGGCCATCCTCGAGCGCCGCTATCGGGGCGCCCTGGAGATCTTCCTCACTGACCGGGCCGGTCTGAACGTGGTCAACGCCGTCCCGCTCGAGGGCTACCTGCGCGGGGTGGTCCCGGTGGAGCTCGGTCCGGCGCTGTATCCGGAGCTGGAGGCGATCAAGGCCCAGGCGGTCGCCGCGCGCACCTACGCCGTCCGGCGGCTTGGCGAGTTCGAGGCCGAGGGCTTCGACCTCTGCGCCACGCCGCTCTGCCAGGTCTACGGTGGCCTGGAGGCGGAACACCCGGTCTCCGACCAGGCCGTGGCCGCCACGCGCGGCGAGATCGCGCATCGCGGCCACGTGCCGCTGGAAGCCCTGTTCACCGCGAGTTGCGGCGGCAGCACCGAGCAGGTCGATCACGTCTTTCCCCGTCTGGCCGCCGATCGGCTGGTGGGCACTGCCTGCGTCGAGGGCGGCGCCCTGACCTTGAGAGGCGGCGCCGACGGACCGCCCGGCCTTCATCTGCTGCGTTCCCTGGGCGAGCGCCGAAGGGCGGGCCCGCGTCTCGCGGAGCGGCTCGACCGCGCCCGGGCCAAAGGCGAGCTGGAGTCCGTCGCCGGCAACCTGGGCGGCCTTGCCGGTGGCTGGCTCGACCTCCGGGTGAAGGGGCGCCGCCGCCTGTTCCAGCTTGGGGCCGAGGACTCGCTGCTGGTTGCCGAGGCCGCCCCCGGGTCTTCGGCGGCCGACGACATGGGGGTCGCCGTCGGCTCGCTCGCGGCCGCGCCTGGAGATCGACTTCGCGTTCACGCCGTGGGCGGGCGGGCAGTGCTGGTCGTGCACGAGGCGCCCGACGGCGAGCTCGAGCCGCCGGCGGCGCCGTGGTCTGTCTGGCGGTCCCGCGCGTCGCTGCAGGCCGCGGTGGAGCGTCGCTGGCCCGGGCTCGACCTGCAGGCGCTGCGGGTCCTGGAGCGCGGCGCCTCCGGCCGCGTCGCGCGCCTCAGGCTGGTCGGCAGGCGCAGCACGGTGACCCTCCACGGGCTCGAGATCAGGTGGTTTCTCGAGGTTCCCGAACATGTCGTGGACCTGCGGCCCGAAGTCGGCCAGGGGGGCGCACCGGGATGGCGCCTGCGAGGACGCGGCCGCGGTCACGGCGTCGGCATGTGTCAGATCGGCGCCTTCCTGATGGCGAAGCGGGGTCTGACCTACCGCGAGATCCTCCGCCACTACTACGGCGATGTCGAGATCGCCCGGCCTTCATGACCAGCGGTGACCGGACGGTCGAGGCATGGCTCGACGAACCGGCGCCCTGGCGTCAGACCCGGCGTCTCGGCCGGGCCCTGAGCGTGGTGGAGAGCGGCGACGAGGACCTGTCCCTGTCCAGGGCGGTCTGTCGGCGCGCTGGCCGCGCTGTGACCGTGGGCCTGACGGGAGCCCCGGGCGTGGGCAAGAGCACCCTGACGGCGGCGCTCGCGCGCGAGCTTCGTCGGCGCGGCTCGACCGTGGCCGTGCTTGCGTTCGACCCCACCAGCCCGATGACCGGGGGAGCGGTGCTGGGGGATCGGGTGCGGATGGCCGATCTGGAGACCGATACGGGCGTGTTCATCCGGTCGATGGCGTCGCGCGGCGGGCGCGGCGGCCTGGCGCGGGCCGCGGCCGCGGCCACCGATCTTCTGGATGCGGCCGGCTTTCCGTGGATTCTGGTCGAGACGGTGGGCGCCGGGCAGGCCCAGACCGCCATTCACCAGTCTGCCGACGTGGTCGTCCTGGTCAACGCGCCGGGGCTCGGCGACGGCGTCCAGGCGATCAAGGGCGGGACCATGGAGATTGCGGACATCTTCGTGGTGAACAAGGGCGACCTGCCGGGCGCCGGGGCGGCGCAGCGTGCGATCCGCGAGCTGCTGCCGCCGCCGCGGGATGCCGGACAGGAACCGGCGCCGGTCCTGCTCACCACGGCTCGGACCGGAGACGGCGCGCCGGAGCTGGTCGATGCCCTTTCGGCCTGCTTCGAGCGGCTCCGGGCGTCCGGCGGAGTTGCCGCTCGGCGGGCCGTGCGGCTGCGCCGCAGGGTGCTCGATCTCTACCGCACCGAAGTCCTGCGGCTGGCGATGGGCGCCGTCGACGAGGTTCGTCTCGCCGGAGACCTGGCATCGGCTGCCGCGGCTCTGGACGTCGACCCCGAATCGCAGCAGAATCCCGCTCCGGGCGCCGCCGACCCCTGGGACGTGGCGGATCGGCTGGTTGGTCGCTTCATCTCCGAACTTCCGCTGCACGGAGGCACAGAATCATGATTGTCGGTCTGGACCACGTGGCGATCGCGGTGCCGTCGATAGACGAGGCAAGGACGTTCTGGGAGGGCCTGGGCCTGGAGGTCGAGGCCATCGAGGTCGTGGAGCACGAGGGAGTGCGGGTGGCGATGATCCCCTGCGGCGGGTCGCGAATCGAGTTGCTGGAACCTCTTTCCGGCGACTCGCCGGTGGGCCGTTTCCTGGCCAGCCGCGGCCCCGGCATCCACCATGTCTGCATGCGGAGCGACGACGTCCACGCCGACGACGGCCGGCTGCGCGGGGATGGCCGCACCTTGCTGCGCGAGCAGCCCGGTCCGGGCGCGGAAGGGGCGACGGTCCAGTTCGTCCACCCGAAGAGCGCCGGCGGCGTGCTGGTGGAACTCTCCGAACCGGCCCGGCCAGCGGATCCGGTGCAGTGAACGGACGCCTGATTCTGGAGGACGGCTCGGTGTTCAGGGGCCAGGCCATCGTCGAGGGCAGCCAGTTCGCCGAGATCGTGTTCAACACCTCGATGACGGGCTATCAGGAGATCCTGACCGACCCGTCCTATCGGGGTCAGATCGTGATCATGACCCAGCCCCACATCGGCAACTACGGGACCTTCGACTCGGCGAACGAGTCCCACCGGGTGTGGGTCGAGGGGTTCGTGGTCCGGGAGTTCACGGTCCGGCGTTCCGGGCTCGGCGAGCGGGATCTGCTCCCCTGGCTCGAGGCTGCGGGGGTGGCGACCCTGGCCGGCATCGATACCCGGGCCGTCGTCCGTCGGCTTCGTGATCAGGGCGCCATGCGGGGGCTGATCACCAGCTGCGACCGTCCCGATGCCGAGCTGGTGGAGCAGGTGCGGCAGCAGCCGACCATGGAGGGCCGGGCCCTGGTCGACGAAGTCACGTGCGAGGCGCCGTACGAGCTCGAGCCGCAGGGCGACGAGACGGTCCGGCTGGCGGTGTACGACTTCGGCGTCAAGCGCAACATCCTCAGGTCACTGACCCGGCGGGGCGCCCGCGTCTTCGTGTTGCCGGCGCGCACGCCGGCCGAGGACTGCCTGGCCTTCGGCGTGGATGGCGTGGTGTTGTCCAACGGCCCCGGGGATCCTGCGCCGCTCGACGGCATCGTGGCCGAAGTGCGGGAGCTCATCGAGTCGAGAGTGCCCCTGTTCGGCATCTGCCTCGGCCACCAGCTCCTCGGCCTGGCGCTGGGGGGCCGGACGTTCAAGCTCAAGTTCGGGCATCACGGCGGCAACCAGCCGGTCCGGGACGAGGAGACGGGCGAGGTGGCGATCACGAGCCAGAACCACGGCTTCGCGCTCGCTGGCGACAGCCTCCCCGACGACTGCCGCGTGGCGGCGATCAACCTGAACGACGGCACGGTCGAGGCCTTCAAGGCGACCGGTCGGCCAATCTTCTCGGTCCAGTACCACCCGGAGGCGGCGCCCGGCCCTCGCGACGCGTCCCGCCTGTTCGGGGAGTTCCTGGACGTCTGCGGGTGAGCCCCCGGCAGTTGCCGGCGACGCGAGCGCGCCGTCGGCGGGTGGTCTGGTGGATTGCCGCCCGCTATCTTCTGGGCGGTCGCAGCCGCCTGCTGACCGGCACGGCCCAGTCGGCGCTCGGTTCGACCGGCCTCGGGGTGACGGCGATGGTCGTCTCGATGGCCCTGATGACCGGCTACACGAACACGGTGCGCAATCAGGTGCAGCGGACCGGTCCGTTGATCGTGACGCCGCTCGGCGCCGCTGCCGGCGACGTTGCGGCCGGTGACGCCCTGGCCGAACGGCTGCGCCAGCTCCCCGGGGTCGAACGGGTGGGGGTGGCGCTGGTGGGCCAGGCCAGCCTGGCCAGCGGCGCCAGCCCGTCCGGCGTCGACGTCGGGTTTCGCGGCGTGCTGCCGGGTCATTCGCCGCTCGGAGTCGACGAGGCGCTGCTGGCCGGCGCGCTGCACGACGGTTCGGGCGACCTGGCGGGCGCCGACGGGATCGTCATCGGCAGGGAGCTTCAGCGCACTCTCGGCGTCGAGAAAGGTGACCGGCTGCGGCTGGTCGCCATCGTCGGTTCGGAGTCCGGGCGGCATCGATTCGCCTGGCGCACGCTGCAGGTTGCGGGTGCCTTCGAGACCGGCTACTCCGAGTACGACCGGAACTGGGCGGTCCTGCACCGCGAGGCCGCGGCCACGCTGGGCGCCTTGCCGGTGGTGCTGGAGGTGGGCACGGCGGCCGGCGCCAGCATCCCGGACGTCCAGCGCCGGATCGAGGAGGTCGCGGGCGAGGACGCCCTGGTCACCGACTGGCGCCTCGGCAACCGCGAGATCTTTGATGCGCTCCGGCTTCAGAAGTGGGGCCTGTTCCTGGTCCTCGGCCTGATCGTGCTCGTGTCGACCTTCAACATCGCCGCGGCACTGGTGGTCCTGGTTCGGGAACGCGGCCGGGACACGGCGGTGCTGGCGGCGCTCGGTCTGGGTCCCCGCAGCCTGCGACGCC
The DNA here is from genome assembly GCA_965200575.1 of Thermoanaerobaculia bacterium. Classification (GTDB taxonomy): domain Bacteria; phylum Acidobacteriota; class Thermoanaerobaculia; order Multivoradales; family Multivoraceae; genus Multivorans. The sequence goes on along the minus strand of OZ241363.1, from coordinate 3,458,889 downwards.
TGTTCCTGCTCTGCGGCCTGGGTCTCGGCGCCGGCGGCGTGGCTTTGGGGCTGGCGGTCGGCGCCGCGGTGAGCGCGCTGGTCACGCACTTCAAGCTGGTCCGTTTCGGCCCGGGCGTCACCGAGATCTACTTCATCAGCAGCGTGCCGTTCGAGATTCGGGCGTTGGATCTTCTCGCCGTGGCGAGCTTCAGCCTGCTCGTGGCCGGCATCGCCTGCTGGTGGCCTGCCCGGCTGGCGGGGTCGCTCGAACCGGCCCGCCTGCTGCAGAGCGAGTAGCGGGCGTGGCGGACGTCGTCGACCATGCCCGCCGTCGGGTCCGTCGGGTCCGTCGGGTCCGAGGGGTACGCAGGGGACGCGGGCGCTCCCGGGGTCGCTGAAGGGTTGGCGCCGGCTGCGGTCAGCTGCGCTCCGGGAGGTAGTTGCTCTTCGGCAGGACGTTGACAGTCGCTTGCCGACAGCGGCCTGCGGCCTCCTCGGATCCACCGGCTCGGGTCGTGAGGTTCGAGGAGCGAGGGGGAGGGAAGGGCTGCATCAGCAGCCCTTCCCTGATGTGAGTCGCGCGTCAGGCAGTCGGTGTCTGCCCAGCGGAAGTTGGATGGCTTGTGGGGAGGTCCGGACAGTGTCCGGGAGTGGGTTGCAGTTGGGCCGGCCGCGGACGCGGTCCGGTCGCGACCCGGAGGTGACGGCGCCGGCGCCAGGTCATGGACGGTTTCGTTCCGCCTGCCTGTTGCTGGGCACCGCTTCTGAAGTGAGTATACGAAGGGAAGCGCTCGAGTGTTTACACCGAATTGGCCCCGGGCTGCGACTGCGGCGCAGAGGCCCGATGCGGCCCTTCATGTCGCGGGATCGGGCCGCCTCGGGCGGCCCCGGTTGCCTGTACACTCCGCGCGCTCATGGCGAAGCGGACGGACATCGAGTCGATCCTGATCTTCGGTTCCGGGCCCATCGTCATCGGCCAGGCCTGCGAGTTCGACTACTCCGGCACCCAGGCCTGCAGGGTGTTGCGGCGGGAGGGTTACCGGGTCATCCTGGTCAACTCGAATCCGGCGACGATCATGACGGATCCGGAGTTCGCCGACGCGACCTACGTCGAACCCCTGGTGCCCGAGGTGGCGATGAAGATCATCGAGCGCGAACGGCCGGACGCGCTGCTGCCGACCGTCGGCGGCCAGACGGCGATCAACCTGACGCTGGCGCTCGAGGAGTCCGGCGCGCTCGAGGAATCCGGCATGAGCCTGCTCGGGGCGGGGATCGAGGCGCTGCGGCTGGGCGAGGACCGGCAGCTGTTCAAGCGGGCCATGATCGAGGCTGGCCTGGAGGTGCCGGAGAGCGGTACTGCCACGTCGCTCGACGAGGCGCGCGAGATCATTGACCGTCTGGGCTTTCCGGTCATCGTGCGGCCGAGCTTCACCCTGGGCGGCGAGGGCGGCGGCGTGGTCTTCAACCGCGACGAGATCGAGGACGTCATCCTGCGGGCCCTGCAGGCGAGCCCGGCCTCCCTGATCCTCATCGAGCAGTCGGTGCTGGGCTGGAAGGAGTTCGAGCTCGAGGTGATGCGCGACGTCGCCGACAATGCGATCGTCGTCTGTTCGGTCGAGAACGTGGACCCGATGGGCGTGCACACGGGCGACTCGATCACGGTGGCGCCGCAGCAGACGCTGTCGGACCCCGAGTACCAGGACATGCGCGACGACGCGTTCACGGTGATCCGCAAGGTGGGCGTGGCCACGGGCGGGTCCAACATTCAGTTCGCGGTCGAGCAGGGTACCGGGCGCCGCGTCGTCATCGAGATGAACCCGAGGGTGTCGCGCAGCTCGGCCCTGGCCTCCAAGGCCACCGGCTTCCCGATAGCCAAGATCGCCGCCCAGCTGGCGGTCGGCTACACCCTGGACGAGATCGCCAACGACATCACGGGCAAGACCTTCGCCGCCTTCGAGCCGACCCTGGACTACACCGTGGTCAAGATCCCGCGCTGGGCGTTCGAGAAGTTCGAACGCACCGCCGGGACGCTCGGCACCTCGATGAAGTCGGTCGGCGAGGTCATGGCCATCGGCGGCAACTTCCGCGAGGCTCTGATGAAGGGTCTGGCCGGCCTGGAGCTGGACGTGGCGTGGCCTCGCCAGGAAGATCTGGTCAGCGATCCGGTGGGGCTGCGGCGCCTTTTGAGCACGCCGAACTGGCAGCGGATGTTCGCCGTGTTCGCTGCGCTGCGCCAGGGCTGGACGGTCGAGCAGGTGGCGGAGGCATCGGCCATCGATCCGTGGTTCCTGCGCGAGATTCGATCCATCCTGGAGCTGGAGGCGGAGCTGGCCTGCTGGGACCTCGCGTCGGTGCCGTCCGATCTCCTGCGACGCGCGCGGCTCGGCGGCCTGAGCGATCAGCGGGTGGCGTCCCTCCTCGGCTGCGGCGAGGACCAGCTCGCGCAGGGCATCGCCGAGCGCGTCCTGGACCGCGTGTTCAAGCGCGTGGACACGTGCGCCGCGGAGTTCGCCGCCGTGACGCCCTATCTCTACTCGACCCCGGGCGTCGAGAACGAGGCCGAGCCGACCGAGCGCCCGAAGGTGATGATCCTCGGCTCCGGACCGAATCGAATCGGTCAGGGCATCGAGTTCGACTACTGCTGCGTCCATGCCGTGTTCGCGCTGCGCGAGGCCGGCTACGAGACGATCATGGTCAACTGCAATCCGGAGACGGTCTCGACCGACTACGACACCTCGGACCGGCTCTACTTCGAGCCTCTGACGTTCGAGCACGTAATGGCGATTCACCGGCGAGAGCGTCCGCGGGGGGTGATCGTCCAGCTCGGCGGCCAGACCCCGCTGAAGCTGGCGCGTCGTCTCGAGGCCGCCGGCGTTTCCATCCTCGGCACCTCGCCCGAGGCCATCGACCTGGCGGAGGACCGACGCCGGTTCGGCGATCTGCTGGCGGAGGAAGGCATTCTCGTGCCCGCCAACGGTTCGGCGGTCTCGCTGGACGAAGCTTGCCGGGTGGCGGACGAGATCGGCTATCCGGTCGTCGTCCGTCCGAGCTACGTCCTTGGCGGCCGCGCGATGTCGATCTGCTACGACGAGGCGACGCTGACCAGCTACATGCGGCGCGCGGCAGACGTCTCGCTCGGCCACCCGGTGCTGCTCGACCGATTCCTCGAGGATGCGTTCGAGGTGGACGTCGACCTGGTCGCGGACGGCCGGCGCGCGGTCGTCTGCGGCATCATGCAACACATCGAGGAGGCGGGGATCCACTCCGGCGATTCGGCCGCCGTGCTGCCGCCGTACCGGGTGGACCCGGCTGCCCTGGACCAGATGCGCGACATCGCCCGCCGACTCGCCCTGCGACTTCAGGTCGTGGGGCTGATGAACGTGCAGTTCGCGATCTACAACGGCGAGGTCCACGTGCTGGAGGTGAATCCCCGCGCTTCGCGGACGGTGCCCTTCATCGCCAAGGCGGTCGGCCTTCCCCTGGTGAAGATCGCCGCCCGGGTGATGATGGGGGAGACCCTGGAGGAGATCGGGCTGGTGGAGGAACCGCCGGTTGACCGCTTCTTCGTCAAGGCGCCGGTGTTCCCGTTCGACCGCTTCCCGGGCGTGGATCCGGTGCTGGGCCCGGAGATGAAGTCCACCGGCGAGGTGATGGGCATCGGGCGCAGCTTCGGCAGCGCCTTCGCGAAGGCCTGGCTGGGCGCCGGGCACGCGCTGCCGGACCGGGGCGCCGCGTTCCTGTCGGTGAACGACCGGGACAAGGAGGCGCTGGCCCGCGTCGCGGAACGGCTGCGCGACCTGGGCTTCGAGCTTCTGTGCACGGCCGGCACCGCCTCCTTCCTGGCCGAGCGGGGCATCGAGTCGCGCCAGGTGAACAAGCTGGCCGAAGGCCGGCCGCACGTCGTCGACCACCTGATCAACGGCGAGGTCGGGATGATCGTCAACACGCCCCTGGGCGGCGAGGCGTATGCGGACGACATGGAGATACGCACCACGGCGCTCAAGTTCGACATTCCCTGCGTGACAACGATCTCCGGCGCGCTGGCGGCGGTCGAGGCCATCGAGGCCCTCCAGGGCAGCCTGCTGCATGTGACGGCGCTCCAGGATCTCGAGACCGCCCCGCTCCTGCCGCCGGCCTGAGTTGGCCAGGCGGGCGCCGGCGGGCGCCGGACTGTCGGACAACCGGACTGCCGGCGGGTCGGGTGCGAGCACCAGAGGCGGCGCCTGCTTCGGGTGGGGCGGTGCCTGCTGGCGCAGGCGGCGATAAACTGCGGTCACCTTGAGCAACGACCGTGGCAGCGACCGGGCGACGGGATCGGGCATCGAGTTGCCGTCCTTCTTCGCGCCCGCCGAGACGGCGGCCGAAGCCGGCGCCCTGTCGCCTCCCGGAGAGTTTCCGTTCACCCGAGGCCTCTACCGGGAAATGTACCGGAAGCGCCTGTGGACGATGCGCCAGTACGCGGGCTACGCGAGCGCCACCGAGTCGAATCGCCGCTACCGCTATCTGCTGGAGCAGGGGACGACGGGGCTTTCCGTGGCCTTCGACTTGCCCACGCAGATCGGCTACGACTCGGACGCCCCCGCCGCCCGCGGCGAGGTCGGCCGGGTCGGCGTGGCCATCGACAGCGTCGAGGACCTGAAGATCCTGTTCAAGGGAATCCCGCTCGGCCAGGTCACGACCTCGATGACGATCAACTCGACGGCGGCGATTCTCCTCTCCATGTACCTGACGGTCGCGGACGAGCAGGGCACGGCGTGGTCGAAGGTCGGCGGCACGGTGCAGAACGACATCCTCAAGGAGTACATCGCCCGCGGCACCCACATCTACCCGCCGGCCGACTCCCTGCGCCTCGTCGCGGACCTGATTGCCTTCTGTTCGGAATACGTGCCGCGCTGGAACCCGATCTCGATCTCGGGCTACCACATCCGCGAAGCCGGCTCGACCGCCGCCCAGGAGATCGCGTTCACCCTGGCCAACGCCCTCTGCTACGTCGACCTTGTGCTGGAGCGCGGCCTCCTGATCGACGACTTCGCGCCCCGCCTGTCCTTCTTCTTCAATGCCCACAACAACTTCCTCGAGGAGGTCGCGAAGTTCCGGGCGGCGCGACGGCTCTGGGCCGAGCTCGTCCGCGAGCGCTACCGTCCGAAGAACGAGCGTTCCTGCTGGCTGCGCTTTCACACCCAGACCGGCGGCTCGACGCTGACAGCGCAGCAGCCCGAGAACAACGTGGCCCGGGTCGCGATCCAGGCCCTGGCGGCGGTGTGCGGCGGCACCCAGTCTCTGCACACGAACGGCGCGGACGAGGCGTTGGGCCTGCCCACGGAAGACTCCGCGCGCGTGGCCCTGCGCACCCAGCAGATCGTTGCCCACGAGACGGGAGTCGCCGACGTGGCCGACCCGCTCGGCGGATCATGGGCGGTCGAGTCGCTGACCGCCGAGCTCGTCCAGAGCGCCCGCGAAATGATCGAGGAGATCGAGGCCATGGGCGGCGCGGCGCGGGCGGTCGAGCAGGGGCATCAGCAGAACGAGATCGGGAATGCCGCCTACCGACACCAGCTTGCGGTCGAGTCCCGGAGCGAGGTGATCGTCGGCGTGAACGCCTACACCCGGCAGGAGGACGGCGACGCCGAGTTCCTGGCGGTGGACCCGGCCGCCGAGGCCCGTCAGGCCGAGCACGTGCTTGCGGTCCGCGAGCAACGCGACGCGTCCGCCGCGACCGCGGCCCTCGACGCGCTGCAGGAGACGGCGTCGGGCAGCGACAACCTGGTGCCGCGAATCCTCGACTGCGTCCGGCGTCGCGCCACCCTGGGCGAGATCTCGGACCGCCTGAGGCGGGTCTGGGGCGAGTACGAGCGCTAGGTGCGAACGGTGATCTCGTGAAGTCGGCCTGGGAGAGGGCGCTCGAGAAGCTCGAGGACCAGGGCATCTCGGCGCCGCGCCAGGACGTGCTGAGCGACGACCAGCGGCGCCGCATCGACGAGGTCCGGCGGCGTCACGAGGCCAGCGTCGCGGAGCTGGAGATCCTCCACCGCCGTACGTCTGCTGCCGACCCTGCGGCGCGGATCAAGGACGAGGAGAATTACCGCAGGGAACTGCGGCGACACGCGGACCGCATGGAGGCCGACATAGATCGCATCCGTCGCGGCTGAGCGGGCCGGCTTCGCGACGGCGGCCGCCGCCGCCGCCAGGTCCGAGGGGGCCGCAGGGGACGCGGGCGCTTCGGAGGTTGTCCGGGGGGTTGGCGCCCGCTGCGGTCGGCTTCGCTTCGGCGGGTTGTGCTTGTCCGGGACGTGCGAGAGGCGCTCCGCCCGGAGCCCCTTCCGCCCTCTCGGACCTGGCGGCTCGGATCGTTTTCCGGCCCTGTGTTGTTGCCGACCGGAGATCCTTGTCGGAACGCGGCCGCCCAGCGAGCGCCGACGTCTGTCGGAAGCGGGCCGGCCGCCGGCGCGGATCGGGTCCTTCCGGCGCAAACCACTGAGCATGCGGATCTTCCGCCGGGTAGCGGCGGAACTTGTTGCGGCATTTATCGCGAAATGTCGATAGCTGCCCATATCTTGTGGGGTTGAGCAGGAACAGCGGCAGATGTGGTGGTCCGGCGGCTGCAATGGTCTGGCAAGAGAAGCCCTGTTGGGCTAGAGTCTGCCGTTGACCGCAATCAACATGGATTGACAGGCGAGGCACCGGGCGTGCCGTCGCAGGGGCAAACGCGGAGGAAGGCAGATGGCGCTGAGGGGATCGGGAGCAGAGGGGATGGCAGTGGAGGAAGTAGAGGCGGTTGTTGGACGGGCGTCCGTCCAGCCCGCTGCTTCCGGCGTCGCCCGCCCGGTCGCGGCGCCGCCCGAAGCGGCGCGCCCCGCTCCCGCTCGGGCCGGGCTGACCTTCGAGCGCCTCTACACCGAGCCCGGCGTGCATCCCTTCGACCGTGTGGAGTGGGACGTGCGCGAGGCCGTGATCGCGAACGAGAAGGGCGAGACCGTCTTCGAGCAGAAGGGGGTCGAAACGCCCAAGGCGTGGTCGCAGACGGCGACGAACGTGGTCGTGTCGAAGTACTTCCGCGGCCAGCTCGGAACGGCTGAACGCGAGACGAGCGTTCGGCAGCTGATCTCGCGCGTGGCGGACCGGATTGCCGCCTGGGGCCGGTCGGGCGGCTACTTCGCGACCGAGGCCGATGCGGCGGCCTATCACGCCGAGCTCGTCCACATCCTCCTGCACCAGTACGCGTGCTTCAACTCGCCGGTGTGGTTCAACGTCGGCATCGAGGAGAAGCCCCAGTGCTCCGCCTGCTTCATCAACTCGGTGCAGGACACGATGCAGTCGATTCTCGGTCTGGCCCGGACCGAGGGCATGCTGTTCAAGTTCGGCTCGGGCACCGGCAGCAACCTGTCGACGCTGCGCTCCTCGGTCGAGACGCTGGCCGGCGGCGGGACCGCCTCCGGGCCGGTTTCCTTCATGCGCGGCTTCGACGCCTTCGCCGGCGTGATCAAGAGCGGCGGCAAGACCAGGCGCGCCGCCAAGATGGTCATCCTTGACGCCTCCCACCCCGACATCGTCGAGTTCATCCGCTGCAAGGAGGTCGAGGAGCGGAAGGCGTGGGCGCTCATTGACGCCGGCTACGACGCCGGCTTCAACGTCGTCGGCGGCGCCTACGATTCGATCCACTACCAGAACGCGAACCACTCGGTGCGCGCCACCGACGACTTCATGGAGGCGGTGATCGCGGACGGTGAATGGACCACGACCGCCGTCACCGACGGCCGGCCGATGGGCACCCACAAGGCTTCCGGGCTGCTGGACATGATCGCCGAGTCGACCTGGGTGTGCGGCGACCCGGGGATGCAGTTCGACAGCACGATCAACCACTGGCACACCTGCCCGAACACGGATCGGATCAATGCCAGCAACCCGTGCAGCGAGTACATGTTCCTGGACGACACGGCGTGCAACCTGGCGTCGCTGAACCTGATGCGCTTCCACGATCCGGTTGCCGGCTTCGACACGGTGTCCTTCCGGCACGCGTGCGAGATCGTGATCACGGCGCAGGAGATCATCGTCGACAACGCCAGCTACCCGACGCCCAGGATCGGCGAGAACTCGTACGCCTACCGCCCGCTCGGCATCGGCTACGCGAATCTCGGCGCCTTGCTGATGGCGCGCGGTCTGCCCTACGACTCGGCTGCCGGCCGCGACTACGCCGGCGCCGTCACGGCGCTGATGTCGGGCGCGTCCTACCTGCAGTCGACGCGGATCGCGGAGGTCAAGGGCCCCTTCGCCGGCTTCGAGGCGAATCGGGCGCCGATGCTCCAGGTCATGCGCAACCACCGCGCCGCGCTCAAGGACATTGACGCTGCCCACGTGCCGCTCGAGCTCCTGAACGCGGCCAGGATGTCCTGGGACGGCGTCGTCAGGGGAGGCGAGCGCCACGGGATCCGCAACAGCCAGATCTCGGTGCTTGCGCCGACCGGCACGATCGCCTTCATGATGGATTGCGACACGACCGGGGTCGAGCCCGACATCGCACTGGTCAAGTACAAGAAGCTGGTCGGCGGCGGCATGATCAAGATCGTCAACCGCACCGTCCCGCTTGCCCTGGAGCGGCTCGGCTACGAGAAGTCCGACATCCAGGAGATCGTGGAGTACATCGACGAGCACGACACGGTCGAGGGCGCGCCCCATCTCGCGGACGAGCATCTGCCGGTGTTCGACTGCGCCTTCAAGCCGGCCAGCGGCGTTCGGTCGATTCACCACATGGGCCATCTCCGGATGCTGGCGGCAGCCCAGCCCTTCATTTCGGGCGCGATCAGCAAGACGGTGAACATGCCCGAGGAGGCAACGCCGGAGGAGATCCGGGACGCCTACGTCGAGGGCTGGAAGATGGGCCTCAAGGCGGTGGCGATCTACCGGGACGGCTGCAAGCGGTCGCAGCCGCTCTCGACCCGCAAGGACGACGATGATCCGGAAGCCACGCTGGAGGCGGAAGTCGCTGCCCGGGCCGCGGCCGGCATCTCGCGGCGGCGTCTGCCCGACGAGCGCCACGCGCTGACGCACAAGTTCTCCATCGACGGGCACGAGGGGTTCCTCACCGTGGGTCTGTACGAGGACGGCCAGCCGGGCGAGATCTTCCTGCTCATGGCCAAGGAGGGGTCGACGATCTCGGGCCTCATGGACTCCTTCGCCCAGGCGGTGTCGGTCGCCCTCCAGTACGGCGTGCCGCTCCAGATCCTGGTCGACAAGTTCATCCACAGTCGCTTCGAGCCCTCCGGCTTCACCGGGAACCCCGAGATTCCGATGGCCAAGTCGGTGATGGACTACATCTTCCGCTGGCTCGCCTCGAAGTTCCTGTCGCGCGAGGCGCAGGAGGTGGCGGGCGTGATCCTGCCCACCGAGCCGCCGCCGGAGGCCCCGGCGGCCAGCGCTGCGGAGAAGGGCGCAGAAACGGGCGGCGGCGCCCCGGCCGAGAACTGCGGTCAGGCGACGCCGGTCACCTTCCTGCAGCAGCAGGATGCGCCGTCGTGCCACAACTGCGGCGCCATCATGGTCCGCAGCGGCAGCTGCTACAAGTGCATGAACTGCGGCTCCACCAGCGGTTGCAGCTGACCGCCTGACCGGCGGCCGGCAGCCGGGTTCGCCTTCTCCCGGTTTCGTCGGCAGTTCGCCGGCGAGGTGGGGACGCCGGACCAGGGGCGGTGTCCGCGACTCGCCTGGTGTTCCGGGTGTAGGCTGAGCTCATGTCTCGACCTCTAGCGGCCGCTCTTCTCGTTGCCCTGGGGGCCGCCGCCGCGGCTCTCGTGGTCGTGCTCGGCTTCGCCACGGCGGGCGCAGGGGAAGCGACGGCAGATCCCGGGTTCGCCGCCCCGCCCATCCTCGAGACCTTCGATCTGCCCACCCTGGATGGGTCGCGGCTGGGCCCGGCGGACCTGCGGGGCGACGTCGTGGTGGTCGAGTTCTGGGCAACCTGGTGTATGCCCTGCAAGGTGCAGGCCACGATACTCGACGGTATGCACGAGGAGTACCGGGATCGCGAAGTGTCCTTCCTGGCGTTGAACACGGGCGAGGACGCCGACCTCGTGCGGCGGCACGTCGAGGCCAGCCCGTTCGGCTATCCGGTGCTGCTGGATCCGGGGGAGAGCGTGCTGCAGGCGGCCGGGATCGTCGCCGTGCCTGTCGTGATGGTGCTGGACCCGCAGGGAGAGGTGTCCTTCCTGTCGGTCGGGCTCACGGGCGCCAGCGTGCTGCGCCAGGCGATCGATCAGGCGCTCGCGACGGCCGCCTGAGGCTCGCGGCCTTGATCAACATCCGCAACCTGTCCATCAAGTGCGGCCACTGCGACACGTACCAGACCCTCTGCGCCTATCGTCGCCGCGACGACTGGAACGTCTACGTCTACGAATGCGAGAACGACGTCTGCGACCCGGAGCTGAGCCGCACCCTGGTCGAGGTGCCTGGAGAGCTGGATGAGTTCGCGCGGCGGGATCCGGCGTGGGAGCACGGCCGTCGGCACACCGGGGGCGGCCACGGCTGAAGCGGCCGGATGCCAGCCCGCGCCGGCCACGCCGAAGGCAGGCCGTCGGCAGCCGCTGACGGCCCAACGACTGGAGACGCTGGCCAGGCTGGCCGGCGTCAGTCGGCTGGAACTCGTGATCGAGAAGCTCGTGCACGGGGGCGACGGCCTGGCCCGATGGCGCGGGTTGCCGGTCCTGGTGCCCCGGGCCGCCCCGGGCGACGTGGTGAGAGCCAGGGTCACGAAGCGCAGTCCGAGCTTCGCGCGGGCGGAGATCGAGGAGGTTCTGAAGGCAGGCCCTGACCGACGGCCGGCTCCGTGCCCCGTTTACGACCGTTGCGGAGGCTGCCAGCTGCAGCACATTCGCGACGAGGCGCAACTCGGCCTGAAGACGGCGTCGGCGCTGGAGACCCTGCGTCGCATCGGCGGCATCGATCCCGCGCAGCTCGCCGCCTGCCGCATCGAGGCGCCGGTCGGCGAGCGGCAGTGGGGCTATCGTCTGCGGGCGCGGTTCCAGGTCGAGAGGGCGGAGGACGGGACGGTCGAGGTCGGGTTCCGGCGGCGGCGCAGCCGCGAGCTGGTCGCCGTGGACCGCTGCCCGGTGCTTGCGCCGGCGCTGGAGCGGGAACTTGCCGGGCTGCCGACCGCACTGGACGGTACGGAGAACCTGCCGAGCAGGCTGAACCTGGCGACCGCGGGCCTGGAACCCGACAGCTCGGTGGCCGCGTCGCCGCCGGTCGACGCGCTGCCCGGCGGGGAACTCGAGATCGAGCTTCACGGACGGCGCGTGCGGTACGACGCCCGCTGCTTCTTCCAGGCCCACGGAGGCCTCCTGGCGCCGCTCCTGCGCTCCGCAGTGGGCTCCTGCGAGGGCCACGAGGCAGTGGAGCTTCATGCCGGTGTGGGCTTCTTCACTGTCGGGCTGGCGGACCGCTACAGCGTGGTCACGGCAGTCGAGGGCGATGCGGTGGCCGTGCGCCATGCCCGCAACAACCTGCGCCGCAACCGGCTGCGCCACTGCCGCGTGGACCGTGCCGCGGTCGAGAGCTGGGTGGATGGACGTGCCGGCGCGCAGGGCCTGCCGCGAGGCCTCGACCGGGTGCTGGTCGACCCGCCGCGCGCCGGACTCTCCGGGAAGGTCCGGCGCGCCATCCTGCGCGCCTCGCCTCGACGCCTGACCTACGTCTCCTGCGACCCGGCGACGCTGGCCCGCGACCTCGGGGAGATCTGTCGCGGCTACCAGCTCGAGTCCATCACCTTCTTCGACATCTTCCCTCAGACCGCGCACATCGAGACCGTCGTTCAGGCTCGACGCCTGCCGCGCCCCGACGCTGGCGGTGAAGAAGCGGCTGCTGCCCGACCGGCGGGAGGTCAGCCGGCGGGCAGGTCGGCGCGGTAGCCGGCGGACTGACCGCTGGTCTCGTACACCGTGACGTCGACCGTCGCGACCCGGCCGTGGAGCGGGCGCCAGCGCTCGGCCAGGCGTTGCCAGAACAGCCGTGCCAGGGCTTCGATCGTCACGTTCGCGAGCGGCAGACGGACGACCTCCGCCGCCGGGAACTCGTACCGCCGTGAGCCGATGGCGGCCGAGACCGCGTTGCCCCGTCGCCCGATCGCCAGGTACGGGCACCTCTCCGGCAGCAGCACCGTCTCGTCCAGGTCGTCGCACAGGGCCCGGATGTCCCGCTTGAGGCCGGCGACGGGCACCAGGAAATCGAGATCGTCGAGGCGAAGGCCCCGCAGCTCCACCGCGACCCGGTAGTTGTGGCCGTGGAGCGGCTCTGCCTGCCCTTCGCCGAACACCGTGATGTGGGCGGCGGAGAACTTGAAGTCCTCCTTGGCCAGGCGCAGCGAGTGGAGAGCGGGCATCCGGTCGATGGTAGCGCCGGCGCGATGGAGTCGTTCCCCGTCTGGCCGCCGCGATGCCCGAGCGGCGCCGCGTCGCTCGCGTCCCGCGGTGAATCTGGCGGCGGCCCGTGCGGTAACGCCGCAGCGATTGCCGGGAATCGGCCGCTACAGGCGGCCGGCGACCGTGGCTTCCACTTCGCCGTCGTCGGGGAAGCGGCCCGTCGCCCTCTTCGAGAAGACCTCCTGGCCGTCCAGGGCCACCTCGAACACGCCACCCTTGCCGTCGACGAGTTCGGTGTCGAGATCGAACCGCTCCTTCAGCTGAGCCGCCAGACCGGCGGCTCGGGGGCGGTAGTTTCACATCACGCAGTATTCGATGGTGACTCGGTTCATCCGCGCCTTCTCCTGTGCGTCGTGAGTCCTGGGAAGCGGTTGGCTACGGTAGCATGGCGTGATGCGCATTGTTGAGCCCGCCGAGGCCTGCTCGAACCATGAAGGTGCTTCAGAGCCCGTCGACGACGGCAGGGAAGCCCGAATCGCCGGCCATGTCCGCCAGATGCTCCTCGAGCTAGGTCTCGACCTCGACGACCCGAATCTCGACCGGACCGACGTGCGGGTGGCCCGCATGTACCTGGAGATGTTCCGGGGCCTGGAGCAGGGGACGAAGCCTCGCGTGACGACCTTCCCCAACGACGAGAACTACGAGACGATGGTGCTGGAGAAGGACATCCCGTTCTACTCCATGTGCTCCCATCATCTGGTGCCGTTCTACGGTCACGCCCACCTCGCGTACGTGCCCGGCGAGAAGATCCTGGGCCTGTCGAAGTTTGGCCGCATCCTGGAGTTCTACGCCAAGCGGCCCCAGCTGCAGGAGCGGCTCACCGAGCAGGTCGTGAGCTTCCTCGAGACCGAGCTGAAGCCCAAGGGGGCGATGGTCGTCATCGAGGCCCGGCACCTTTGCGTCGAGATGCGCGGGGTGAAGAAGTCGGGCGCGAAGACGGTGACCTCGGCCCTTCGCGGCATCTTCCACCAGCGGCCCATTCGCGAGGAGTTCCTGGATCTGCTGAGGGACCGATGAAGCGCTGGCCGACACGCCGGCAGACCGGCGGCACGGCAGGCCTTCCGGCGAGGCGGTCGCCGCACGCGTCGTCCGCGACGCGTCTGGCTGCTTTCACGCTCGGGCTGGGTCTTCTGGCCGCAGGCGCCGCGCTCGCGGCGGACAGCCTCGAGACGCTCCATCCGGACGACCTGATCAACCCATTCCTCGGGCCGTCCCACGCGGGCTGGCTGGTTGGGCCGGTCGCCCAGCTTGCGGACGAGGAGGAGCGAACCCTCTTTCTGCTGCTGGAGTCGGACGAGGCTGCGGAGGGCTTCGTGGAGGACTTCTGGCAGCGGCGCGACGCCGGTCTGAAGCGCGTGTTCGAGCAGCGGGCGGCGGAAGCCGACAAGCGCTACTCGGAGTCCGGGCTTCTGGGCCGGCGCACGGACCGGGGCATGGTCTACGTCCTCTTCGGCGACCCGGAGAAGACCGAGTGGGAGGAGCACCGGGACATCGATGACCCGGACGTCCTGCTCTGGACCTACGCTCGGGGGACCGACCCCGGCCTGAATGGCCGCAAGCCGTCGCGCCGCTACCGCTTTGCCCGGGACGGCGACGTCATGCGCCTGTTCTCGAACGATCCGGGAGACGTCGACAACCGTCGCCGGCGAATGCTCCGCCGCATTCAGGAACCGTCGCGCCGCTGGCCCAACTGACGCCGCGCCGCACCGCTCGGGCATGGGTGTGGCCGCTGACGACGGCCTGTCGGGGAGGGGCGCGCACGGCCAGGCGGGGCGTCAAGCGACGCAGCTGGCGTACCCCGCGTCAGCCGTCCTGGCTGCCCAGGGACTCGAAGTCGAGCCGAGAGGCCGCTTCCTCGGCCGGGACTTCGCCGGGGAACAGGAAGTCCCTCATGTGTCGGGAAAGGGTGACCTGGGCCTCCGGGTCCATGAAGTTCAGCCGCAGTTCGTTGATCACCTTGATCTCCATGGCGGCCCACTCCTCCCAGCAGCCGGCGCAGACCCGGGCGGCGATCTTCTCGCCCAGGGGGCCCGGGACCGGCGGTCCGTCGAGCGATGGGGCTTCCCGTGCGCAGCGCGCGCAGCCGGTCATCTCGGGCCGCCTCCGGGGGCTTCGGACAACACGGGGTCGTCCGGGGCAAGGGCCTCCGTCAAGTCGCGGTAGCGCTTCTTGATGCCTGCCTTCTGGCGGTTGCGGATCAGCCAGCGCAGGAACCTGGACTCGTTCACGCCCACCACGAGGTCGTCGAGCGCTTCGTAGATCGCCGGATCGTTGAGCAGCCGGGCCGCGGTGCCGTCGCCCTCGGTGAATCGATCCAGGGTCGAGTTCAGCCTCTGCAGGAGCTGCTCCATCTCGCCGGTGAGCGAGTCGCTCAGTTCCGCGTCGTTCATCAGGCGCGGCAGCAGACCGTCCGCGTTGCGCAGGTCGGCCGTGAGCTCCCGCAGGTCCGCGGCGGCGGTCTGTGTGTCGGCCAGGGTGGACTCGACGCGGGTTCGGAGCTCCCCGTCGTTCAGCAGGGCAGGCGCCAGCCCGTCGCCCTCGCGCAGCAGGCGGAGGGTGTCGTCCACCTGGGCAAGCGTGGAGTCCAGCCGTTCGGCCAGCTCGCGGTCGGTGAGAAGCCTGCCGATCACGCCCTCGCCTGCCTCGACCTGGTTGGCGACTCGTTCCAGCGACTTCAGGGTACGCACCACCGACTCGGTGATCTGCTCGTCACCCTGGGCGGTGACCAGCTCGCCCAGCAGACCCTCTCCCCGCTCCATGCGGGCCAGGATCTTCGACAGCGACCGGGCGGTGGCGACCGCGTGGTCGACCACGTCCGCGCCGCTGGCGATGAGATCGTCGACGTCGGTCGGCAGAGCCGCCGGGATCTCGTCACCCGGATTCAGAAGCACCGCATCCGGAGAGCCGGACGTGATCTCGACGTACTTGTCGCCGAGCAGGCCGATCGTCTTCAGGCGGCCCAGGGAGTCCCGACGCAGGCGGTTGGCGTAGCGTCTCTCGACGCTCAGGTGGACCTCCAGCAGCTCGCTCTCCGGCCGTTCGTCGAGGTGGATAGCGGACACCTTGCCCACCGTGACGCCGTTCAGCTGCACCGGGTTGCCCTCGACCAGCCCGGAGACGTTGGGGAACCTGATGCGGTAGTTGTTGGTGGGGGTGAACAGGGCGCTGTGCTCGCCGATGAGGAAGATGAAGGCCGCCAGGACCCCGAGTGCGAGCAGGACGGTCAGTCCCACCCTGACGGTGCTGGAATCACGCTGCATCGCTGGTCTCCGATTCGGGAAGTCGCCGACCTTCCAGGAAGGCCCGGAGCAAGGGGTCGGCGGTCCGTTCTGCCTCGTCCCAGTCGCCCAGGAAGCGGAATCGCCCCTCGTGGAGCAGGGCGAGGCGGTTTCCGACGCGGCGGGCGAGGGGGATGTCGTGGGTTACGACCACGGAAGTGGTCCCGAGCTCGTCCCGCGTGCTTCGAATCAGGCTGCCGATGGACGCGGAGGTGATGGGGTCGAGCCCGGCGGTCGGTTCGTCGAACAGGACGACTTCGGGCCCCAGAATGAGGGAGCGCGCCAGCGCGACGCGTCTCTTCATGCCGCCCGAGAGCGCCGAGGGCATCCGGTCCTCGATTCCGGCCAGTCCGACCCACGCGAGGGCCGCAGCCACCCGCTCGCGAATCTCCTCCTCGCCGGCCTGCTCGTGCCGACGAACGGGAAACGCGACGTTCTCCATCACGTCCAGCGAGTCGAACAGGGCGCCCGACTGAAACAGCATCGCCACGCGCCGCCGGAGCGGGTAGAGCGCACGCTCCTTCATTCTTGTCAGGTCCGCGCCCTCGAACAGCACCTCGCCTCCCTCGGCGGGGTCGAGCCCGTTGAGCTGCCGCAGCGTCAGGC
Source organism: Thermoanaerobaculia bacterium (assembly GCA_965200575.1). GTDB lineage: Bacteria > Acidobacteriota > Thermoanaerobaculia > Multivoradales > Multivoraceae > Multivorans. Next base: position 3,442,617 of record OZ241363.1, on the reverse strand, counting down.
TCTTGCCGGAGCCGGAGCGGCCCAGCACAACCAGGCATTCGCCGCGCAGAACGTCGAAGCTCAGGCGGTCCAGGACGGTCCTGTCGCCGAAGCGCCGGCACAGTTCCCGCACGACGTAAAGCGGCTTCCGGTCAGCTTCCGGTACGGGCGCGGCGTCAAACAAGGATGTGAAGGAGCTTGGTCAGAAAGAAGTCAGAGACGAGGACCATGATCGACGCCCAGACGACCGTGTTCGTGGCCGCACGGCCGACCCCTTCGGCCCCTCCCCTCGCCGTCAGGCCGTTGTGGCAGGCGATGATCGCGATGAAGCAGGCGAAGAAGACCGACTTGCCGAGACCGTTGAACACGTCCTCGAGCGTCAGGGCCTGCAGGACGTCGTTGGTGTACAGGCCCGCCGACAGGTCGAGCTGGTTCACGGCGATGAAGAGTCCACCGAGAATGCCGAGCAGATCGCCCAGAATCGTCAGCACCGGCAGCATGATCAGGCTGGCTGCAAGTCTTGGAACCACAAGTTCCTTCACCGGGTCGACGGCCATCGAGCGCAGAGCGTCTACCTGCTCCGTGACCTTCATGGTGCCGAGCTCGGCGGTCATTCCCGCGCCGATGCGCCCGCCGACGACCAGCGCCACCAGGACCGGCCCGAGCTCGCGGGTGAGCGACTTGGAAACCACGCTTCCGATGTAGTACTTCACGCCCAGTTCAGGCAGACTGTACGCGGTCTGTAGAGCCAGCACCATGCCGGTGAAGAGCGTCGTGACCGAGGCGACGCCCAGGGAACTCACACCCAGGTGGTTCATCTGGCGAATCCATGACCGGGGCGCCCATGGAGGCCTGACGAGCGCCGTCAGACCGCTTGCCGCGAGCGTCGAGATCGCGCCCAGTTCTCGCAGGAACCCCTTCACGTCGGTCAGAATCCCGAAACCGCTCGTCACCAGCAGCAGCGTCTTCGGCCCGCCCCTTGCGGCCTCGCCGGTTGCGTTGGTGTAGCTTCTCATCGTCAACGACATCCGGGAACCTTGACTGACTCGAATACTAGCGTTGCGGCGTCGGGGCCCGACATGGACTCGCCGGCACCCCAGATGGGGGCTGGCCGGCGGGGCTCGGAGGCTCCTGCGGCGTCTTTCGTGGCGGTGTTCCTGGCCACCGTGGTCGGCAACCTGTACCTGGTGCTCGGCAGCGCCGTGATGGGCATCGCGGCGGCCGTCGCATCCTGGATACCCGGACGCGACTGGGCCGGAGTGCAGGCGCGGCTGTGGGCTCGCGGGCTGCTGCGCGCGAGCGGAGTTCGGCTCGACGTCACCTGGGCTGGCGGAAGTCGAGGCGCCTGGCGGGAAGCGCGCCACGGCAGACCGGTCGTGTACATGGCCAACCATCGGAGTCTGTACGACATCGCGGCCCTGCTGTCGGTTCTCGACTCGCCGGTCAGGTTTCTCGCCAAGCGCAGCCTGTTTCGCCTGCCGTTCTTCGGCTGGGGCCTCAGGGCGGCCGGGTTCGTGCCCGTGGACCGCGACGACCGGCGTCGGGCCAGCCAGACCTTCGCGGCCGCCACCGAGCTCCTGGCGGATGGCGTGTCCGTCGTGGTGTTCCCCGAGGAAACGCGAAGCTCGGGTCCGCACATGCGGCCGTTTCAGCGAGGCGGCTTCCTGTTGGCGCTGAAGGGACGCACGCTCGTTGCGCCGGTGGGTATTCGCGGCAGTGGACGCATCCGGCGCAGGGGGGACCTGCTGGTGCGGCCCCGGCCGGTCGGGCTGGCCTTCGGCGAGCTCGCCGACCCGGTGGCGGCGGGAGTCCGAGGTCGAGGAGCCTTCATGCTCGACGTGGAACGGCAGGTCGGGCGGCTGGCCGGGCTTGCAACTGCCGCCGAAGCGGCGGAATCCGGCGAAGCGAATGTCTGAGGCGCTTGAAGCCCGGGTGCGCGAGGCCCTGCGCACGGTCAGCTTTCCCGGCATGACGCGGGACGTCGTGTCCTTCGGCTTCGTGCAGCGGGTGGGGACGAAGGCAGGCCGGGTGGTGATCGACCTCAGGGTACCGACCCGCGACCCGGAGGCCGCAACAGAGATCAGGCAGCGAATCGTCCAGGTGGTGTCGGCGGTCGAGGACGTGGACGAGGTGCAGGTGTCGCTCGAGGCGGCGCCGGCGCCGGCGCCGGCCACGGCCCGCGATCCGGGGCTCCTGCCCGGCGTGTCCCACGTGGTGGCGGTGGCCAGCGGCAAGGGCGGCGTGGGCAAGTCGACGGTCGCGACGAATCTGAGCGTCGCCATGGCCGCCCTCGGCCTGCGGGTCGGCCTGCTTGACGCCGACATCTACGGCCCTTCGATTCCTCTGATGTTCGGCGTCAACCGGCGGCCGGAGATCCGTGGCGGCAAGATCCAGCCTTTCGTGCAGCACGGCGTGCGGATCATGTCGCTGGGCTTTCTGCTCGATCCGGACACGCCGGTGATCTGGCGCGGCCCGATGATCATGAAGGCCCTCGGTCAGCTGCTCGGCGACGTCGCCTGGGGCGAGCTCGACTACCTGCTGCTCGATCTGCCCCCGGGCACCGGAGACGCTGCGCTCACCCTGTCCCAGAAGCTGCCGATTTCGGGCGCCATCATCGTTTCGACCCCTCAGGACGTGGCTCTGATCGACGCCCGCAAGGGGCTGGCGATGTTCCGCAAGGTGGAGGTGCCGGTGCTGGGGATGGTAGAGAACATGTCGACGTTCGTCTGTCCGCACTGCGGCGAGGCCAGCGACATCTTCAAGAGCGGAGGAGTGCAGCGGACCGCCGACCTGCTGGGCTGCGACGTCCTGGGCTCGATTCCGCTCGACGGCGCCCTGGTCCGCGGCAGCGACGACGGTACGCCTGCGGTCGCTTCCGACCCGTCCGGCGTCCACGCGAGGAGCTTCCGCAGCATCGCGTCCGAGGTCGAGCGACGGCTCGCGGAGCAGGCCCTCCTGCGCCCTCCGCTGACGATCGTCTAGGAACGGAGGGGCCGGGTTCGTGTCCGTTGCCGTGGTGGCCGATGCCCACCTGGGGGGACCGGGCGGCAGCGGCGAGGATCTGGTGCGGCAGCTGGGGGCGCTCGACGCGGGCGCCTGTTCGCGCCTGCTGTTCCTGGGTGACCTGTTCCACCTCTGGATTGCCTCGCGGCGCTTCGAGACGGCCGAGGTGCGGCGTGTGGCAGACGCCATTCGCGGCGTCCGGCAGCGCGGCATCCGGGTGTCGTACGTGGTGGGCAACCGGGACTTCTTTCTCGCCGAGGGCGCCTACCGCGACCTCTTCCACGACTGCGGCGAGGAAGTCCGGTTCGCCGACGGCGGCCTGCGCTACCTGGCGGTCCACGGAGACGGCCTGAATCCCCGCGACTGGAAGTACCGCATCTGGCGTCGGCTGGCCAGGAACGCCGTCAGTCGCTGGCTGACCGAGCACCTGCCGCTGCCGCTCTGCCGGCGTCTTGCCGGGTCCACCGAACGCGGGCTGGCGCGGACGAATCAGGTGCACAAGGCCGTCATCCCGGATGCGGTCATCCGCAGCTACGGTTCGCGGCGGCTGGCCGAGGGCCACGACGTGGTGCTGCTCGGGCACTTCCACGCCGCGCGCCGCTTCAGCGTGGCCGACGGCGAAGTCCGGATTGCCGACGCCTGGTTCCACGACCGGGAACTTCTGTGGCTGAACTGAGGGTCCCGTTGCCCGACCCGTTGCCCGACCCGTTGCCGGTGCGCCGGGCGGTGCGGGTGAGCGGCGAGGTTCGGCCTCCCGGCTCGAAGAGCGTCTCCCACCGCGCCCTGAACCTGGCCATGCTGGCCCGCAGGCCGGTGACAATCACGAACCTGCTCGCCGCAGACGACATCGCTGCCTTCCTCGTGGTGCTCGAGGCGATGGGGTTCGGGGTTCGGTCGCGGCCAGGCGCAGGCGTTCAGCTGGCGCCGCCGAAGCGGGGCGTCCACCGGGGCGAGGTGCGACTCGACTGCGGCGCGGCGGGAACGCTACTGCGGCTGCTGGTCGGCAGCTGCGCCGTGACGCCGGGCGACTGGCTGCTGGACGGTGTCCCGCGACTCCGTGAAAGGCCGGTCGGCCCGCTCGTCCGCTCGCTGGTTCGGCTGGGGGCGCGGATCGAGGAACGTGGTCTGCCCGGCTGCGCGCCGCTCCTCGTGCGCGGCGGCCCGCTGGCGCCCGGGACGGTCGAGATCGACGCCAGCGAGTCGAGCCAGTACGTCTCGGCGCTCCTGATGGCGGCTCTGGGCGCGACGGGACCGATCACGGTTCTGGCGCCGGTTCTCGTCTCCGGGCCATACGTGGACACGACTCTCGAGGTGATGGCGGCCTTCGGGGCGGCGGTGGAGGCGCGAACGACCGGCGCCGGGCACAAGTTCCGGGTGGTGCCTGGACTGCCGGGGCCGGCCGGGGACCGCTACCACGTGGCGGCGGATGACTCCGCGGCGGCCTATTCGGCGGCGGCGGCAGCGATCTGCGGCGGCGCCGTGAGCCTGCGGGGGCTGTTGCCGGACTCGCCGCAGCCGGACCGCGGATTCCTGGACTTGCTGCGGCAGATGGGTGCCCGCGTGCAGATCGGGGCCGAGGAGATCCGCGTGGAGGGCACCGGGCAACTGACCGCCGTCGACTGCGATCTCTCGGCCATGCCGGATCAGGTGCCGACTCTCGCGACCGTTGCCGCCTTCGCTCGCGGCGTGACCTGGATTCGGAACGTGTCGCACCTGAGGATCAAGGAGAGCGACCGCCTCGCGGCGATGGCGACCGAGCTTGGACGCGTCGGCGTATCCGTTGACGAGCTGCCGGACGGTCTGCGGATCGAGGGCAATCCGCGTCTCGCCGCGGCGCCGCACGCGGACCCGGTCGCGGTGGACACCCACGATGATCACCGGATCGCCATGAGCATGGCCCTGGTGGGCCTGCGTCGGGGCGGTGTCCTGATCCGGCGACCGCAGGTGGTGGCCAAGTCGTACCCGGGGTTCTGGCGGGATCTCGAGGCGCTCGCGCAGTGACCCGGGTCCTGAGGCTCCGGCATCAGGCGCTGGACCCCGAACCGGATGGCGTCGGGTGCTCCGCGATTCGGAGGCTCACCGCCAGCGACCGGGAGCGGGCAGCGTTTCTGGTGCAGGGACTGGCGCTGCTGGCTCACCTCCGGGCGGCGCGCTGGCGGCTCGACGACTGGACCGATGCGCGGGTCGATGCGCGCGGCGTTCTGCGGGTGGCGCCGGGTGCGGTCGCTGCGGTTGCGGATGACCGGTTGCCGCAGGACGTCGCGAGAGACCTCGTGGTGCTCCTGTTCGGCAGCGAGGATCTGCCGGGCCGCAGCCCCGTGCGCGCGGCCTTCCGACCGGCGGTGGCGAGGTGGCAGGACCGGTTGCTGCCGGTTTCACCGAACCGGGTGATCGTCGACCTGCTGGAGCGGGCGCCGTTTCTCTGGGGGCGGGAGTTTCCGGCCGTCGGCTCGTCGCTGTTCGCGGTGGTCGAGGACGAGAGCGGCTCGCACGTCGTCGTTGCCGGGCGCCCGGCGTGGCGGCGCACCCTGGCGCGGACCGACGAGGAGGAGATCCGGGGTCTCGCCGGCGACAGGGACCGCACCAGGCTGTTCTGGCGCCGGGCGAGGGATGCGGCAGCCGGAGACCGGTCCGGGGATCGTCGCTCCGGCGGCATTGCCCCGGCCGGAGCCGATCCGTCGGACCAGGCGCCGTTGCCCTCCCCCGAGGAGCGGTCGGCCGAGGCCCGCCGGCTCCTTGGCCGGGGACGATTCGAGTCCGCGCTGAGCCTGCTGCGAGGTTCGGAGCGAACCGATGACCTGGTCCTCCGGCTCCGCGGGCAGATCTTCCTTGGCAGTGCGACAGCGGCCCGTCGGACTCTGGGTCGACTGGAGAAGCGCACGCTTTCCGGCCGACAGGCCGCGGAGCGCCGCGAGACTGCGGTCGAGCTTCACGCCGCCACCGGCGCCGCGCCGCAGCTTCGGTCCTGGGCCGGCAGGCTGGGTGCCGACGCGGGGCGAGCCAGGGCATTTCGCGCGCTGGCGTGCTGGGAGCTTGGCGAGATCCGAGCCATGGAGGGATTGCTGCTGCCGGACGGCGAGGCGCGCCGGACCTGGGTCGAGCTGCTGGTTCGGGCTCGGCTCGCCCGGGCAAGGGGTCGGTTCGCGGAGGCGGAGCGGCTGCTCGCGTCGGGCCTCGCCCGGGGCCGCGAACGGCTCACGCTCCGCCGACGCGCGGATCTCTGGAAGGAGCTCGCGACGCTTCGCCTCTCCGTGAACGACCTTGTCGGCGCCGAGCGAGCCGCCTGCATCTCCGTGGGTCTGCTGCGTCGCTGCGAAGGGCCCGTGGCGCGAAGCGCGGCTCACGGGGATCTGGTCGAGATCCGGATCCGGAAGGGTTGGCTTGCTGGCGTTGCGGAGACGATTGCCGGGATGAAGCGTGAGGGACGGCTGGCCGGCAACCTGCGGCGGGTGCTCGAAGCGCGGGTCCTGGAGGCGAGGCTCGTGCTGGCCCGCGGGGAGTCGGCGGCTGCCCTTGACTGCTGCAGGATGGCGCAGGAGAACCTGCGCGGGCCGAGGACCCACTGGCAGCTCGGCCGGGCGCTGCATCTGCTGACCGCTCGGGCGCTGGTGCATCTGGGGCGCCGCGAGGAGGCCGCGACGGAGCTCGCAGCCCTGCTCGAACGGCCCGTTGTTGCGTTCTGCCCGGCCGAGTTGGACGACCTGCTGCCGCTGCTCCTGTCCACGGGTTTGCGCGACGCGGCCGCCGGGCTCGCAGCCGTTGGCGAGGGCGCATCCGTGTGGTCTGCGGTGCTCGAGGGCGGGTCGCCGTCCGCCGAAGCCTGGCGGCAGGTCGAGGCCCGCGGCTCCCTGCGCGGCGCCTCGATGGTTCACGACCTGATCACCCTGGGGGTGCGGGGTGCGCCGGCCGGCTTGCTTGACCGCGCGGTCCGCGCGTTCGTCGCGGTTGGCGCCGAAGCGCTGGCACAGCGGGTGGATTGCACCCGTGTCGGTCCCTGGCGAGCGCTGGCCGCGTTCCTGGCGGCGCCCGACCCCGATCCCGAGACCTGCCGGAAGCTGATGGCGGCCGGCGGACATCCCGAAGCGAGGATCGAGGTGATCTGGTCCGGGAGGGACGCGCAGCCCGGAATCGCCGAACCGGAGGTGCTGGTGGCCGGCCCGGGCGGCAGCGACCGCTTCACCGTTGACGCGGCGGTCGGCAGGCTGTCGCTGGTTGCGGATGACGTGGACGAGCCGACCCGGGTCCTGGCGTCGGCGATCGCGACCAGGCTGTCGTCGGGATCGCGCCGGCGGCTTGCGGTTTCCGAGCTCGCGGAACCCGGAAGAACCAGCGCCTCCGGCATGGTGGGCCGGAGCCAGGCTCTGCGGAACGCCCTGGCCCTCGTTGAACGGCTCGCGGCCCACGATCTGCCGGTGCTGATTCTCGGCGAGTCCGGCACGGGCAAGGAACTGCTCGCGCGACGGTTGCACGGCTCGAGCGCACGGGCATCTCGCCCCTGGCTGGCGGTGAACTGTGCGGCACTGCCCGAGAGCCTCCTGCTTTCGGATCTGTTCGGACATTCGCGGGGCGCCTTCACCGGCGCGGACCGCGACCGCATCGGCGTGTTCGAAAGCGCCGACGGCGGGACGGTCTTCCTGGACGAGATCGGCGAGCTCCCCTGGGCGGCGCAGGGCATGCTGCTTCGCCTTCTCCAGGAAGGCGAGATGCGTCGCGTCGGGGAGAGTCGAACCCGCCGCCTGAACTTCCGGCTGGTGGCCGCGACCCACAGGGACCTTGCGGCCATGGTGGAGAGCGGCAGCTTTCGCGAGGACCTGTACTTCCGCCTGCGCGTCGCCTGGGTCGAGGCACCGCCGCTGCGGGAGCGAGGCGGCGACGTGATGCTCCTGGCACGCCACTTCCTGGACGCGGCCGCCGGGGAGCGCCGGCTGACGTTCGACGATTCCGCGGTGCAGAGGTTGCAGAGCCATTCGTGGCCCGGGAATGTCAGGGAGTTGAAGAACACCGTGGACCGGGCGGCGGCGCTTGTGGAAGGCACCGAGATCCCCGTCGAGATGCTCGGTCTACCGGACCTGGCGAACAACGACGTGAGCGACGACGTGTCGGGTGACTATCGCCTGCGAATGGAACGCTACCGACGTCGTCTGATCACAAGCGCGCTGGCCGAGTCCGGAGGAAATCAGGCACGGGCCGCCAGGGCGCTCGGCCTGAGTCGTCAGGCCCTGTCCTATCACGTGCGCAGGCTCGACGGCGCAGCCCTGGCGAAAGACGCCGTGCAGTCGAGCGATCATTGACTCGGGGGAGGTCTGATAGCGTCACCGTGCGCAAGCTGCGGTTCTCGGAGAGACCCCTCGGGAGTCCCCAGTGAAATGGAGGTGCGGTCAGGTGAATGCAGCGGTGGCAGGGAGAAGAAAGTTGCTGACATTGGGCGAGCTCGCCCAGCGAGCTGGCGTGTCGATGTCGACCGTGAATCGTTACAAGAAGCACCACGCCGAGCGGATTCCCTCGGAAGGTGAGGGGCGGCGAATGCGCTACCCCCTGACGGCGGTGAAGGCGATCCGGCAGATCAACCGGGAACTGGCAGGCAACCGGGGAAACCGGAAGAAGAAGGCGCCGGCGGCGCGGGCCGACAGCGGAGCTCCGGACCTGCTGACGCTCACCAGCATCCGGGAGCAGACGGGGATTTCCTACCCAACCCTGCAGCGTTACGTGAAGTTGTACCTGGAACAGATTCCCCACGAGGGCGAGGGGCGCAAGCGTCGGTATCACCCGGACTCCGTCGCAGTCTTTCGTCAGCTGAGAGCCGAGAGCCGTCGGGGCGGGGCGGCGGTCGCGGCCGGGAAGGCGGGTCAGGACGCCGGCGCGGCAGCGCAGCTGCTCACGCTTGCCGAGGTTGGCAAGCAGGCCCGAATCTCCGGTCCCACCCTGCAGCGCTATCTCAAGCTGCACCTGAATCAGATTCCCCACGAGGGCGAGGGGCGCAAGCGGCGCTACCACCCGGAAGCGGTTGCCGCGTTCCGTGAGCTGCGGGCCAGGAGCGGCAGGCGGGGAAGAAGGCCGGCCGCCGCGAAGAAGGCCACCGGGGCAGAGCCGGGAACGTCGCGACGGGCCGCTGTCTCCTCGCAGCCTGCGGGTGACGTCGAGGCACGTCTGGCTGCTCTCGAGGAGCAGGTCAGGCTCGTGCTGCGCAAGCTCGACCAGCCTTTCAAGCTGACCCTTACCCGCTGACGGCGCCCCCCTGAGGGCCCGTGACCTGACCGGCGCCTCGCGCTGGGCCGAGGTGGTCCCAGCCCCCGTCGGGCAGCGGTTCGACGGTGCCGTCGGCCCCCCGGATGCGGAGATCGGCGGGGCAGCCGACGGGGCCCATGCGACCGATCTGGCGGCAGCCGGGATGGCCCGGACGAACGCCCTTCGGCAGGGTGAAGAGCAGCACGTAGTCCTCGCCGCCGGAGAGGGCGAGTTCGAGCGGGTCGAGGCCCAGATGGATCGCCAGCCGCTGGGCGTCCGGCGCGAGGGCGAGTGCCGGCTCGTCGAGCTCGCAGCCCACTGCGCTGCTCCGAGCCAGCCGCGCCCCATCGGCTGCCAGTCCGTCCGACACGTCGATGGCCGCTCCCGCAGGCGCCATGCGGCCGAGCTCCAGCCCGAGTTCGATCTGGGGGCGCGGGTCCAGGTGACGGCGCAGCGCCCGGCGCGCGACGCCCGCGAGGTCGTCCGGCACGAGGTCCCGGATCCGCACGCGCCGGCCATTCAGCCGGGCGCCGCGGCGCACCAGGTCGAGACCGATGGCCGACTCCCCGAGGGCGCCGCCGGTCCACAGCCGGTCGCCGGGACGGGCGGCCTTGCGGCTCAGGGCCGCGCCCCGGTCAGGTATCTCGCCGATCACGGTGAGGCTGGCGTCCAGCAATCCGGACGTGGACGGTCGGGCGGTGTCGCCGCCGATCAGCTCGACTCCGTACTCCCTTCCGTTGCGAACGATGGCGGCGAGAAAGCGCCTGGCCGTCTCTTCGTCGTCCACGCCGAGGGCCAGAAGGGCCCAGCGCGGCCTGGCGCCCGAGGCCGCGAGGTCCGAGAGGCTGACCGCCAGCAGCCGACGCGCGGCCTGGGCCGGGTCGAGATCGGGCGGGAAGTGAACCGCGGCGCGCTGGCTGTCGACGCTGATCGCGTACTGACGTTCGCCTGGAGCGAGCAGGGCGGCATCGTCGCCGAAACGGTCTCCGGCGTCCGCGAAGTCGGCAAGCCAGGCGATCAGCCGATCTTCGGCGCCGGCCATTCGCGGGTTTCAGGGTGGAGCAGGGCGGCTTCGAGCACCTGATCTAGGTGCTCGACGAAGTGCAGGTCGAGGCCGCGAGTCACGGCACGGGGAATGTCAGGAAGGTCTCGACGATTGCGTTCGGGCAGGACCACCTTGCAAATGCCGGCGCCGCGTGCGGCCAGCAGCTTCTCCTTGAGGCCGCCCACCGGAAGGACCTCCCCGCGCAGCGTGACTTCGCCGGTCATCGCGACGCGACGATCGATCTTCCGGTCGGTCTGGACGGAAACGATCGCCGCCGCGATGGTCACTCCCGCCGACGGTCCGTCCTTCGGAACGGAACCTGCAGGGACGTGAATGTGCAGATCGTGGCGACGGAAGAAGTCGGATCCTGCGTGCCCGCCGTCGGTCGCGCACATCGTGCGGACACAGCTCAGTGCTGCCTGGGCCGACTCCTTCATCACGTCGCCGAGCTGGCCGGTGAGGTTCAGTCTTCCCTTGCCCCGGGGCGCCGCCACCTCGACCAGCATCAGGTCGCCGCCGGAGGCCGTCCAGGCCAGCCCCGTTGCCACGCCCACGCGGTCGCGGTCGAGCAGTTCCTCGCTGTAGTGCTGTGGCTGGCCGAGCAGCGTGGTCAGCCGCGAGGGCGTTGCCCGGAGTTCGCCGGTGTTGCCGCGCCCTACGCGCACCGCGGCCTTTCGGCAGAGAGTTGCGATTCTCCGTTCGAGGTTGCGAACGCCGGCCTCCTTCGTGTAGCCGCTGATGATGCGACGAAGGGCGGGGTCGGTGATCGTCATCGCGCCGGCCGGCAGTCCGGTCTGTTCGAGCGCCCTGGGGATCAGGTGGCGGCGCGCGATCAGAACCTTCTCGTCCTCGGTGTAGCCGGATAGTCGAAGCACCTCGAAACGGTCGAGGAACGCCGGCGGGATGGGTTCCAGCAGGTTTGCGGTGGCAATGAAGAGCACACGCGACAGGTCGTAGTCGACTCCCAGGTAGTGATCGCGGAAGGTCGAGTTCTGTTCCGGATCCAGCACTTCGAGAAGTGCCGCCGCCGGGTCGCCACGCCAGTCGGAACCCATCTTGTCTATCTCGTCGAGCATGAAGACGGGGTTGCCTGCGCCAGCCTGATTCACGCCCTGGATGATCCGCCCGGGCATCGAACCGACGTAGGTGCGACGGTGGCCGCGGATCTCGCCTTCGTCGCGGACGCCTCCGAGCGAGATGCGCACGAAGCTGCGGCCCGTTGCCCGCGCGACGGAACGGCCCAGGGACGTCTTGCCGACCCCCGGCGGTCCCACCAGACACAGGATGGGCCCTCTGGCGTCCGGTTTGAGGCGCCGGACGGCAAGGTACTCGACGATCCGTTCCTTGACCTTCTCCAGGGCGTGGTGCTCCTCGTCGAGCACGGTCCGAGCACGGTCCAGATCGATCGGCTCCCTGCTCTCGGCTGCCCAGGGCAGGCCGGTCAGCCAGTCCAGGTGGTTGCGAATCGTGGCGTGTTCGCTGGTGTCGGGCGAGGTGCGCTCCAGGCGTCGGAGCTGCCGCTCCACCTCCCTGGCCGCCTGCTCGTTCAGGCCCTTCTTCTGGATGGCGCCGCGGTAGCGCTCGATGTCGCCGTGCAGGTCGTCGCCTTCGCCGAGTTCGTCGTGGATGGCGCGCAGCTGCTGGCGCAGGAAGTACTGGCGCTGATTCTGGTCCATCTCGCTGCGGGCCTGCGCCGAGATGCGCTGCTGCATGCTGAGCAGTTCGACTTCCCGGGTCAGCATGGCGCCCACCCTTCGCAGGCGCTTGAGCGGCGGAATCGTCTCCAGCACGCGCAGGGTCTCGTGCCACTCCAGCCCCAGGTTGCTCGCCACCAGGTCCGCCAGCCGGCCCGGGTGCTCCATCTGCGTCGCCACCGTCATGACTTCCCAGCTGATCCCCTTGCCGAGGTTCACCGTCGCCTCCAGGTCGTCCTTGACCGTCCGTACCAGCGCCTCCGCCTCGAGACCCGTTTCCGGTTCGCCGCCGTCGTCGATCTTCTGCACCCTGGCTCGAAGGAAGGGATCGGTCTGGCTGAGATAGCGCAGGCTGGTCCGCGCGAGGCCCTGGGTCAGAATCCGGACCTCCCCCGTGGGCACTTCGAGCTTCTTCGTGATCAGGGCGGCCGTGCCGACGGGAAGAAGGTCTTCCTTCGCAGGCGCCGTGACCGAAGGGTCGCGCTGCGGCGCGAGCAGGATGATGCGGTCGTGAACGAGCGCGTTCTCGACCGCGAGCAGGCTCGCAGGTTCGCTGGCAACTTCGAGCGGCTGGATGATGTACGGGAAGAGGACCGTGTTCCGCAGCGGCAGCACGGGCAGGACCTCGGGCAGGGAGATCGCGTCCAGCTCCGCTTCGGCGTTGTCGTCGGCTCGGTCTTCGGCCATCGATTCACGCTACAGGATCAGGTCCGCCGCGAGGTCTCGACCAGCGACCGGAGTTCGTCCATGAAGGCGCTCACGTCCTCGAACTTCCGGTACACGGAGGCGAAGCGAACGTAGGCGACCTGGTCGAGGACCTTCAGTCGATCGATCACGAAGTTACCCAGCTCGGTGGTCGAAATCTCGCGGTTCTCCTGCTGCTGGAGCAGGGCCTCCGCCTCCTCGACGATGCTGTCGAGGGCGGCGAGCGCCACGGGCCGCTTCTCGCACGCCTTGAGCAGGCCGTTCAGCAGCTTCCCGCGGTCGAACTCCTCGCGTCGGCCGTCCACCTTCACCACGCGGTAGGCGATCTGGTCGCCCTGCTCGTAGGTGGTGAAGCGCCGGCTGCAGCTCTGGCACTCCCGGCGCCGGCGGACTGTCTCTCCGTTTCGAACGTCCCGCGAATCGACCACGCGATCGTCGTTCACACCGCAGAAGGGACATCTCATGACCGTTGTGAACCGCTCCGGAGAGTGGACGCTACCACCGTCGCCGGCTGGCCGTGCGGCGTGGCGACCAACGGAGCAGACCGGCCCGCGGCGTCGGCCGGCGACGGCCTCGATCGCGCGCCGCCGAGCCGTCGCGGAGACCGCGTCTTGCCCCGGCTGTGGCCGCCGACAGGCTCGACCGCGTTGTAGACTGCCGCAGCCATGACCGGTGCAGGCGACCAGCTCAGCGAGCGCGACCGCGAGATTCTGCGCGAGGTGATCCAGGCGTATCTGTCGTCCGGCGAACCCGTGTCCTCGCGTCGGGTGGCGAAGGACCGTCAGATTCACCTGTCTGCCGCCACTATCCGCAACGTGATGGCCGATCTCGAGGACATGGGCTACCTGCGGCAGCCGCACGTCTCGGCGGGCCGTCTGCCGACCGAGGCCGGGTTCCACCTGTTCATCGACGATCTGATGCTGGCGGAGGCGGTCAGCGACCAGGACCGGCGCCTGATCGACGACCGGCTGAACACGGCCGGCGGCACCGGCCAGGATCTGACGGAGGAGACGTCGCGTCTCCTGTCCCAACTGTCCCACCATGTCGGGGTGGTCCTGAACCCGGCCCTCGGCTCGGCGGTGATGAAGGCGATCGAGTTCGTGCCGCTGAGCGGCCGGAAGGTGCTCTGCGTCGTGGTCGCCGAGAGCGGTTTCGTCGAGAGCAAGCTGGTCATGGCCGACGAACCGATTCCCCGCCAGGACCTGGTGCGCATCTCGAACTACCTGACCGCCAACTACAGCGGGCGCACCCTGTTCGAGATCCGGGAGGACCTGCTGAAGCTCATGAGCGACGAGCGGGCACGGCTTGACGAGCTGCTGCACCGCACGATCGAGCTTGCGCGGGACGGAATGGACATGGGGCAGGAGCCGTCGCTGGTCGTGGACGGCACGCACAGTCTGTTCGAAACCGCGCCGGGAATGAGCCGGATCGAGGGGATGTTCCAGATGTTCGCCGAACGGGCCCGGCTGGCGGGCCTCCTCAACCGTTGCCTCGATGGGGATGGAGTGCGGGTGGTCCTGGGCCAGGACTCTCGCCTGACCGAGGAGCTCGACTTCGGTCTCGTGGTGCGGAGCTACCGGGCCGGCGACGGCGTGTCCGGGTCGGTTGCGGTGATCGGTCCGGCGCGAATGGAGTATCCGCGCATGGTGCCGCTGGTCAACTACCTGGGTGAACGACTGTCGGAGGCCTTTGCCGGCCACCTGTGACGGGGATCGAGCGATGACGATGGAGCCGAAGGCAGGTCCCGAGGAGGACCTGACGGATCAGGAAGCCGCCGGAGCCGCTGCGGCGCCGCCGGACGAGATCGCCGAGCTTCAGGCCGAGCTCGACGCGGCGAAGGGCGATCTCGCGGCGACGAAGGAACGTCTCCTGCGCACGGCGGCGGACCTGGAGAACCAGCGCCGGAGGTGGGGCCGCGAACGGGATGAGCTCCGCGCGAGGGCCACCGAGGCGCCGATCAGGCAGTTCCTGGAGGTGGTCGACAATCTCGACAGCGCGCTCGCGGCGGAAGGTGCGTCGGCCGACGTCCTGCGCACCGGCGTCGAGATGACGCGGCGCCAGATCGACGACGTGCTGCGCCGCTTCGACGTGGAACGGATGGACTGCGAGGGCGCCGCATTCGACCCGAAGCACCACCAGGCCGTGTCGCGGCAGGAAAGCGCGGAGGTAGAGCAGGACACGATCGTGCAGGTGTGGCAGCCGGGCTACATGATCGGCTCGCGGCTGCTGCGCCCCGCCATGGTGGTGGTGGCCGTTCCGGCGCCTCCTGAAGATGCTGTTGCAGTTGTGGCAGCCGAGCCGGACGCCGCGGACGCCGACGCTGGCGCTGCCGATGCCGGCGCCGCCGAGAACGGTGGAGCGGATGCCGCCGCTGCCGGAGGCGCCTGAGCCCCATGCCGCGAGACCACTACGAGGTCCTGGGCGTCGAGCGTTCGGCGTCGCTTCAGGAGATCAAGTCCGCGTACCGCAAGCTCGCTGTCCGCTACCACCCCGACCGCAATCAGGGCGACCGGGCGGCGGAGGAGAAGTTCAAGGAGGCGGCGGAGGCGTACGCGGTGCTCTCGGATGCCGGGAAGCGCCAGCGCTACGACCGGTTCGGCCATCAGGCGACGTCGACGCCGGGCGGCTTCGACCCCTCCACGTTCTCCGACTTCTCGGACATCCTGGGCGACGTCTTCGGCTTCGGCGACGTGTTCGGCGCTCGAACCGGCGGCCGTCGCCCTCGGGCGGGCGCGGATCTACGCTACGACCTGCGGCTTTCCTTCGAGGAGGCGGCGTTCGGCGTGGAGCCGAGGCTCCGGATACCGCGGCTCGAGCACTGCGATGCCTGCAGCGGCAGCGGCGCGGCCCCGGGCAGCGGTCCGACCTCCTGCGGCACGTGCGGCGGCCGCGGTCAGGTGCAGTACAGCCAGGGCTTCTTCTCGGTTGCCCGAACCTGCCCCGACTGTCGCGGCAGAGGACAGGTCATCCGCAAGCCGTGTTCGGAGTGCCGCGGCCAGGGCCTCCGGGAGCGCGAACACTCGATTCAGGTTCGGGTGCCGGCAGGCGTCGAGAGCGGCACCCGCCTGCGCATTGGCGGCGAGGGTGAGCACGGCCGAAACGGCGGGCCGCCCGGCCAGCTGTACGTGGTCATCGCGGTGGCCCCGCACGAGCGGTTCGAGCGCGACGGCGCGCACGTCATGAGCGCGGTCACGATCAGCTATCCCCAGGCCGTCTTCGGCTGTTCCGTCGAAGTCGAGACGCTGCACGGCACCTCGGTGCTGGAGGTGCCGCCGGGCACCGGGCACGGAACCCCGTTCAGGCTTCGGGGGCAGGGCATTCCGCGCCTCAACGGTCGAGGCCGCGGCGATCACCTGGTCGAGGTGAAGCTCCACGTGCCGTCGAGCAACGAGCTCTCGGTGCCCGAGGGCGAGCATCTGCGGGCGCTGGCCGAGCTCGCCGGCGATGAAGTCCGCGAGGAGCGCGGCCTCTTCAACCGCGTCAGGGACCTTTTCGCCGGGCAGGAGCCGCAGGCCCGGCCGGGTCGCGAGGCGGGCGAGGCGGAGCCGGGCGTCGAGGCCTGATCCGGCGCCGGTCATGTTCCCTGCGCCGTTGCACCCTTGATCCACCTCCTGGTCCGTGGTGCCGACCTCGCCGGCGACACGGTCGAGGTCGACGGGCCAGACCATCGCCATCTGTTCCGGGCCCGCAGGCTTCGCGTCGGCGACAGGGTGCGGCTGGTGGACGGCCGCGGTTCCGCGGTGTGGTCGATCGTGGGGCGGGTCACGGCGGAACGCGCGGAGCTGCAGATCGAGGGCGACGCGCCGGTGTTCGAGCCGACCCGGCGCCTCAACCTGCTTGTGTCCGTCGTGCGCCCGGAGCGGGCGGCCTGGCTGGTGGAGAAGGCGACCGAGATGGGCGTCTGCCGGCTGCAGTGGTTCATCTCGGAACGCACCAGCCGGCAGTTGACGCCGCGGGTGCTGGAGCGGCAGCGCCGGGTCGCGAAGTCCGCGCTCGAACAGAGCGGCGGCGCGTGGCTGCCCGAGATCGCGGCGCCCGTTCGCCTGAGCGAGGCCCCGATTCCGGCCGGGGCCGTGGTGCTCCACCCGGGAGTCGAGACGCCGCTGGCCGTTGTCGCCGCGGCCGCCGGCGCCATTGTCGTCGGCCCCGAGGGAGGGTTCGGCGGCCGGGAGCTCGACGAACTTCTGGCTCGCGGCGTGTCGGCGGCTCACCTCGGCCCCCGGATACTGCGGACGGAGACTGCGGCGCTGGCGGCCGCGGCTCTGGTGCTGGCGCATGGCCGGCCTTCGGCCTGACGGCGCTATCCTCCCCGACCCGGAGGCGTCCACGGTGCCCAGATCTTCATCCACCGGGCGGCGAGCGCCGAAGCCCGCCCGCGACCGCGCGCTCGACCTGCTGGCGCGGCGCCCGCACTTTGCGGCCGAGCTGCGGGCGAAGCTCGACCAGCGCGGCTATTCGTCAGCGGAGGTGGAGACGGCGCTCGACCGGCTCGCCGAGGACGGCTACCTGAACGAGGCCGAGACCGCGCGCGTTCTGGTGGGTCAGCTCCGGCGGCGGGGCTACGGTCATCTGCGCATCCAGCGGGATCTGCGGCGGCGGGGGGCCGACGAGGAAGCTGCCCGTTCCGCGCTCTTGAAGCTCGGCGACGAGGATGAGGTCGAGCTGGCCGAGCGCGTGGCGGCGCGATGGCGTTCGATCCATGAGCGGAAGGGCGCCGTCGCGCTCGCTCGCCACCTGGAGCGCCGGGGCTTCGCCGCCCGTACCATTGGAGCGGTCCTGTACGAGTCCTCCTCGCAGGTGGCCGAGGGCGAGTGGTCCGGGAGTCGGGAGTCATGCTGAGTCACGAGATCAGGGACAGCTTCATCAGCTTCTACCGCGACCGCGGCCACGCCGTCGTGGCGAGCGCGCCGCTGGTGCCGCACGACGATCCGACCCTGCTGTTCGTGAACGCCGGGATGGTCCAGTTCAAGAATTTCTTCCTCGGCGCCGCACGTCCGCCGTCGCCGCGCGCCGTGACCTCGCAGAAGTGCCTGCGGGTGTCCGGCAAGCACAACGACCTCGAGAACGTCGGGCCGAGCCCGCGCCACCACACGTTCTTCGAGATGCTGGGCAACTTCTCGTTCGGGGACTACTTCAAGGAGGAGGCGATCCGCTCCGCCTGGAAGCTGGTGACAAAGGTGTGGGGCCTGCCGCCGGAGCACCTGTTCGCGACCGTCTTCCGAGACGACGACGAGGCCGCGGAGCTGTGGGTGCGCCTGTCGGGCCTGCCGGCCGAGCGCGTCCTGCGCTGTGGCGCGAAGGACAACTTCTGGGCCATGGGCGACACCGGTCCCTGCGGTCCGTGCAGCGAGATCTTCATCGACACGGCGCCGGACAGCCCGCAGGTGGGCTGGGAGGAAGGGACCGACTCGGGCCGCTACCTCGAGATCTGGAACCTCGTGTTCATGCAGTTCGAGCGCCACGAGGACACAAGCACCGTCCCGCTCCCCAACCCGTCCATCGACACGGGCGCCGGCCTCGAGCGGGTCGCGGCCACCCTGCAGGGCAAGAGGTCCAACTACGACACGGACCTGTTCGGCCCGGTGCTGAGCGCCGTCGCCGCCGAGGCCGGCCGCGAGTACGGCCACGACCGGGACGCGGACGTCTCGCTGCGGGTGATCGCCGACCACCTGCGGGCGGTCGGCTTCCTGCTCGCCGACGGCGTGCTGCCGAGCAACGAGGGCCGCGGCTACGTGCTGCGCCGGCTGCTCCGGCGGGCGTCGCGCCATGGCATGAAGCTGGGCCTTGCGGAACCCTTCCTGGCCTCGCTGCTGCCGTCGCTCGACGAGGCCTTCGCCGGCCACTATCCGGAGCTGCGGGCGGCGCGCGAGCCGTCGGTGGCCACTCTGACCGCCGAGGAGACACGTTTCCTGGAGACGGTCGCCGAGGGTGCGGGTCGGGTACAGCAGGCCATCGGCGAGGCACGCGCCAAAGGAAGCTCCGAGCTCGACGGCGAGCAGGTGTTCCAGCTCTACGACACGTTCGGCCTGCCGCTCGAATCGGTGCGGGAGATCGCCGAGGAGGAGCAGATCGAGATCGACGAAGAGGGCTTCCGGGCCGCTTTGGCGGCGCAGCGCGAGCGGTCGCGGGCAGGGGCGTGCGGTGCATCCGCCGCACGCGGGCAGGCGCTGTTTCGGGAGCTGGCCGACGGCGGCGGACCGGGCACGGAGTTCGCGGGGCACGAAGTGCTGCAGCTCAAGGCGCGAGTCGTCGGGCTTGCGGCCGCGGTCGAGGGCGGCGCCGAGGAGACGGCGCGGCTGACCGGGGCCGGGCTGGCCGTGTTCGATCGCACGCCCTTCTATGCCGAGTCGGGCGGGCAGGTTGGCGACGTGGGCGTCGCAACGGCTGCCGGCGGCCAGGCGCGGGTGCGCGACACCCGGCGTCGGGACGCCCTGATCGTGCATGACGTCGAGGTCACGGAGGGCTGTCTCGAGGTCGGCGACGAAGTCCGGCTGGAGGTCGACCGCGAGCGACGCGAAGCCGCGGAGCGCCACCACACGGCCACCCATCTGCTGCACGCCGCGTTGCGCCAGCATCTCGGAAAGGGCGTGCGTCAGGCCGGCTCCCTGGTCCATCCCGATCGCCTGCGCTTCGACTTCACTCACGGCGCTCCCGTCGGGGATGGCGAGCGGGAACGGATCGAGGACACGGTGAACGAGTGGGTCAGGCGCGCTGTCCGGGTCGAGGTGACGGAGCGCTCGCGGGCCGAGGCGATCGCGGCCGGCGCCATGGCGCTGTTCGGCGAGAAGTACGGCGACCGCGTGCGGGCGGTTGAGGTGCCCGGCTTCAGCCTGGAGCTGTGCGGCGGCTGTCACGTGCGCAACACCGGCGAGATCGGTCTCGTGACGTTGGTCGCCGAGCGCGGAGTCGCCGCCGGCGTGCGCCGCATCGAGGCCGTGGCTGGCGACCGGGCGGATCGTCAGCGCCGCTCGCAGATGAGGCGGCTTGCAGCGCTCGAACAGGAGATAGGCGCAGACGGCGACCGTGCCGTCGGCGAGGTCCGCGCCATCCGGGAACGCCTGCGGGAGGTGGAGCGCGACCTGTCGCGGCTCCGGCTTCGGATGCTGGCGGGTGACGGTGAGGCCGGCGCGGGCGGCGGCGGCGCCGACGGCGGGGCGGCCGTCGGATCGAACGACGGCACGCGGTCGATTCGTGGCGTCAGCGTGGTGCTGCGCGAGGCCCCGGCGGCCGACGCGAAGGAGCTGCGCAGTCTCGCCGATGTCCTGCGGAGCCGGCTCGGTTCGGGAGTCGTGGTGCTCGGAGCGTGCGACAGCGGCAAGGCGAAGCTGGTGGTGGCCGTGACCGGCGATCTTCAGGACCGAATCCATGCGGCGGGCGTGGCGCGGGCGATGGGCGCAGCGATCTCGGGCAGCGGCGGCGGCCGTCGCGACTTTGCCCAGGCCGGTGGCCGTGCGGTGCGCCTCGACAGCGCCTTCGCCGCCGCCGAGCGGCACATCGATGACAGCCTGGCCTGACGTCCGGGAGGGGTCGCCGTGATTTCTCGGAGAGCCGCCGACGAGCGGGCCGGGAAGCCCGGGACGCTGCGCACTGTCCTGAACCTGCCGAATGCCCTGACGGTCAGCCGGATCCTGATCGTTCCGCTTCTGGTGGCGGTGCTTCTGACCCAGATCGAGGGCCGCGAGTTCATCGGCCTTGGCCTGTTCCTCATCGCCTCGCTGACGGACTTCCTCGACGGCTTCCTTGCGCGCCGACGCGAGGAGGTGACCGCGCTGGGAAAGCTGCTCGACCCCGCGGCCGACAAGATCCTCACCTCCGCGGCGTTCATCTCCCTGGTCGGCCTGGGCCTGGCGCCGGCCTGGATGGTCGTGGTCGTCATCGCGCGCGAGTTCGCCGTCTCGTCGCTTCGCTCGCTGGCCGCGGCGCAGGCTGTCGTCCTGGCCGCCAGCTTCGCCGGCAAGGTGAAGACGGTGAGCCAGATCGTGGCCATTTCGCTGTTGATCATCTCGGACCAGCTCGGTTCCTTCGAGTTGCTGGCGCCGGTGTCGCTGTGGGTGGCCCTGATCGCCACCCTGTACTCCGGCATCGAGTACTTCGCGCGCAACGGCGCCCGGGTGTTCCGAGCGTTCGGCGGGTCCCCGGACGGATGAACGCGCAACAGTCGGTTCCTGCCGGGGCCGCGGCGCAGTATTGATGATCGCGGGTGTCCTCGCCGGGCTGGCGGTGTTCGCCCGCCGCCGCTACCGGGCCCTGTTCGTCGCCGCGGCCGTGCTGGTCGTCCTGTGTGTCCTGTCGGCCGTGCGGTTGCGCTTCGACACCGAGATCCTGAACCTGCTGCCGGCGAACGACCCGGTGGTGACGACGTTTCGGTCGACCATCAACGACTTCGGCAGCCTCGACTATCTCCTCGTCCTGGTGCGGCTGCCGGCGGACGTTCCGCTCGACCCCTACCTCGCCTTCGTCGAGGAGCTCGGCGCTTCGATGGAGGCGCTCGAGGAGATCGACCACGTCGACTACGACCTGGGGGAGATCGAGCAGCTGGCCGAGACCTTCTTTGCACACGCCTTCGTCTATCTGGACGAGGAGGCGCGAGAGGAGGTGGCCGGCCGGGTGACCGAGGACGGCCTGCGCCTCCGGGTCCGCGAACTCAGCCGACGCCTGCTGACCCCGGAGGCGCTGGCGCTGCGCGAGTTGCTGGTGCTGGATCCGCTGGGCATTCACGAGGTGTTTCTCGATCAGCTCGACCTGGCCCGGGGCGGTCTGGACGTCGACTGGTCGACCGGCTACCTGCTGTCGCAGGACCGGTCGCGGGCGCTGCTGATCGCGCGGCCCGCCGAACCTGCGCAGGAGGTGGAGTTCGGCCGTCGACTGGTCGCCTCGGTGGAAGGGATCGCCGAGGACACCCGCGGCCGCTGGCGCGAGCTCGGCGGCGAGACCCGGGACGGCGAGTTGCTGCCGCTGCCGGAGGTCGCGTTGGGCGGCACCTACGTGACGGCCGTCTCGGATGCCGGCAGCATCGTGACCGGGCTGATCTCGAACCTCATGACCTCGCTGATCGGCGTGCTCCTGCTGTTCGCGCTGGCGTTCCGGCGCGTCGGCCTGATCGTGTATGCGTTCGTGCCGCTCGCCTTCGGCCTGGTTCTCGCCTTCGGCTTCGCCGGCGCCGTGCTGGGCGAACTGAACGCACTGACGAGCGGCTTCGCTGCGCTGCTGGTCGGCCTGGGAATCGACTTCGTGATCGTCTCGTACGGACGCTACGTCGAGGAGCGGCGCCGCGGCGCCGGCCTCGAAGCCGCGCTGGTGGCAATGAGCGGTTCCTCGGGTCGCGCGGTGTGGACCGGCGCGATCACGACGGCGGCGACGTTCTACGCCTTCCTGGTGACCGACTTCGCGGGGCTTCGGCAGATGGGGCTGTTGACCGGCACCGGCATCCTCTTCTGCATGGTCTCCGTCTTCCTGTTGCTCCCGGCGATGCTGGCCTGGAGGGAGGACAACCGCCCGACCTCGGGACGTGCACCGCGTCTGGTGCTGCACGGTCTGGGCGCCCGCCGACTCGTGCGCTGGAGCTTCCGCCGGCCGGTGCTCGTCGTGTGCGGATGCACGGTGGTCACCGCGGCCGCCGCGGCCGCTGTTCCGCGGCTGGAGTTCCAGGACGCCATCCGCGAGCTGCGACCGCAGGGGAACCCGGGCGTCGAGGTCCAGGACGAAGTGGCGGAGCACTTCGGATCGGGCCTGAACTACACGATGATCGTGGTCGAAGGCGCGACCGAGGAGGAGGCGATGGAGCTCTCGAGTCGTGCCGAGGACGGAGCGCAGGCGCTGGTCGAGGGGGATATCCTGACCGGTGTGGACGGCATCGGCAGCCTGGTGCCGCCGCCGACCAGGCAGGTGCGTGCCCACGAGTGGCTGGACGAGCGCCGCGAGCTGTTCGACCGCGAGCGGCTTCAGGCGCTGTTCGAACGGTTCGCGACCGAGGAGGGGCTCCGGGCGGCGCCCTTCCGGCGCGGCATCGACATGCTGGCCGATGCCGCGGCGGAGCGCAGCCTGGTGACGCCGTCGTCGCTCCGGGCCGAGCCCCAGGTGGGGCGCATGCTCGATCGCTACATGAGCCGCGACGGGGATCAGCACAAGCTGGTCGTCTACCTGTACCCACCGCCCGGCATGTGGCGCCGGAGCGCCCCGGCGGGTGCGCCGGAACTGGTGGACCGGCTTGGCGACGGAGCTGTGCTTTCCGGCGTCAGCGTGGTGGGCGAGAGGCTCCGCAACGGCATCCGGGTCGATGCGGTCACGGCGTCGATCCTGGGCCTGGTCCTCGTTGCCCTCCTCCTCTTCCTGGACTATCGCTGGCTGGCGAGTACGCTGCTGTCGCTGCTGCCGCTGTCCATCGGCGTGGTCTGGATGCTTGGCATCATGGTTGTTCTGGGCCTCGACCTGAACTTCTTCAACATCTTCGTGGTGACCATGATCATCGGCATCGGCGTCGACTACGGCGTGCACATGGTGCATCGCTGGCGAGACATCCAGGCGTTGGAGTCGAACGCCGCCGGCGTCGAGCGGCTGGTGGCCGACATGGGCGAGACGGGCAAGGCCATCGTTCTGGCGGCGCTGTCGACCAGCGTCGGCTTCGGTTCGCTCGCGCTCTCGCACTATCCCGGCCTGCGGTCCATGGGCTTCGTGGCGATCCTCGGCGCGGTGGCCACCGCCCTGGTCTCCATCACGCTGCTGCCGGCCCTGGTTTCCCTGAGCCGCCGTCGGCAGGCGGCGTGGAGCGCGTGATGTTCGAGGGTCTGCAGGACAAGCTCCAGGGCGTCTTCCGATCGCTCCGTTCCCGGGGGCGCCTGTCGGAGGACGAGGTGCGGGGGGCGGTCCGGCAGATCCGGCTCGCCCTGCTGGAGGCGGACGTGCACGTGCGGGTGGTGCGCAAGTTCGTCGCTCGGGTCCAGGAGCTGGCCCTCGGCGACGAAGTGCTGAACAGCCTGACCCCCGACCAGCACATCGTCCGCATCGTCCGCGACGAGCTGATCACGGTGCTGGGCGAGGCCGGCGCCGAGCTGGATCTGAAGGGGAAGCCGGCGGTCGTGCTGCTGTGCGGCCTTCAGGGGTCGGGCAAGACGACCACGGCCGGCAAGCTCGCGCTGCGGCTTCGCGGACGCGGCCGGAAGCCCGTGCTGGCCGCCGGCGACCTGCAGCGGGCGGCGGCAGTGGAGCAGCTGGTTCAGGTCGGCGCCGCCGCGGACGTCCCGGTCATCGAGCCGAAGAGGGGCGAGCGTCTGGCGGTTTTCTCGAAGCGTGCCGTGGCGGTGTCGGTCGATGGCGGCTTCGACACCCTGATCTTCGACACGGCAGGCCGGCTGCACATCGATGCCGCGTCCATGGCCGAGCTGCGGGAGCTCGCGGACCGGGTCAGGCCGTGCGAGACGCTGTTCGTCTGCGACGCGATGACCGGCCAGGATGCGGTGCGCAGCGCCGCGGCATTCGCCGAGGGCGCTCCGCTCACCGGCGCCGTGCTGACCAAGCTCGACGGCGATGCGCGCGGCGGCGCGGCGCTGTCGCTTCGGAGCGTCACCCAGGTACCGCTTCGCTACGTCGGCGTGGGCGAGAAGCCCGAGGATCTCGAGCTGTTCGCGCCCGACCGCCTTGCGTCGCGCATTCTCGGCATGGGCGACGTCCTGTCGCTGATCGAGAAGGCCGAGCGCGTCGTCGACCGCGAGGAGACCGAACGGCTGGCGGAACGCATCGCCCGCCAGCAGTTCACGCTGGAGGATCTCGGCCAGCAGCTGCGGCAGCTCCGCCGCATGGGGCCGCTGTCGCAGCTGATGGAGCTGCTTCCCGGTCAGCTGGGCGGCGCGGCGCTCAAGGGCAACGTCGATGAGAGCAGGCTGGTCGGGATCACCGCTCTGATCGACTCGATGACGCCACGGGAACGCCGCAACCCGGCGATTCTGAACGCCAGCCGCCGCCGCCGGATCGCCCGCGGGTCGGGCCGCACGGTCCAGGAACTGAACCAGCTGCTGCGCATGTACCGGCAGATGCGCAAGCTGATGAAGCGCACCCGCGGCCGCTGGATGAAGGGCATCCGCGGCATGTAGCTGGCTGGCCGTCGTCGGGCTGCCCGACTCCTGACGGCTCGGGTCCGTGTGGCACGGGCCAGCGAAGGGGGGATCAAGGTGGGCTGGCGGCGCCTGCGTCCCGTTTGCCGGCTGCCTTTGCTACACTGCGCCGCTGCCTTGAGCTCCGGCCCGCCCGACGGCGCGGCGCTTCGAACGACCTGATTGGAAGCCCTGAGATGCTGAAAGTACGACTCCGGCGCATGGGTTCGCGCCACAAGCCCTTCTACCGCGTGGTGGTGTCGGACAGCCGCAAGACGCCGACGTCATCGGTGATCGAGGAGGTCGGGCACTACGATCCACGCCGGAGTCCGGCGGTGATCCAGCTCAAGTCCGACCGGATCGAGCACTGGGTGGCGCGTGGGGCTCAGCTCTCGGACACCGTGCGGGGCCTCGTCCGGCGGTCCGCTGCCACCGCCGCGAGTTCGGAGGCCTGAGTCGCCGGCATGTCGGATGTCGCAGAGCAGCTCGCCTCTGTCGTCCGTTCCATGGTGGACCAGGGCGACGCCGTTCGCGTGGAAGAGATCGAGGAAGAGGACGCGGTTGTCCTCCAGGTCGAGGTTGCGCCGGAGGAGCTCGGCCGGGTGATCGGCCGGCAGGGGCGCAGCGTGCGGTCGCTGCGCGCGCTGCTCGAGGTTCGCGGCGCCGGCGCCGGTGAGTACTACGAGGTCGAGATCGTAGAACCGGCATGACCTCCGGCCGGCCGGAGGACATGGTCACCGTCGGTGAAGTGCTTCGGGCGCACGGCCTGCGCGGCGAGGTGGTGGTCGAGCTGGCCACCGACAACCCGGCCCGGTTTGCGGCCGGCTCGCGCCTGCACGCCAGCGTGGAGGGGCGGCCTCGGCGGCTCGAGGTGGCGTCGAGCCGAAACCACCACGGCCGTGTCCTGGTACGCTTCGTGGAGCTTCCGGACCGGACCGGCGCCGAGACGCTCCGGGGGGCGACGCTCTCGGTGCCGGTCAGCGAAGTGCCGCCGGCCGAGGACGGCGCCTGCTACCACTTCGAGCTTGTCGGCTGCCGGGTGGTCGACCGAAGGCTGGGCGACCTGGGCCTGGTCACGGAAGTGGTCGAGGACGGCGGCGGCGTCCTGCTCGCCGTGGCTTCGGGACCATCCGGGGAGCGACGCTCCCTTCTGGTGCCGTTCGTCCGCGCCCTGTTGCCCGAGATCGACGTCCCAGAGGGCTTGATCAGGAGCGACCTGCCGGAGGGGCTGGTGGAGGCATGCGCGTTGACGTCGTGACCATCTTCCCGGAGTTGTTCGGGGAGTTTCTGAAAGCGAGCCTGATCGGCCGGGCGGTTCGGTCGGGCCTGCTCGACGTTCGCGTTCACGATCTGCGCCACCACACCGAGGACCCGCATCGCAGCGTCGACGACGAGCCGTACGGCGGCGGCGGCGGCATGGTCATGACCGCCCCGCCGTGGCTTGCTGCCGTGCGTTCGATATCCGCGGAGGGGCCGCCTCCGCATCGGATCCTGCTGTCGCCCCAGGGCCGGCGCCTGGACGATGCCCGGGTGCGGCGACTGGCCGGCGAGGAGCGGCTGCTGCTCCTGTGCGGGCGCTACGAGGCGATCGACGAGAGGGTGCGGATGCTGGTTGTCGACTCGGAGCTGTCGGTCGGCGACTACGTGCTCTCGGGCGGTGAAGTGGCAGCCATGGTCGTCATCGAGGCGCTGTCGCGCCACGTCCCCGGCGTCGTGGGCCGGCAGGAGTCGGTCGAGAACGAGAGCTTCCGCGACGGTCTCCTCGACCACCCGCACTACACCAGGCCCCGGACGGTTGAGGGACTCGAAGCGCCGGAGGTCCTGCTGTCCGGTGACCACGCCCGCATCGAGGCCTGGCGCCGCAAGCAGGCGCTGGAAGCAACCCGCCGCAAGCGCCCCGATCTCCTGGCCAGGCCCCGGGCGACGTAGCGCAGCCGGTCGAGCGCGTGCTCCAGCCAGCGCCGGAGCACGACATCTCTGGATGCCGGAGGTTGCACCAATGCCCCCGGTCGGGCGATAATCCGCCTCTCGCCGCTTCGCGTTCCGCGGTGCGGGCCTGGCTGGCCGGGTGGCCGGGAGGCCCGATGGAGCAGAGACGGGCTTTCCCGGGCGGAACGACGCGGGCCGACCACATTCTTCACGAAGACAACATCCCGGCGCGGACCTGGGCGCCGGGCAGCAGGTGACACGCGATGCACGATCTACAGCACGTTGAGCAGCAGTACGTGCAGGACGGCCTGCCGGACTTCCGGGCCGGCGACACGGTCAAGGTACACGTTCGGGTCAGCGAAGGGGCCAAGGAGCGGATTCAGGTCTTCCAGGGCGTCGTCATCGCTCGCCGTGGCAGCGGCACCCGGGAGACGTTCACCGTGCGGAAGGTCTCGGGCGGCATCGGCGTGGAGCGGATCTTCCCGTTGCACTCGCCGGTTCTCGGCCGGATCGAAGTCGTGCGGCGGGGCAAGGTGAGGCGGGCCAAGCTCTACTACCTGCGCAAGCTGCGTGGCCGTGCCGCCCGCATCGAGGAGCGGCGCGACCGCTGACGTCGCCTTCGCGGCGGGTCTCACCGGGCTTCTGGTCGAGACCTGGCGCCTGCGCCTGATGCGCGGGCTCGAGGATCAGCTTGCCGCTCTTGGCTACCCCCTGGTCGCGGGCGTGGACGAGGCTGGCCGCGGTTGCCTCGCCGGGCCGGTCGTGGCGGCGGCGGTGGTGGTTGATCCCGGCTGCCTGATTCCGGGGGTCGACGACAGCAAGCGGCTCGGCCCTGCGCACCGGGAACGGCTGGCCGGCGCGATCAAGCAGCACGCGGTGGCCTGGGCCATCGGAGTCGGCGACGCGGCGCTGATCGACCGGATCAACGTGTTGGAAGCGACGCGCTGGGCGATGCGGCAGGCGCTCCAGTCGCTGGCGGAGCGGCCGGACGTCGCCCTGGTCGATGCGGTGGCGCTTGACGGCGCCGGCGAATCGGGCGAGCTGGCGCCGACGCTGCCCGTGATCCGTGGGGATGCGCTCAGCTTCGCGGTCGCCTGCGCCTCGATCGTCGCCAAGGCTGACCGCGACCGGATGATGACAGCCTGGGACAGGGAGTATCCGGGCTTCGGCTTCGCGAGCCACAAGGGCTACGCCTCCGCGCGGCATCGCCGGGCGCTGCGGGAGCTCGGCCCGACCCCGCTTCATCGGCTCACCTTCAGGTCGGTGCTGCCGGAGCGCGAGTAGCCGACCGAACAGCCCGCAGGACCGGGCGAACGGGAGTCGGAGGGCGGAACGGCGTAGGATCCCTTCCCATGCGCGGCAATCGCCTGCTGTTCCTGATCATCGCGGGGATCGTCCTTGCGGCTGGCGCCTTCCTGTGGCTGCTGCCGCGGGCCGAGCGGCTGCGGACGCCGACCCTGGTCCGGGCCTGGGCAGGCGTCGAGGTGGGCGGCGACGGTGTCGCCAGAACGGGCGCGGTCGAGGCGGCCGCCGGCCAGGAGATCCGCCTGCATGCGGTGCTGGAGACGGCGTCTCGCGGCGACGACGAGGCCGCTGAGCCGGTTTACTACAGCGGCGCCGGTCAGGTGGAGATCGATGGACGCCTGCTTCCGGCCCTGCCGCCGGAGGAGCTGGGCGGCCTGGGCTGGGTACGCATCCTGTGGTTCAGCATCGAGCACGGCGTCCCCTTCCGCGAGCTGGAGCACGGCGCTGACGTGGACAGGTTCGGCTACGAGCCCTTCTTCCGGCCCGAGTGGGGCAGCGCCTGGTCCATCGACGGCGATCTGGCGGCCCACTTCGACTCCTGGCTGGAGGAGGACGCGGTGGAACTGGAGCGGAACTTCGGCACCCTCCGCTACCAGGTCTGGGTCGAGGCCGCCTCCGACGGCGATGCGCTGGTGCCGGACCAGCGGGTCAGGTCGCCCGAGCTGCCCGAGGCCACCCGCCTGGAGGTACGGCTTCCGGGAGCGCTGGGGCCGTCGTCGGCCTGGTTTGGTCTGCCGGGTGTCCAGCGCGGAGACGGAGAGTGGAGCGATGCCCAGGCAGACCGGCTGGGGCAGCTGATCGATGACCGGCTGGCCTTCGACCAGGCGTCCGTCCTGCGGGATCTGCTGCAGCGGGACACGGCGGTCGGGGACGAGTCGGGTTCCCTTCTCGTGCCGCTGGACGGCAGCACCCCGTGGGGGTCCGGCGACGAGGGGGCGGTTGCGCCGGGCGACGTCGTGAACGTCGGCGACCGCTGGGCGGTGCTGCTCGCCGACAGCGCCGACGACGGCATCGCGGGGATGCTGGACGGCGCCGACCTGTGCTTCGACTTCGACACCGCGGCCGCCGTGCGCCGGCTGGACCAGATCTTCGTCGTCACCCCGGAAGGCGAGGGCGACGTGTTCGTGACCAGGGCCGGGCCCGCGCCGTAGCGCCGC
This sequence comes from Thermoanaerobaculia bacterium, assembly GCA_965200575.1. GTDB lineage: Bacteria > Acidobacteriota > Thermoanaerobaculia > Multivoradales > Multivoraceae > Multivorans. Next base: position 3,413,489 of record OZ241363.1, on the reverse strand, counting down.
CAGCCCGGTCGAGGAAGCCGCGCCCTGGCCCCGGCCCCACCTCCCTGAGGCTTTCGGGCGAACTGTTGTCCTCACGGCCGCTGGCAGGTTCGACGGCCTTTCGCCGCCAGGCCGGGCGCCGGGTCAGCGCGATGCTCTGGTCGCGGTTGCGGCTCGGATGGCCTCTTCCAGGTGCCCTGAACGCAGCAGCTCGCTGAAGACGTGCGGTTCGGCGCCGGGGCGGTACAGCGCGTAGAACGGAATGCCGTAGCGTCCGAAGCTGGCCAGGTAGCGTGCGATGTCGTCGTTGCGGTTGGTCCAGTCCGCCTGCATGGCGACGACCTGGTGGCGGGCGAACAGCGCGGCCGTTTCGTCCGTTTCGAGCACCAGGCGTTCGTTGACCTTGCAGGTGGCGCACCAGTCCGCGGTCACGTCGACGAACACGAGTCGGCCTTCGGCCGCGAGGCTGTCGGCCTGGACCGGGTCGAACGGCACCCAGTCCAGGACCTTCCTGGCGGCAGGCCTGCCGGTGTCGGTGGAGTGGGCGGCGGCGCCGTTGGCGAGCAGCAGCACGAGGAGCGCGGCGCCCACGCCGCCGGCACGGCAGGCGAAGCGCATGGCCGTCGACGGGCCCCGGCTCTGCAGCCAGACGAACAGGGCGAGGGCGAGCAGCCCGATCTGCACGAAGGCGAGGCGGGCGCTGTCCATCTGGCCGGCGAGCACGTAGAGCAGCCACACCGTCGTCCCGAACAGAAAAAAGCCCATGACGCCGCGCAGCGTCACCATCCATTCGCCGGGCCGCGGGAGCAGCTTGATCGTCCCGGGCGCGGCCGCGAGCACGAGGTACGGGGCGGCGAGACCAATGCCGACGGCGGTGAAGACGACGAGGATGGTGGTGGTCGACTGACTCAGCGCGAAACCGACGGCCGTGCCCAGGAAGGGCGCGGAGCACGGCGTTGCCATCAGGGTGGCGAACACGCCGGAGAAGAAGTGGCCGGCGCCGCCCTGGCCTCTCCCTCCGCCGAGGCGGTTCATGATCGCGTGCGGAAGGCCGATCTCGAACAGGCCCCACGTGTTCAGGCTGAACAGGGTGAGTACCAGAACGAGGAAGCTCACGAACAGCGGGTTCTGGAACTGGATGCCCCAGCCCACCGCCTGGCCGGCCGAACGGGCCAGGAAGGTGGCGCCGGCCAGGGCCCAGAACGAAGCCAGGATGCCGAGCGTGGTCATCAGCGCTCCGAAGACGATCTCCCGCCGCGGTCGGCCGGACGCCTGGGCCAGCCCGAAGAGCTTGAGCGAGACGACCGGCAGGACGCAGGGCATGCCGTTCAGGATCAGGCCGCCCAGCAGCGCCGGGATCAGCGCGGAGAGGAGAGTCAGGACGGTTCCACCGGACCGGACCGGCGGCGTACTGGCGGCCGCGAAGGCGGAATGCCCGGTCGCCTCGCCGTCCTGCCCGATCACGAGCGCGAGCGTCGTCTCTGCCGTGGTGGGCGGCAGGCAGATCCGGTCGTCGCAGGCCTGGTAGGTCAGCACGACCGGTATCTCGACGGCACCGTCGGCGAGGTCGCCCGGCAGCGCCAGATCCGCGTGAATGGTTGCCTCGTGCTCGTAGACGGCCAACGGGTCCGCCTCGAACTGGGACTGCCACATGATGTGGACGGGGTAGCGCACGTCCGGGTCCGGCCAGAAATCGGGCAGGTCAAGAGCCAGCTCGGTCGGAATGAGGTAGTCGAAGCTGGGCGTGTGGCTCTGGATGTGCCACCCGTCGTCGATGGTCACCACGGCCGCGACCCGAGCCGGGCTTCCCGCTGCGTGGGAGGACTTCTCGGCGAAGGCCTCGACCGCGGCCTTCGGAGGCGGCCGGAACTGGCTCGCCAGGGGTCCGGATCCGAGAGCCAGAATCGCGATGACGAGGGCGATTCCTGGAGCCGTGGTGCTGCTACGATCCTCTTTCATGCCTTCCGGTGAGCGCGAGTCGGCGACGATGACAGTTTCCCGGCGGGTAGCCGAGTTGCGTCGGGCCGGGCGTGACGTTCTCGATCTTGGGGCCGGTGAGCCGGACTCCCCTTCGCCGGCAATGGCCGTGGAAGCCGCCCGGCGGGCCCTTGCGGAGGGCCGAACCAAGTATACGGTGCTGGAGGGCACGGCCGAGTTGAGGCAGCTGCTCGCGAAGCGCCATCGAACCCTCGGCGCGCCCTGGCAGGCCTCCTCGGTTCTGGTCACGGTCGGCGCCAAGGCGGCGCTGTACCAGCTGGCGCAGGCGTTTCTCTCGCCCGGCGACGAGGCGGTGCTGCCGACTCCGGCCTGGGTCAGCCTGGCTGCCCAGGTGCGGCTTGCCGGCGCCCGGGCGGTGGGTGTTCCGATGGCGCCGGAGGACGGTTTCGCCATTCGGGCTCAACCGCTGCTTGATGCCATGACGGAGCGAACGCGCGCGGTGATCGTGAACACGCCGTGCAACCCGACGGGAGCGGTTGCCTCCATCCTCGAACTGGAACGCCTGGCGGCGGCCTGTGCCCGGCGCGGCGCCCTGCTGATCTCGGACGAGACCTACGAGCGCTTCGTGTACGACGGCCGCCGGCACGCGAGCGTCGCGTCGCTGGCCTGTCGCTACCCGGACACGGTGGTCCTGGTGGGGTCCTTCTCCAAGACGTACGCCATGACCGGCTGGCGGGTGGGCTACCTGCTGGGCTCGACGGACGTGGTGGCGGCGGCGGCGGCGGTGCAGAGCCACGTGACGTCGAACGCCACGTCGTTCGCGATGGCGGGCGCGGAGGCGGTCCTGGAGCACGAGCCGCCCGAGGCGGCGGCGCTGGTCGCGGCCTGCGCCCGGCGAAGGGATCTCGTGCTGCGCGAGCTGGGTCGGGTGCCCGGGCTTTCCTGCCCGGCGCCGGCCGGCGCCTTCTACGCCTTTCCCGACGTGCGGACCTTCCTCGGCGAGACCTGTCCCGATTCGGCCTCCCTGTGCCGCCTCCTGCTGGACGAGGCGCTCGTGGCCGCGACCCCCGGTTCGGCCTTCGGCCGCGAGGGGTTCATCCGGCTTTCCTTCGCCTGCAGCGACGAGGTGCTGAGCGAAGGCCTGGAGCGCCTTGTCGCCTTTCTGGCCCGGCTCGCGGCGTCGGGCGCCCGGGCCGTCGCCGGCGCGGGAGGGGCCTCGTGAGTCCGGTGCGGCGCGGTCTGTCCTTTCAGCTGCTGACGCTGTTCGGCATCAGCGTGCGCGTCCACTTCACGTTCGTCCTGCTGCTGATCTGGATGGCGGCGCTGGCGCCGGAGATGGGCAGCCGGGCGCTCCTGCTCGGTTGCGTCGTCATCGGGCTTCTCGGAAGCGTCGTCGTCCACGAACTCGGCCACGCGCTCATGGCCCGCCGATTCGGCCTGGAGACGCGCGAGATCGTGCTGACGCCGCTCGGCGGTCTGGCGCGCATCGACGGCTACCCCAGGGGACGAGTCGAGCTGCTCATCGCGGCGGCCGGCCCGCTGCTCAACCTGGCGCTGGCCGCAGTGCTGCTGGGCGGGCTTGTCGTGGCCGGCATCCCGCCGCTCGGGATGGGCCCGGTCGTCGACGTGCCGTCGGCGCTGCGCTGGCTGGTAGTCGGGAACCTCAGCCTCTTCGCCCTGAACCTGGCCCCGGCCTTCCCGCTCGACGGCGGCCGCATCCTGCGTTCCGCGCTGTCGCTCGCCGTCGGCCAGGAGCGGGCGACCAAGGTTGCCACCCGGCTTGGCATCGTCCTGGCGGGCCTGCTGGGTCTGACAGCCGTCGTGCCGTGGGGCGCCAGCCTGGCCTTCAACCTGTTCCTGATCGCGACCGCCTTCGTCGTGCTCCTGGGCGCGACCCGCGAGTCCTCGCTGGTCAAGACGCTGCAGGTGCTGCAGGGTCGGCGGGCGGGCGAGGCGATGATGACCCGCTGCGAGCGCCTGGCGCCCCAGGACACGATCGAGTGGGCGGTGCGCCTTCTGCTCTCGACGGCTCAGCGGGTGTTCCCGGTCATCGACGGCTGGGGCCGGGTGGCTGGCGAGGTGGACCGCGAGCGTCTGCTCGACCTCGTGGGGCGCTTCCCCGGCGACACCCCGCTGCTCGATCTGATGAACCGCGAGCCCATGACCGTGGCCGAGGACTGCGACCTGCTGGACGTGCTGCGCGAGCTGCAGAACCCGGTGCGGGCGCTGTGGGTGGTGCGCGACGAGGAGCTGCTCGGCATGCTGACGGCGGACGGGCTGTCCCAGTTCGTGGCCGTGTGCCGCAGCCTGCGGCGTCGCGACGCCCGCGAGTCCGGCCGCTCGTAGTCGCTGGCCGCCGCCAGGTCCGAGGGGGCCGCAGGGGACGCGGGCGCTTTGGGGGTTGGGTGGAAGGTGGCGCCCGCTGCGGTCGGCTGCGCTGCGGGAGGATGTGCTTGTCCGGCAGGCGCTGCAAGGTCGCTTGCCTCCAGCCCTCCTGCCTGTCGGCTCACGTCGTGCTTCGCCAGGGAAGTCGGGCTTCCGGGTTGTCACGAGCAGCATGCTCGAAACCGGGCCGCAAGCTGGCGAGGGAATGGGTGAGGGACCAGCGAGAAGGCCATGACTGCCTGTTAGAGTGCACGTTCCCACTTGCGAGCCGGAGGATGAACGCGTGAGCAACGACGCTGGGCAGTCAGGCTTCTCCCGTCGGTCCTTCCTGCGCGGCGGCGCGGCGGGTGCGCTGACTGGCGGCCTGCTGGCAGCCGACAGGCCGGCTGTCGCCGCGGACGAGCCGGGCGCTGCCGAATCGGTTGGGCCGGAGCCGGTCGAGGTCGAGCTGGAGGTGAACGGCGTGGCTCGACGGCTCGCGGTCGAGCCACGCGTGACCCTGCTCGACGGGCTGCGCGACCGCCTCGACGTGACCGGTCCGAAGCGGGTGTGCGACCGTGGAACCTGCGGCGCCTGCACGGTGCTGGAGGACGGCCAGCCAATCTATGCCTGCAGCCGCCTGATGCTCGAGTCGGCCGGCCGCAGCATCACGACTGCGGAAGGGCTCGGGACGCCCGATGCGATGCACGACGTGCAGCGGGCCTTCGTCGAGAACGACGCACAGCAGTGCGGCTACTGCACCCCCGGGTTCGTGGTCGCCACGGCAGCGTTGCTCGACCGCAATCCGTCGCCCTCCGAGCAGGAAATCGTCGCCGGCCTGGGCGGCAACTTTTGCCGCTGCGGCACCTACCGGGGCATCCGCGCCGTGGTCTCGGGCGCTCCGGCGGCTGGAGTCGACCGTGGCTGAGTATTCCTGGCCCGAGCCCGACCGGCGTTCGCAGATCGGCGCCGGCCCGCAGCGGCTGGATGGTCCGATCAAGTCGACGGGCCATGCCCGCTACCCGTCGGACCAGAATCCGGACGGCGTCCTGGCGGGGAAGATCCTGACCTGTCCGCATGCCCATGCCCGGATCGTCGCGCTCGACGTGTCGGCGGCGGAGGCCATCCCGGGCGTGCGCGTGGTGCAGGTGATTCAGGGCGAGGGCGCCTTTGTGCAGTGGGCGGGCGACGAGATCGTGGCAGTGGCCGCCGTGAACGAGGACACGGCCCGCGACGCTCTGCGCGCCATTCGGGTGGAGTACGAGGCGCTGCCTCACTTCGTTTCGGAGGCGGACCGTGACGCGGCGCCGGACGCGAGACCGGCTGGCGAACGAGTCGACGGCGACCCGGACGCCGCCTTCGCCCGGGCCCATCGGACGGTGGAACGAACGCTCGGCATGCCGCAGATCGCCCACATGTGCCTGGAGCCGCACGGCCAGGTCTGCTCCTGGGACGGCGACGAGCTGGAAGTGCATGCCTCGACCCAGGCGGTCTCTACCCTGGGCGGTCAGTTCGCCGCCGAGCTCGGCATTCCGGCCAGTCAGGTTCGGATTCGGACCGAGTACATGGGCGGCGGTTTCGGCTCGAAGTTCGCGCCCGATCGCTGGGGCATCGTCGGCGCCGAACTGGCGCGGGAGGCGGGCGCCCCGGTGAAGCTGTTCCTGGAACGCGACCACGAGGTCACCGTGGCCGGCAGCCGGCCTTCCGCCTTCGCCCGCATTCGGGCCGCGGCCGACGAACAGGGTCGGCTGGTGGCCTGGGACTCCGACTCGTGGGGTTCCGGCGGCCTGCCCGGCACGGGACAGACGCCGCTGCCGTACGTGTTCAGCAAGCTGCCGAATCGGCGGACGCGCCACACCTCGGTGCCGACCAACCTGGCGGGTTCGAGGGCGTGGCGGGCGCCGAACCATCCGCAGGCCTGCTTTCTCACGATGGCGGTGCTGGACGACCTCGCGGACGAGCTCGGTCTCGACCCGATGGAGTTCCTGGGCCGCAACCTGGACCTGACGGGTCGGCCGGACACGTACCGCGAGCAACTCGGGATTGCGGCCGAGATGGCCTCCTGGAGCGAGCGCTGGCAGCCTCGGCGACGGGAACGGCAGAGCGCGGTCCAGCGTGGCCTGGGCGTGTCGCTGCACACCTGGGGAGGACGCGGCCATTCGAGCAATTGCGAGGTGACGGTACACCCGGACGGCTCGGTCGAGGCCCGAATCGGCAGCCAGGACATCGGCACCGGCACGCGCACGATCGTGGCTCAGGTGCTGGCGGAGACGTTCGGTCTCGGCCTTCACCAGGTGCGGGTGTCGCTGGGAGACAGCATCCATCCGCAGTCAGGGCCTTCGGGCGGGAGTTCGACCGTCGGCGGCGTCACCGCGTCGACGCGCCGGGCCGCCCAGGACGCCCTGCGCGAGGTGCTGACCCACGTGGCGCCGGCGCTGGAGGTCGAGCCGGAGCGGCTGGTTGCCACGGGCGGTCGCGTGCATGTCGACGGCGACCCCGGGCGGGGCCTGCCCTGGCGCGAGGCGGCGGCCCTAATCGGCGGCGTTCCGGTCAGCGCCCGGGGGCGCAACCCCGGCCCGGGGCGGCTGATCTCGAGCGGCGTCGGCGGCGTGCAGGTCGCCGAGGTCGAGGTCGACATGGAGACCGGCGTCGTCCACGTCGCACGGATGATCGCGGTGCAGGACTGCGGCCTGGTGATCAACCGTCGGCTGGCCGAGAGCCAGGTGTGCGGCGGCTTGATCATGGGGGTCGGCTACGCACTCTACGAGGAGTGGGCGCCGGACCCCGTGAGCGGCCGGCTGCTGAACGCAGACATGGAGTTCTACAAGCTCGCCGGTCTGGTCGACGTCGGGTCGCTGGAGGTTCACATGATGACCGGCCCCGGCCACGACGAGCGGGGCGTGATCGGTCTGGGCGAGCCGCCGGTCATCTCGCCCGGGGCCGCCATCGCCAACGCCGTGGCAAACGCGACGGGCGTTCGGGTTCCCTGGCTGCCGCTGACGCCGGATCGGGTGCTGGATGCGCTCGCGGACGCGGGAGGGCCTGCCTGATGCGCCCCTTCCGCCACGTGGCGCCGACCTCCCTCCGGGAGGCTTCCGCTCTGCTGAACGAGCCGGGCAGCGAAGCCCTGGCCGGCGGCACGGACCTGCTGAGCCTGCTCAAGGACGACGTCGAGCGAGTCGATCGTCTGGTCTCGCTCCGCGGCGTCGCCGGGCTGTCCGGCGTCGAGTTGGAGGGCGAGACGCTTCGCATCGGAGCCATGACCACGCTGCAGGAACTGCGGGATCACGCGGATGCGATGGCTGCGGTGCCTGCACTCGCCGTCGCGGTCGACGGCGTCGCCTCTGCCCAGCTGCGGGCGATGGGCACGGTCGGCGGCGACCTGCTCCAGCGCCCGCGCTGCTGGTACTACCGGCGAGGCTTCGGGCTGCTGGCGCTGGATGCCTCCGGCCGATCCCTGGTGGAGGCCGGGGACAACCGCTACCACGCCATCTTTCCGGAAGGCGAGGCCCGGTTCGTCAACCCCTCCAGTCTGGCGCCGCTGCTGGTGGCTCTCGGCGCCGAGGCGGTGGTCGCGGGGCCGTCCGGCGAGCGTCGACTGCCGGTGGAATCGCTCTGGCGGGCGCCACGGGCGGCCGACGAACGGGAGAACACCCTGGCGCCGGGCGAGCTGCTGGTCGGCGTCGCGGCCAGGGTCGCCGACGTCCGCCTGGGCCTGCACGAGGTGAGGCAGAGAAGGTCGCTGGACTGGCCGCTCATGGCGGCTGCCGCGGCCCTCTTCGGTTCGGGTGCGAGGCCTCGGAGCGCGAGGGTCGTCCTCGGCCATGCAGCGCCTCGGCCCTGGCACGTTCCGGCGGCCGGCGAAGCGCTGGCGAACCAGGCGCCCGTGCCCGAAGCCGCCGTGGAGGCCGCCGAGGCCGCGGTCGCGGCGGCACGGCCGATGAGCCGCAACCGCTACAAGGTCCAGCTTGCACGGGTCGCGGTCAGGCGCGCGATCCTGCAGGCGGCCCGAATGGAGGTCTGAAGCGCATGGTGGACCTGCAACTTGAGCCTCGGGCGCCCCGCTACTGCGGCCGATTGCGCTGGAAAACAATGTTCATGGCGCTGGCGCCCGTCGAGCCGGGTGACGACGTCGACCCGCAGCACGAGATCGACGACGGATTCGTCTGGTGTACGCACAGCATGAACTGCCTCGGACCGGACGGCGCGGTGGCGTCGAAGGAGGCGTGCCTGCCCGGTCGCGGGTGCTTCGAGAACCACGGCCAGCCTCGGGAGGTTTCGTCCACATGAAGTTCGTCCACTTGCAGAAGTCAATGCGGAGTCGTCTGCCTGCCGCGGTCGGGCATGTGCTGGTGGGAGCGATGCTGCTGACGCTCTTCGCGGCAGCCGGAATGGCGGCCGGCATCTCCGGCGACTACGTCGAGGCGCGCACGGCCGACGTGTACACCGGCCCGTGCTTCGCCAACTCCGAGGTCGGGCTGGTGGGCCACGAGGCGATCATGGCCTGGCGGGTCGACGAGGGCGCCTGGGATGGCGTCGAGCTTGCCGGGCTGTCGGTGCTGGCGGTGGTGCGCGCCGAATCGACGCTGGGAGACCCGCACGCCGAGTCGCGGGCGGCCGAGTCCGTCCTGCTCGTGGATGCCGATGCGGACGCGACCCAGCAGGCGGCGCTCGAGCAGTTCGCGCGCGGCATGGGCGGCGAGCAGCTCGGGGAGGTGGCCAGCGTCATGACGGCGGATGTCGCGTTCGAAGTGCAGCCGAACGGAGCGGCCCTGGTGACGGCTGCCGACGGGCAGGTCGTGGTGAGGAGCCGACCGCTCGACCACCGGGACCATCTGTGCGGAAACGAGACGGTGTTCTATCCGCCGCTCTCGCCGACCGACGACTTCATGCCGGGCGTCGCCCAGGAGCACACCTGGCAGGGCCAGGGACTTGGCGCCACCTGGAAGAGCCCCGGCAAGCGGAGCACCTTTGTCGGCCGATTCCGTCGCTGAGCGCTGTCGGCAGGCTGACAGGAGTCGGACCTGACCAGCGGGACGTCGCAGCCGCGCTGGCACCGGAGTGGCTTCCGGCCTGGCTGGTGGAACGAGAGTCGGGGTCGGATGCGGTGTTCGCGACGGCTTCGTCGGCGCGGACCTTCCGGCTGACGAAGGGCGGTACGCGGCGAACGGGCCATGATCATCAACAAGAGCAAGGTCGGCGACGCGAGCGTGCTGGCGGTGCAGGGCGTCATCAAGCTCGGCGAGAGTGCGCGGTTTCTCGCCGAGGCCCTGAAGCGAACCCTGGCGGAGGGCGGCGGTGCGGTGCTGCTGGACCTGTCCGAGGTGAACTACATGGACTCCACCGGCATCGGCGAGCTCGTCGGCTACCTGACCAGGCTGCGCGCGCAGAAGCGGAAGCTGGTCCTGGTCCGGCCTTCGGACCGCATCGTGCAGCTGCTGACCGTGGCCGGCGTCGCGGCCCTGTTCCCGGCCTGCGACACAGTGGAGGAGGCGCTCCTGGCGGCAGACCGCGAGGCCTGAGCCCTGGACTCACGACGATTCCGGCAAGCCCTGGCTGTGGCGTGGTACTCGGCAGCCCTGCGGCGGGGCATTGCTCGAGCCGCGCCGCCTGCCGCCCCGCAGGACCTGACGGCCGCCCCCTTCAGCGCAGGACGAACGGATTCGGCAGCAGGTCGGCCAGGTTCATCCGGGCCCAGCGATCGGGGGCGTGGTCACCGACCGTGACCGACACGATGGGCAGGTCCCGGGTGAACTCCGCCAGGGCGTCCCGGCACTGACCGCAGGGTGCGCACGGCGGCTCGGCGCCGGTGGCAAGCGCCAGCGCACGGAATGACGTGCGTCCGGCCGCGACCGCTGCGGACAGGGCGCCGCGCTCGGCGCACAGGGTCAGGCCCAGGACCCGGTTCTCGACGTTGCAGCCAATGTGGATGCTGCCGTCGTCGGCAAGCAGGGCTGCGCCGACGTGAAAGCCGCTCCAGGGCGCGTGCGCCCGCTCGCGGCAGCTGACCGCGGCGGCGACCAGCGCTTCCCAGTCGATGTCGTGCCGGTCGGCGGCAGCTGTGGTCATGCCTTCGGTTGCCGGTTGGTGCGGGGCGGTGCGTGCGCCACCGCCGCCAGGGCCAGAGCGGCGCTCGGGAGGTCCGGTGGAATCGGACGAACGACTGTACACCGGGCCCGCCGTCCGGTCGGGGATTCGGGGGCGGTGTGTGATAGCTTGCCGCCCGTTCTGCCGTTCGGGTGCAGTGTGACCATCCCTGCCGGCGAGGGCAGCGACCCTTCCGCAGCGCCGTTCCAGCTCTCGAGCCGGCCCATGATTTCCCCTCATTCGTTGTCGAGAGCTTGAGTTTGCTTCGCGCCCACGGGAGGTTGGCGTCTTGAACGAGCCATCATTCGAGCCGCCAGCCGGCGGACAGGAAATCGGCTGGCAGAACGACACCATTGTCGTTCCTGATCGGCCCATCGTTCCCTTCATCGAGGGAGACGGCATCGGTCCCGACATCTGGCGGGCCACCCAGGCGGTCATCGACAGAGCGGTGGAGAGGTCGTACTCCGGCGCTCGCGCGGTCGTGTGGATGGAGATCCTGGCCGGGGAGAAGGCGCTGGCCGAGACCGGCGAGTGGCTGCCGTCCGCGACCGTGGACGCCATCCGCCACTACCGCGTGGCGATCAAGGGGCCGCTGACGACGCCCGTGGGCGGCGGTATCCGCAGCCTGAACGTGGCGCTCCGGCAGTTGCTGGACCTGTACGCATGCGTGCGCCCGGTGCGCTACTTCGACGGCGTGCCGTCGCCGATGCGCGAGCCGCACAAGGTGGACATGATTCTCTTCCGGGAGAACACGGAGGACGTCTACGCCGGCCATGAGTGGGAGCAGGGAACGCCGGAAACGAAGGCGCTGATCGACTTCGTGAGCGACCAGTTCGGGCGGGACATCCGCGCGGATTCTGGAATCGGGATCAAGCCGGTGTCGGTGACGGGCAGCAAGCGGCTGGTCCGCAAGGCCCTCCAGTACGCCCGGGCGCAGGGCCGCGACAGCGTAACCCTGGTGCACAAGGGCAACATCATGAAGTTCACCGAGGGCGCCTTCAAGGAGTGGGGCTACGAGCTCGCGGCCGAGGAGTTCGGCTACTGCACCATCAGCGAGGACGATCTCTGGTCGAAGCACGACGGCAACAGGCCCGACGGCCGCATCCTGGTCAAGGACCGCATCTCCGACGCCATGTTCCAGCAGGTTCTCCTGCGTGCCGACGAGTACGATGTGATCGCCACGACCAACCTGAACGGCGACTACCTTTCGGATGCTCTTGCGGCGCAGGTCGGCGGCCTCGGCATGGCGCCGGGCGCGAACGAAGGGGACGGCGTTGCCCTGTTCGAGGCCACCCACGGCACGGCGCCGAAGTACGCGGGCCAGGACAAGGTCAACCCGTGTTCGGTGATTCTCTCCGGCGTGATGATGCTCGACTGGCTCGGCTGGAACGAGGCCGCGCGGTCCATCGAGAACGGAATCAGCCGCGCCATCGGGCAGAAGCGGGTTACCTACGACCTGGAGCGCCAGATGGAGGGCGCGACGCTCCTCAAGACGTCCGAGTTCGGTCAGGCCATCGTCGAGAACCTCGACTGAGGGCCGTCGGCTCCGGTGCACGGCATAGAGGCGCTGATCCCTTGAAGATCCACGAGCACCAGGCGAAGGGAATCCTGCGCCGATTCGGCGCTGCCGTTCCCCGGGGCGAAGTCATCGAGGCGGCCGAGAAGGCGGCTGACGTCTGTCGCGACCTTGGTGGTCGCTGCGTCGTGAAGGCCCAGATTCACGCCGGCGGCCGCGGCAAGGGCGGCGGCGTCAAGCTGGCCTGCAGCCCCGACGAGGCGGTGCAGGTGGCGGGCGAGATCCTGGGCATGCAGCTGGTCACCCATCAGACCGGCCCCGAGGGGCAGAAGGTGCGGAGCGTGCTGGTCGAGGAGGTCCTCGAGACCGCCCAGGAGCTCTACCTGGGCGTCACCCTGGACCGAGCGGCGGGAGTGCCGGTGCTGATGGCCTCGCGTGCCGGAGGCATGGACATCGAGGAGGTGGCGCAGTCCGACCCCGACGCCATTCTCCGCGAGCTGATCGACCCGCTCATGGGCGTTCTGCCCTTCCAGGGTCGGCGCGTTGCGTCCGGTCTCGGCTGTTCCGGCGCGACGGCTCGGCAGATCCAGTCGACGATCTCCGCCGTGGTCGACGCGTACCTCAAGTCCGATGCCTCCCTGGTCGAAGTGAACCCGCTGACCATCGATCCGCAGGGGAACGTCCATGCGCTGGACGCGAAGATGACCGTCGACGACAGCGCCCTGTTCCGGCAGAAGGATGTCGCCGGGCTGCGGGACGTGCACGAGGAGAATCCGCTGGAGGTCGAGGCCTCCGAGCACGGCATCAGCTACATCAAGCTGGACGGCAGCATCGGCTGCATGGTCAACGGCGCCGGTCTGGCGATGGCGACCATGGACATCATCAAGCTCTACGGTGCGGAACCGGCGAACTTCCTGGACGTCGGAGGGTCGGCCTCTCAGGAGGCAGTTGCCGCCGCGTTCCGGATCATCCTGTCCGACCCTGCGGTCGAGGCCGTTCTCATCAACATCTTCGGCGGCATAGCGCGCACCGACCGGATCGCGCGGGGCGTCGTATCGGCGATCGATTCGCTGGCGGAAGCCGGAACGCCGGTGGACGTGCCGGTGGTCGTCCGCCTCGAGGGCACGAACGTCGAGGAGGGCCGCGAGGTGCTGGAGCAGGCCGACTTCGAGTTCCTCGTCGCCGACGGCATGGCGTCCGCCGCCGAGCGCGCGGTCGAAGCCCTGGGAGGCTGAATCGATGGCGATTCTGGTGGGCGCCGACACGCGCCTGATCGTGCAGGGCATCACCGGCCGGGAAGGTCTGTTCCATGCCCGGGGCTGCCGCGACTACGGCACCACCGTGGTGGGCGGCGTCACCCCCGGCAAGGGCGGAACGATGGTGGACGGCTTTCCGGTGTGGAACGCGGTGGCGGATGCACGCCGCGAGGCCGGCTGCAACGCCACGCTGATCTTCGTTCCCCCGCCCTTCGCCGCGGACGCGATCATGGAAGCGGCGGACGCCGGAGTCGAACTCATCGTCTGCATCACTGAGGGCATCCCCGTCGGGGACATGGTGCGGGTGCGCAAGTTCCTGGCCGGCCGCGAAAGCCGTCTGTTGGGGCCGAACTGCCCCGGGCTCATCACTCCGGGCCAGGCGAAGGTGGGCATCATGCCCGGGCACATCCATGCGCCGGGGAATGTCGGCGTCATCAGCCGCAGCGGCACGCTGACCTACGAGGCGGTATGGCAGCTCACGAACGAGGGCCTCGGTCAGACGACGTGCGTCGGCATCGGCGGCGACCCGGTGAACGGCACCAGCTTCATCGACGTGCTCGAGCTGTTCGCGCAGGACGGCGCGACCGAGGCGGTGGTCCTGATCGGCGAGATCGGCGGCACTGCCGAGGAAGAGGCCGCGGCCTGGATCGGCGAGCACATGAACGTCCCGGTCACGGGCTTCATCGCCGGCGCCACCGCCCCTCCCGGCCGCCGGATGGGTCACGCCGGCGCCATCGTGGCCGGAGGCAAGGGCACGGCGGCCGAAAAGAAGTCGGCCCTGCGCGCCGCCGGGGTCCACGTCGTGGACTCGCCCGCCGACATGGGCAGGCAGGTCAGGGCGACACTTGGCGGAGAGGCAAGGTGACGGGCACGCTGACGCTCATCAAGCCGGACGCTGTGGCGGCCGGCAATGCGGGCCGGATCATCGCGCATCTGGAAGGGGCCGGTTTCGAGATCGAGGCCATGCGCTGCCTGCGCCTGTCCCGGGCCCAGGCCGAGGCGTTCTACGCCGTCCACCGCGAGCGGCCGTTCTATGCCGACCTCGTGGACTTCATGACCAGCGGGCCGGTGGTGGCGATGGCCCTGGCTCGGGAGAACGCGGTGGCGCATCTGCGCGAGACGATGGGCGCCACGGACTCCACCCAGGCCGCCGAGGGCACGGTCCGCAACCTGTTCGGCACGGACATTCAGAACAACGCCATCCACGGCAGCGACTCGGACGAGAACGCCGCCATCGAACGGGCGTTCTTCTTCGCCGCCTGCGATCTGGTCGGCTGAAGCGAGCCACCTCGTCGGCCTCGCCCAGGAGTGCGGCGGCCTCCTGCCAGCGGTGCGAGCCGTGCTGCGTACGCCTCGCGTGGCCCCGTGCCCCCGTGCCCCCCGTGCCCCTGCCGCTTCAGCGGGCTGGCGGGCAAGCCTGCGTCATCCGGCCGCAGGCAAGTCCGACAGACTGCTAGGGTGCCGACCGGCATGGCAACCGTGCGGGGCAGGGCTTGAACGCAGCGACGCAGCTGTTCTCCAGCCGATGGGGTCTGATGCTCGCCATGCTCGGCATGGCGGTCGGAACCGGCAACATCTGGCGATTCCCCCGGATAGCCGCCAGCAACGGCGGTGGCGCCTTCCTGGTGGCCTGGGTCGTCTTCCTGATGCTGTGGTCGGTGCCGCTCATCCTGGCCGAGTTCGCGCTCGGCAAGAAGCTGCGGAGCGGCACGGTGGGGACCTTCGCCACCATGCTGGGCGACCGGTTCGCCTTCCTGGGCGCCTGGGTGGCCTGGGTGGCGGCCGCCATCGGCTTCTATTACGCCGTGGTCATGGGCTGGACGCTCCGCTTTCTGCTCGGGGCCGTGACCATGCAGCTTCAGGGCGACAGCTCGCTCGAGCTGTGGGAGTCGTTCTCGTACTCAACGGCGTCGCTCGTGTTCCACGCGCTGGCCCTGGTCCTGGCCGTGGTCGTGGTACTGCGCGGAGTTCGCGGCATTGAAACGGTGGTCCGCGTTCTCATGCCGGCGCTGCTGGTGCTGGTCGTCGTGCTCGCGATTCGCGCCGTGACGCTTCCCGGCGCCTCCCGGGGCCTGGAGTTCCTGTTCTCGCCGACCTGGGACGACCTGCGGGATCCGAACATCTGGCTGCAGGCCCTGACCCAGAACGCCTGGGACACGGGCGCCGGCTGGGGCCTGGTGCTGACCTACGCGGTCTTCTCGCGCCGCCGGGAAGACACCAACCTGAACTCGTACATGCTTGCGTTCGGCAACAACAGTGTTTCCCTGCTGGCCGGGATCATGGTGCTGTGTACCGTGTTCTCGCTCATGCCGGATGCCGCGGGGACCATCGTCGGTGAGAGCAACGAGGGCCTGACCTTCGTCTGGATTCCCCAGCTGTTCGACGCCATGCCGGGCGGCGCCTTCTTCATGATCCTGTTCTTCCTGGCCTTGGTGTTCGCCGCCTGGACTTCCCTGGTGGCGATGTTCCAGCTGGTCAGCCTGGCGCTCCAGGAGGCCGGGCTGAAGCAGCGGACGGCGGTCCTCTCGATTGCCGTCGGCGCCTTCGTTCTGGGCGTGCCGTCCGCCCTCTCGCAGCCCTTCTGGCTCAGCCAGGACAACACCTGGAGCGTCGCGCTGATGCTGTGCGGCCTCTTCTTCGCAGTGGCCGTGCTGCGCTACGGCGCCAGGCGCTTCCGAGAGGAACTGATCAACACGAAAGACCAGGACATGCGCGTGGGCTGGTGGTGGGACTGGGCGATCCGGCTGGTCGTGGTTCAGGCGGTCGTCCTGCTGGCCTGGATGATCTGGGGCGCCCGCGGCCAACCGCTCTGGGGTCCCCTGGGCCTCGGCAGCATGTTCGCCCAGTGGATCCTGGTGGCCGGCGCCCTGTTCGCGCTGAACGGCGTCCTGCTGCGCGGCCTGAGGAAGCGCGCCCGCGCCATCGCCGAGCCGCCGGGCTGACGGCGAGCGCGGAGACCGGCAGGCGTTTCGACGCCCGGCCCCGGTGGCGGCCGGGCCGCCGGAGCAGAGCGTCCGGGCGGCCTACTCCCGGCCCTCAGCTCAGCCGGCGGTGCAGCCAGGTGCGGAAGCTGTGGATGCGTTTCCAGGCGCCGGGCCAGCGACGCAGGACGAACGCCCGCAGGCGTCGGTTCAGGCGGTTGCTGGCCAGGGAAAGCAGGGCGAGGCCCAGCGGCGCCAGGACGATGAAGGGGATCCCGGGCAGGACGCCGAACACGGCGCCGCAGAGGAACAGCGCGAGGCCGAGCACGAAGAGCAGCATGCGCACGCCCATCCCGAGCGGCGGCAGATCGGCCTCGACCTGCGCGTGCGCTCGGGGCGGCGGGGGAACGCCTGCGCTCGTCGGTGGCTGGCGGCTGACGGTTGGCTCGGTCCGGGGCACGGCTGTCGTTCAGTGTCGGTGGTGGGCCGGGCCGATGTTATGGGCGGTTGACCTGATCGCGCCCCGCCCCGCCGCTCAGGGCCGGCGGCAGCCCATGCGTGATTCGGTGGTCCCGGTTCCCGGGTCGGTCCGGCGACGCGCTTCTCGGCCGGGGTTGCCGGCTGCGGCGTCGACGACGACCCGGAGGAAGCGCCTCTTGCCCACCTTGAGCAGGGTCTCCGAGCCTTCCTTCAGCGTGAGGTGGGGGTCAAAGACCTGCGAGCCGTCGAGGCTGACGGCGCCCTGCTGGATCAGTCGCCGCGCCTGGCCGCGGCTTGGCGCCAGCCCGGCGCCTGCAACCACAGCGAGGATGGTCTGGTCGGCGGACACGCGCCGCGTCTCGACGTCGTCCGGTACGCCGCCACGGCGGAACATGCGGTCGAACTCGGACCGGGCCTCGTCAGCGGCGCCGCCGCCGTGGAAGCGACGTACGATCTCGCGGGCCAGGTCCGCCTTCAGCGTGCGCGGGTTCATCCGCCCGTCGGCCGCATCCGCCTTCTGGCGTTCGATGCTGGCCTCGTCCTCGTCCGTGAGGAGCAGCTTCCATTCCCACATCAGCTCGTCGGGAATGGACATCGACCGCCCGAACATCTCGCGCGGAGAGTCCTCGAAGCCGATGGCGTTGCCCAGGCTCTTCGACATCTTCTGCTCGCCGTCGGTGCCGACGAGCAGGGGAACGGTCAGCGCGATCTGGGGCGCCATGCCGCGAGACCGCATCAGGTCGCGGCCGATCAGCAGGTTGAGGAGCTGGTCGTGTCCGCCCAGCTCGACATCGGCCTCGAGCGCGACGGAGTCGTACGCCTGCGTCAGCGGGTACAGGAGCTCGTGAATCGAGATCGCCTCGTGGTTCCTGAAGCGGTCGCGAAAGTCGTCCCGTTCCATCATCCGCGCCAGGGTGCAGGAGCCGGCCAGGCGGATCATCCCCTCGGCGCCCAGCGCTCCGAGCCACTCGCTGTTGTGCAGGATCTCGGTGCGCTCCCTGTCCAGCACCCTGAAGGCCTGCTCCTGGTACGTCTCGGCGTTGGCCAGCACCTGCTCGCGAGAGAGCTGCGGTCGGGTCGCCTTCGTCCCGGTCGGGTCGCCGATCATCGCCGTGAAGTCACCGACCAGGAACACGACTCGGTGGCCGAGGTGCTGGAAGTGCCGCATCTTGTGCAGCAGCACGGCATGGCCCAGGTGCAGGTCAGGCGCGGTGGGGTCGAAGCCGGTCTTGACCAGCAGCGGCCGGTCCTGCTCGCGGGAGTGCGCAAGGCGCTGGCGCAGGGCCTCCTCTTCGACGACGTCGACCGCGCCTCGCTGCAGCAGGTCTAGCTGCTCGTCTACGGGGGGGAAGCGACTGGCCATGGGCGCGACAGGGTAGCAAGATGGGACGCCGTCAGGTCCTAGGGGGCTGCGGGAGACGCGGGGGCACCGGAGGTTGCCCGGGGTTGGCCTCCGCCGTGAAACGGCTGCGCTGCGGACGGTTGTTCTTCCGCGGGAGGAGCTCGAGAATCGCTTGTCGACAGCCCCGCCTGCTGCCCCCTCGGACCTGCCGGCTCACGTCTTGCCTGGAGAAGGATCAGTGTGAGGTTGCGCCGGAGGGCAAGGCCGGGCATCGGCGCCTTCGTCGATGCGGCCGCGGGCGACGATGCGCGCGTCGCCACAGAGGCGCCAGTGGCCGGGCGCGGCGGACACGGCTTCGATGCTCAGCGGGAAGCCGCTCCTGGCGACGGCCGTGAGGGGCAGTCCAAGCTGGCCGTCGTCGATGGCGCAGGCGGCGGCCGCCACCGCTCCGGTGCCGCAGGCCAGGGTCTCCGCCTCCACGCCGCGCTCGAAGGAGCGTATGCGGAAGCGCTTGGGCGGCTCGAGGCAGACGAAGTGGATGTTGGCGCCGTCGCTGCCGAGGTCGCGGTGGGCCCGCAGCAGGGGGCCGAGCGAGGCGACCGGCGCGCTGTCGAGGTCGCCGCTCCACCACAGCACGAAGTGCGGCACGCCGACGTCGATTCGATGCCCCGGAACGTCGTGCCCGTTGGCTCGGAGCGTCATCTTCCGGCTCGGTTCGGGCGCGGCGATGCGTACCGCGGTGCGGTCGGCGTCGACGCGTTCCGCGACGAGCTCGGCGGCCGGCGTCTCGAGCGTCAGCCTGTCGGCCTCAGGGTCCCGCTCGAAGGCGATGCGGGCGGCGCAGCGAGCCGCGTTCAGGCACAGGGCGGCATGGTTGCCGTCGGCGTTGGCGTAGTCGAGAACGTGCCGGCCGGGCCCTTCCCGTCGCAGCGAGAAGAGGCCGTCCGCGCCGACGGAGACGCCGCGACGGCACCAGGCCCGGATCGTCCTGGCAGGCGGCGCTGGCCGGTCGACGAGGGCGATGAAGTCGTTGCCGGCGCCCGAGACCAGCAGGAACGGCGTCCCGCCTCCCCCGGTCATCTCGCCCCGTTCTCTTCGCCGTCGCCGTTCCCTTCGCCGTCTTCGCCGTTCCCTTCGCCGTCCTCCTCGGCGTCTCCCGCGTTGCCGTCGGCCTGCGCTTCCTGCTCCCCTCTCTCGTCCGGCGCGGCGCCGGGCACGCTCTCATTCTCTGACTCCGTCGGGGGTGGCAGTGGCGGCAGGGGATCGCCCTTCAGGCCGCAGCCGTTCAGGGCGAGCAGGACGGCGAGCAGGGCGGTCGCGGTGCCTGGGGCCGGCAGACGGCGACCAGAATCGACGGGATGGCCCTCCACCGTACACGGGGTGTCTCGGCGGCGCCGGCAGGCGCCGTCCACCGGCGCGCCGGCGGGCACGTCAGAGCACATGGCGGCTCAGGTCGCGGTCCCTGGCCACGTCGTCGAGTGCCCGGTGTACGTAGGCCGCGTCGACTTCCAGGGTCACGCCGTTCATGTCGGGGGCCTCGAACGAGACCTCGTCGAGAAGCCGTTCCATCAGCGTCGCCAGGCGGCGGGCGCCGATGTTCTCGGTCTGCGAGTTGACGACCACCGCAAGGCGGGCGACCTCCCGCACGGCGTCGTCGCCGAAGACGAGGTCGAGCCCCTCGGCGCCGAGAAGGGCGCGGTACTGGGTGACGAGGGCGCTGTCGGGCTCGGTGAGGATGCGGACGAAGTCCTCCTCCCCCAGTGCCTCGAGGGCCACCCGAATGGGGAAGCGGCCCTGGAGCTCGGGGATCAGGTCGGACGGCTTGGCGACGTGAAAGGCGCCGGCGCCGATGAACAGGACGTGGTCGGTGCGGACCGGGCCGTACTTCGTGGTCACGGTGGTCCCTTCGACAATCGGCAGCAGGTCGCGCTGCACGCCCTCGCGCGAAACGTCGGGGCCCTGGCCGCTGGTCCTGCCGGCGACCTTGTCGATCTCGTCCAGGAACACTATGCCTGCCTGTTCGACCCGCAACCGGGCTTCCTCGGCCACGTCCTGGCGGTCGACCAGGTTCTCGGCTTCCTGTCGCCTGAGAATCTCACGCGCCTGCCGCACCTCCACCATCTGGCGTCGCCGCTTGCCGAACAGGTTGGGAAGCATGTCCTTCAGGTTGATCCCGACCGCCTCAACGCCCTGCGGAGTGAACATTTCGAACTGCTGCTGCGAGGTGTCGTCGACCTCGATCTCGACCATGCGGTGGTCCAGGCGGCCCTCCTTCAGCCACTCCCGGAAGCGCTCCCTGGTCTCGACCGGGGCAGGCCTGTCCGCCGGGTCTCCGGTGTCACCGCCCGGCTGCGGCGCCTGGGGCACGAGAATCTGCAGCAGTCGCTCGTCGGCGCGCTCGGTCGCATCAACTTCGACGGCGGCGCGCTTCTCGTCCCCCACCATGACCACGGCGAGCTCCATCAGATCGCGGACGATGGACTCCACGTCGCGGCCGACGTAGCCGACTTCCGTGAACTTGCTCGCCTCTATCTTGAGGAACGGTGCGCGCGCCAGGCGGGCGAGCCGGCGCGCGATCTCGGTCTTGCCCACGCCCGTGGGTCCCATCATCAGGATGTTCTTGGGGGCGATGTCCTCGGCCGTTTCGGGATCGAGCTGCTGACGGCGCCAGCGGTTCCGCATCGCTATGGCGACGGCGCGCTTGGCGTCCGTCTGACCGACCACGTGCCGGTCGAGGGCGGCGACGATCTCGCGCGGAGTGAGGTCCTCGACGAACGCGTCGCGAGATGCCGCCGACGAGGTCAACCGCTGCTCCCGCCGGAGCCGAGGGTCTCGACCGTTATCGCGTCGTTCGAGTAGACGCAGAGGTCGGCGGCGATGCGCATGGCTTCGATTGCGATGGCCTCCGCCTCGAGCGTGGTGTGCTGAAGCAGTGCGCGCGCCGCGGCCAGGGCGTAGTTGCCGCCCGAGCCAATCGCCAGCGGCATGCCGCTGTCGGGCTCCAGCAAATCGCCGTTGCCCATCGCCAGGAAGCTCCTCTGCCCGTCGGTCACGATCATCTGCGCTTCAAGGCGCCGAAGCGTCCGGTCGGTCCTCCAGTCCAGCGCGAGCTCGACCACGGCGCGCTCGAAGTTGTTCTGGAACTCGTCGAGCTTGGCCTCGAAACGCGAGAAGAGGGCCATTGCGTCGGCGCCGGCGCCGGCGAAGCCCACCAGCACGCTGCCGTCGCCGGCCCGCTGGACCTTCCGGGCCCGCGACTTGATCACCGTGTTCGCCGCGCCGTTGGTCACCTGGCCGTCGCTGGCCACGCAGGTGGTGTCGCCGCGGCGAACGAGCAGGATCGTGGTCATGGTTGCAGGGGTCCTGGCGGAGGTTCGTCGTCAGCAGCCGTCTACGGATTCGAGCGCAGAATGTTGACCAGCGAGACCTCGGGACTGGTCCAGCCGGGGCCGCCGGCGTAGCGGCCGATCTCGGTGTCGTTCCGATAGACGATGGCGGTCGGCAGCTCCTTGACCTCGAGCCGGTCGACCTCGGCGTCGCCCCAGGGGTTGTCGTCGCCCAGGCCGTAGTAGGTGAACTTCACGGGGGACCCCTCGAGCTGTTCATGCACCTTCAGACCGCGCGGCATGAACCGCTCGCACACGTGGCACCAGGAGCCGAAGACCGTCCGCACCTCGACGCCGGCGCCGAGCTCTGCGATCTCCGCGACCACGCTCTCGTCGCTCTGGTAGGAGGCGGCGCTCCGGCGGTAGCCGGGTTCGTGGTCGTAGAGCTCGGCGAGGGTAGCTTCGCCGGACCAGGAAGGACGTTGCCGCAGCTGGGCGAGGACGCCGTCGACCGAGAGCTCGAGGCCCTTGGGAATCTGCCGGAACGCCATGGGCGGGCCGAACAGCGCGCCGGGGAGCAGATCGAGCGTGTCGTCTCCGGTCGGCGAGATCTTCAGCAGCTGCACCTTGCGCGCCACCTGGTTGCGGGCGCTGATGAGCACCGGCGAGGGAAGGCCGTCGGCGATCACCAGGAAGGCGCCCTCGGCGCGCGAAAGGTAGAGCCTGCCGTCGGGCGACTCCTCTCCCTGGAGGAAGAGCTGGTAGTCGCCAGCGAGCTGGAAGCCGGTCAGGCCCTCCTGGGCGTTTGCGGCTGCCGCCAGACATGCGACGAGCGCGAGGACGGGCGCGAAGCGCCTGCTGGTGGTGGGTGACGACATGCGGGGATCCTCCTGGCTCGGACGTGTTCTGGATATCTGTGACCGTCGCTGGCTGACCGTGGAGACGGCGGTGGCAGGACGCCTGCCCCGTGTCCGGGCGTTCGGACAAGGCTCAGCCGTCGCGAGCCCTCGGGTGGCTCTCGCGGTAGACCTCGAGCAGGCGGCCCGTGTCCACGTGCATGTAGCGCTGGGTGGTCGATAGCGAGGCATGGCCGAGCAGCTCCTGAATCGTCCGCAGGTCGGCGCCCGATTCCAGCAGATGGGTGGCGAAGCTGTGGCGCAGCGCATGGGGATGGGCACCCGTCGCCTGTGCAGTCTCCGCAACGTAGCGGTCGATGATACGCCGGACGGAGCGCGTCGATAGCCGGCCGCCGCGGTGATTCAGGAACACCGGCTCGAGGTGTCTGTCCGAACCCGCCCGGTTCTGGCAAGAGATGGTCTCCGAGGCCGCGAGCCAGGCTTCGAGCGCCTGGCCGGCCGGCGTGCCGAAGGGGACCATGCGCTCGCGGTCGCCCTTGCCGATCACCCGCAGGACCCTGGCTGCGAGATCGAGGTCGCACCAGTTCAGGGTGACCAGTTCCGAGACCCTCAACCCCGAGGCGTAGAGCAGTTCCAGCAGGGCGCGGTCCCGGAGGCCGAGCGCTCCTTCGCGCCCCGCAGGGGCCCGGAGCAGGGTGTCGATCTCGGCGTGGCTCAGCAGCCTCGGCAGGGTGTGCTCGACCTTGGGCGTCGGCACCGCAGCTGCCGGGTTCGACTGCATCCTCCCGGTCAGGCAGGCATGGCGAAAGAGGCCTCGCAGAGCCGACAGGCTGCGGCCCTGGGAGCGTCTCGCCCGGCCCCGCCGGTGCATGTCGGCGACGAAGCCGCGCACGAGGAGCTGGTCGATGTCGTCGAGAGTCCGGTCGGTGCTGCCGGCGGCGGCGCGGAAGTCGAGAAAGGCGCCGAGATCCCGCCGGTAGGCGCTCACCGTGTGCCTGGAGCAGTTGCGCTCCATGGCGAGATGGTCGAGGTAGTCCGAGATCAGTCCGGCGAGCGCTCCCGCGGGTGCGGGTCGCGGCTCGGGCTCGGCATGGTTGACTCTGGCTGGCACGGCGGTGCTTCCTCGACTCCGATGCTAGCGCCGCCGGCCGCGTCGGGGACGCCGCGCCTGGCCCCAGCTCCCGCGTCACCAGCAGACTGTCAGTCAGCCAGCGTCCTCCGTCCGCTTGGCAGCTCCGACAGACTGCTGGCCTCTGGCCGCGTCGGGGACGCCGCGCCTGGCTCCCCAGACCCCACCTCGTCCACGAGCCCGCCGGCGCTCGCGGCCCAGGCTTCGAGCGCGGCCCGGGCGCGCCTCGCGTAGGCCGGGCGGCGCTCGCGGCGGGGCAGGCGTTCGGTGAGCGGCGTCAGCAGTCCGTAGTTGATGTTCGTGGGCTGGTAGCGCTTCGGGCTGGACTCGGTCAGGTGCCTGGCCAGGGCGCCGAGTGCGGTGGTGTCGGGAAGCGGCGTCGGCGGCCGGCCGTTGTCGTCCTCGAGCAGGAGATAGAGCGCCGTGACCAGGCCGGTGGCGGCCGACTCCAGGTAGCCCTCGACGCCCGTCAGCTGACCGGCAAGGCGGAGGTTGCGGCGACCGGCCAGGCGATACCATCGGTCCAGGTGAAGCGGCGCGTTGATGAACGTGTTGCGGTGGATCTGGCCGTGGCGGACGAAGCGGGCGTCCTGAAGCCCCGGCAGGGTACGGAGCACGCGGCGCTGCTCCGGCCAGGTCATCCGTGACTGGAAGCCCACCAGGTTGTACTGGCTGCGGGCGAGGTCCTCCTGTCGAAGCTGCACCACGGCATGAGGCCGCGTGCCGTCGGGCGCCGTGAGGCCGACCGGCTTCATGGGTCCGTAGCGCAGGGTGTCCTCGCCGCGCCGGGCGAGCTCCTCGATTGGCAGACAGCCCTCGAAGAACAGCGGCTTCTCGAAGTCGCGCAGCTCGATCGTCTTCGCCTCGAGCAGGTCGCGCCGGAACTGCCGGTACTCGTCCTGGTCCAGCGGACAGTTCAGATAGTCGTGGCCCCCCTTGCCGTAGCGCGAGGCACGGAACAGGCGTTGAAGGCCCAGGCTCTCGGCCGTCACGATGGGGGCGATGGCGTCGTAGAAGTAGAGGTGGTCGCTGCCGATCAGTCCCTCGAGTTCCCGGTTCAGCGCTTCCGAGGTGAGCGGGCCGGTGGCAATCACGCAGTCGTGGGCGTCCGGTTCGGGAAGGGCGGTCAGCTCCTCGCGCCGCAGCTCGATCAGCGGGTGCTGCTCGATGGCGGCGGTGACCTCCGCCGCGAACAGGTTGCGGTCCACGGCCAGAGCGCCGCCGGCGGGTACAGCGTGTCTGCGCGCGGCGGCGATGATCAAGGAGCCGAAGCGCTCCATCTCCCGCTTGAGCAGCCCGGCGGCGTGGTGGGGGTCGTCGCTCCGCAGCGAGTTCGAGCACACCAGCTCGGCGAGCTCGCCGCTGGCGTGTGCGGGCGTCGAGCGCTGCGGCCGCATCTCGTGGAGAACCACGGGCCGGCCCCGGGAGGCGAGTTGGTAGGCGCACTCGCTTCCGGCGAGCCCGCCGCCGACCACCACGACGGGTTTCGACATGTCGGCATCATGCACCGGGGCAGGTTCGCCTGACAACCGCCACGCAACTTTCTTCGCTGGTTGGCGGGCCCGGGCCTTGCTCCACTGCTAGGGTCCCCGGCCCATGAGCAGTTCGCTCGTCATCGTGGAGTCCCCGGCCAAGGCGCGGACGATCCGGAAGTACCTGGGGCCCGAGTACCGGGTCGAGTCCTCCATCGGACACATCCGGGACCTGCCCCGATCGGCCGCGGAGGTTCCGAAGAGGTACAAGGGCAGAAGCTGGGCTCGCCTGGGGGTTGACGTTGATGGCGGCTTCGACCCGCTCTACGTGATTCCGGCCGACAAGAGGTCCCAGATCACCAAGCTGCGGAAGGCCCTGGCGGGTGCGGACGAGCTGATTCTGGCGACGGACGAGGACCGCGAGGGGGAGGCGATCGCCTGGCACCTGAAGGAGGTGCTGAAGCCGAAGGTGCCGGTCCGGCGCATGGTCTTCCACGAGATCACGAAGTCCGCCGTGCAGTCGGCGCTTCAGGACACGCGGGAGATTGACCAGGATCTGGTGGACGCCCAGGAGGCGCGGCGGCTTCTCGACCGGCTCTACGGCTACGAGGTGTCGCCCGTGCTGTGGAAGAAGGTGCGGCCCCGCCTTTCCGCGGGTCGCGTGCAGTCGGTCGCGACGCGGCTCGTGGTCGAGCGGGAGCGAGAGCGGATGGCCTTCGTTCCCGCCGACTACTGGACGGTCGAGGCCGAGCTGGAGACGGAGGACGGGAGGGCGCACCGGTTCCCGGCGCGGGTCACCGGCATCGAAGGCAGCAGGGTGGCCCTTGGCGGCGACTTCGACCGTGCGACGGGCCAGCTGAAGAGGAAGGGCCTGCGCCTCCTGCTGGAGACCGAAGCGAAGGCGCTGAGCGAGGAGCTGCCGGCGACCCGTCCGGAGGTCATCGAGGTTCGGGAGAAGCCGTTCACGCGGCGCCCGTACGCGCCTTTCATCACCTCGACGCTGCAGCAGGAAGCAGGCCGCAAGCTCCGCTTCGGAGCGCAGCGCACGATGCGGGTGGCGCAGCGCCTGTACGAGAACGGCTACATCACCTACATGCGCACGGACTCGAACGCGCTCTCTGGCCAGGCGATTGCCGCCGCGCGGCGTCAGGTCGCCGAGCGCTACGGCGAGGAGTACCTGCCCGCGCGCCCGCGTCAGTACAGGAGCGGGTCGAACGCCCAGGAAGCGCACGAGGCGATCCGTCCGGCCGGCACCAGCTTCCGGACCCCGTCGCAGGTGGCGCGCGAGCTGCAGTCCGACGAGCTGCGGCTCTACGAGTTGATCTGGAAGCGGACACTGGCGTCCCAGATGAAGGACGCGAAGGGGACGACGACCACCGTTCTTCTCGCGACTTCCACGCCCTCGGCGGAGTCCGTGCAGCTGACCGCCTCCGGCCGCGTGCTGCACTTCGACGGCTTCCTGCGCGTCTACGTCGAGGGCCGCGACGACCCCGGAGGCAAGGCGGATGACGAGGAGCGCTTCCTGCCGGCAGTTCGCGAGGGCGATCAGGTCACGGTTCCGAGCGCCGAGGCGAGCGGCCACACCACCCAGCCGCCGGCTCGCTACACCGAGGCCACCCTGGTGCGGGAGATGGAGCGTCGGGGCATCGGCCGACCGTCGACCTACGCCGCGATCCTTCAGACGATCGTCGACCGCGGCTACGTCTGGAAGAAGAGCTCGGCCCTGGTGCCTTCCTTCCTGGCCTTTGCGGTGACGCAGCTGCTCGAACGGCACCTCGCGGATCTCGTGGATCCGGGCTTCACGGCGCGCATGGAGAGCGACCTCGACGAGATTGCCGGGGGCAGACGCGAGGCCAGGCCATGGCTGCGGCGCTTCTACTTCGGCGACGCGCCGGGCGAGGACACACGGCGCGGCTTGCAGTCCCTGGTCCGCGAGGGCGTGAACGAAATCGATGCGCGGGCGGTCAGCTCGCTTCCCCTGGGCAGGGACGACGAGGGCCGCGAGGTGGCCGTCCGGGCCGGGCGCTACGGCGCCTATGTGCAGGCGGGAGACGGCGACCGCCGTGTTTCGCTCGAGGACGAGGTGGCGCCGGACCAGGTCACGCTGGAGAGCGCGCTCGAGCTGCTCGCCGGCGCATCCGGTGCGGACGGTCCGCTCGGGCATCACCCGGAGACGGGCGAACCCGTTTACGTGAAGAAGGGCCGGTTCGGGGACTACTT
Organism: Thermoanaerobaculia bacterium; assembly: GCA_965200575.1. Taxonomy (GTDB): domain Bacteria; phylum Acidobacteriota; class Thermoanaerobaculia; order Multivoradales; family Multivoraceae; genus Multivorans. The sequence continues at coordinate 3,386,602 of OZ241363.1, read as the reverse complement.
CCAGCTGGGCGAGTCCAGCCCGCCGGCGAAGGGAGGCAAGCGCTCCGCGAAGGGGCCGAAGCCGAAGACGGCGAGCGTCTGGCCGACCATGGAAGTCGGCCGACTCACCGTGGACGACGCCCTGCTCGCGCTGTCCTTCCCGAAGGAACTCGGCCGCCATCCGGAGAGCGGCGAGGCGGTCAGGGTGCAGGACGGCCCCTACGGACCGTACGTTCGCTGCGGCAAGGAGAACCGCAGCGTGGACGGTCACGATCGGATGGCGAACCTGACCCTCGAGCAGGCGCTTGCGCTGCTGAGCCAGCCGAAGGGTCGGCGCGGCAGCGCGGCCTCGGCGGCGAGGGAACTCGGCGAGCACCCGCAGAGCGGTCTGGCGCTGTTGGTGAAGTCCGGCCGCTACGGCCCTTACGTGACCGACGGTCGGGTGAACGCCAGCGTGCCAAAGGCGAAGGACCCGAAGACGATCGGGCTCGAGAAGGCAGTGGAGCTCCTGGCCGCGCGCGAGGCGAAGCTGCTGGCGCAGGGCCGTGATCCGCGGGCGCCGCGCAAGCGGAGGCCGGCCCGCAGGAGACCGGCAAGAAAGAAGAAGTGAGAGGCGCGGCGGCGTCTGCGGCCTCCTGATCGGGCCGACGCTCACCGTGCGTTGCCCCTGGCGGCCCGACCGGTCAGCGTTTCAGCAGCGACCAGGCGGCGCCCTCGTGGCGGCGGACCAGCCCGTCTATCTCCAGGCGGACCAGGTTGGCGAGAACCTCCCGGACCGGCTGGCGGAGCGACGCTGCCAGTTCCTCCGGGGCGTGGGCGCCCTCCTGGAGCGCGTGGAGGAGGGCATCCACCTCCGCCACGCCATCGGTGGCTCGGACCGGCTCGGCCGCTGGCGGCGCCGGCTCCGAGAGCTGGTCTCGGATCGCCGTGGGCAGCGTCTCGAGCATCGCGTCCGGGTCGAGCGCCGGGATGGCCCCGTCGCGAAGCAGCAGGTGGGCGCCGGCCGAGGCCCTGGCAAGCACCGAGCCCGGGACGGCGTAAACCTCGCGGCCCAGGTCCAGGGCCAGCCGAGCCGTGACCAGGGATCCGGACCGGCTGGCGGCGCGGACCACGATGGATGCGAAGCCGAGCGCCGCGATCAGCCGGTTGCGGATGGGGAAGTGCATGGGCCTGGGCTGCCTTCCGAACGGGAACTCGGTGAGCAGGCAGCCGTGGCGGGCGATCTCCGTAGCCAGACGACGGCTGTTGCGGGGGTAGTCGATGTCCAGGCCGCAACCCAGCACGGCGACGGTGCGTCCGGTTCCTGCCCTCGCGGCCAGAGCGCTGCGGTGGGCGGCCTGATCGATGCCGCGGGCAAAGCCGGAGATCACGACCAGGCCGGCTGCGGCCAGGCGCCGGGCGAACCAGCCCGCCACCTCGAGGCCGTAGGCGTCCGACTTGCGGGAACCGACCATCGAGATGCCGGGCGCGGTATCCGGGCGGCCGCGAAGGTAGATGACCGGCGGCGCCTGCCGCCCGAGGTCGGCCAGGGCCGCCGGGTAGGCCGCATCGAGCAGGGTGATGAGCGCGACCTCCTGCTCCCGCGCCCGCTCGATCTCGTCGTCGGCGTCGTCGAGGCGCCCGCTGGCGGCGTCGAGCAGGCTGCGGATCTTCGCTGTGGGCGTCTGGAGGCACTTCGCCGCCGAGGAGGCGAAGCAGGAGCAGGTCAGATCGCCGACGGATGGCTGGCACTGGGCGAGTGCGCAGATCAGGCCACGGTCGCCGTGAACCAGATTCAGCGCCACCAGGTTGCGCCTCCGGTTCTCCTGATCGTTGTCCGTGTGGGGAGTGGGGGATTCGTTGTGGTTCATGGCCGTCCTCGTGGTTCGTCCGGCCCCGCTTCGGGCGGGGATCCGTGTTGATCGACAAGGACGGAAAAGAGGCCCGTGATCTATACTGCTTCGAATGAAAACCACGTCTCAGCCCCGGCTGCGCCTGCTGCCGCTGGTGGCGTGGGGGCTGCTGCTTGCCGTGTTTGCGGGGTCCGTCGAGGGCCAGAGACGGGGCGGCCAGAAGCGGAAGGTCTCGCCGGAAGCCAGGCTTCAGTGGCAGTTCGGCGTGGACATGGCGAGCCGCGGGCTCTGGAGCGAGGCCCTGTTTCGCTTCGACCAGGCACGACGGATCGAGCCGGAACACCCCGGAATCCTGAGCAACATCGCGGTGGCTCACGAGGCCCTGGGGTTGTTCGAGGAAGCCCTGGGCTACTACCGGGAAGCGCTTCGGCTGGCGCCGCGCGAGCGTGACGTGCGGCGGAACTACTCTCGCTTCGTCGAGTACTACCAGAACTTCAGGGGCGACGCTGGCAAGGAAGACGAGGCGTCGGCGGAAGGGGGCGCCGGCGAGCCCGGCGGGGAGCCTTCGCCCGCGGAAGAGGGTGGAGCGGACTCGGGCACGCCCGAGGCCGGCCCGGCACAAGGTGCCCTGCTCCTGCCTTCGGGCCGGCGAACGTCGGCGCGGCTGACCGGTGTGCAGGTCCCCGGAAGGGTCCCTGCTCGCCCCACGAGTGGAGGTGACGGCGGATGAGTGGGTTGCGAAGAACGTCGGCAGCGGTCGCGGTGGCAGGGATTCTGACGGGCCTGCCGGTGGTGCTGGTGCCTTTGCCGGCGTCGGCGGACAGCACGGTCGAGGTACTGCTGCAGCTGCCGATGCGGGCGCGCATCGACCTCGCGGGGCGCGACACGGTGCTGCCGGCGCCGTTCCTGGTGGTCAGCCAGGAGGGCGAGGGCCGCATCGAGGGGTCGGACATCGACGTGCAGGGCGAGTTCGAGCGCTACCTGAACAAGGTGCTTCGCAGGGAGACCGACCTGCGGGTCGTCGAAGCGGGGAGGATCGACTATCCGACCTACGACCTCGACCTGCTCGCCCGTGATGCCGACTTCTGGCGCAACCTGGGCGAGACGACGCAGTCCGACCTGATCCTCGCCGGGACGCTCGACTTCGACATCCAGGACCGCTCGGGCTACCGGACCGAGGAGTACACCTCGCCGTTCGACGGCCGCACGATGTACCGGCAGGTCCTCGTGGAGCAGACCGGCTTCGAGTACGACATCGTGGTCATGGTCTTCGACGGCGCGACCGGCGATCTGATCTACGACGACAACTTCAAGGACTTCAAGAGCTTCGAGGGTGAGCAGGCGGATCCGCTGCAGGGCATGTTCGAGAACCTGTACGCGCTGGAGGATCGCATCCTGGGCGTCTTCACGCAGAAGGACATCGAGGTCTCGCGGGTGATCTTCACCCCCTGAGGAGGAGCAGTGAGTTCAGCACCATTCCGCACGGTGTCGGCGCGGACCGTCCGCGTGGTGGCGCTCGGCGCCGCATTCTTCGCGCTGGCCGCCGCCGGCCTCGAGGCGCAGGGGTTCGGCAAGAACAAGGTCCGCTACGAGGACTTCGACTGGCGCATCTATCACTCGACCCACTTCGACATCTACTACTACCCGGAAAGCGAGCCGCAGCTCCAGAAGGTGGCGTCGATGGCGGAGAGCGCGTACGACCAGCTCTCGCTCGACCTGGACCAGCAGATCCAGGAGCCGACGCCGCTGATCATCTACAACACGCACTCCGACTTCCTCCAGAACAACGTCATCATCAACTTCATCCCGGAGGGGGTCGCGGCGTTTGCCACCTCGGCGCGCTTCCGGATGGTGCTGCCGATCGACCTGGCGGATGTCGAGCTGTACGAGCTCATCCTCCACGAGCTGACCCACATCTTCCAGTACCACATGCTGTTCGGCGGCAGCCTGGGCAGGGCGATGGCCAACAGTCCGCCCCAGTGGCTGATGGAGGGCATGGCGAGCTACTACGCCAAGGACGAGAGCACTTCGGACCGCATGTACCTGCGCGATGCGGTCGTCAACGACCGCCTGCCGCCGATCACGTCGGGGCAGGCCAGCGGGTTCTTCGCCTACCGCTACGGTCACGCCGCGTTCGACTTCATGGAGGAACGCTGGGGCGCCGACGGCGTGATCGACTTCCTGTTCGAGTTCCGGAACACGATCGGCTCGCGGGTGGGACCGGCGATCGAGCGCGCCTTCCGGATGGACCCGGAGGACTTCGACCTCGAGTTCCGCCGCTGGCTGAGGAACCGCTATCTGCCCGAGCTGGTTGCCACCGGCGAGCCCAGCGACTTCGGGCGCCCTTTCCGTACCCGTCCGCAGGGCAGTCAGGAGACCTCGCCCGTCGCCTCCCCTTCGGGTGATCTGGTGGCGGCGTTCTCGACCTACCAGGGCGACGTCGACATCGTGCTCTTCGATACCCAGGAGCGCGAGCCGGTGCGCAACCTCACGAAGGGCTATACGGCGGACTTTCGCCACTACGTCGCCCAGATGCTGAACCTGGGTCGGAAGCACGGCGCGGACCTGGCGTTCTCCCCCGATGGCAACTCGCTGGCGGCCTTCGTGCGCAAGGAGGCGGGCTACTCCCTGGCCATCGTCAACGTGCTCGGCGGCGGCGTCCGGCGCGTCATCGACATGGAGGTCGAACAGCAGACGGCGCCGGCGTGGAGCCCGGACGGCCGGCGCCTCGCCTTCGGAGGCAACCAGAACGGCCAGTACGACATCTTCGAGCTGGATCTCGAGACGCTGGAGATCCGCAACCTGACCAACGACGCCGTCTTCGACGGCGCGCCGTCGTACTCGCACGACGGCGGGTCGATCGTCTTCGCCTCGGTGCCGGGCGAGAACGGGCAGCTCTACCGCCTGAACGTGACCACTCTGGAGCGCACCCGGCTCGCCAGAGACGAGCACCACAACACGGACCCGGTCTTCTCGCGCGATGACACGACGGTCTACTTCACGTCCGACCGCTCCGGCGCCGAGAACATCTTCGGGCTCGATCTCGAGACGGGCGAGCTCAGGCAGTTCACGAACGCGATCACCGGCTGCTTCCAGCCGACCGTTCTGGGCCGGGCCGGAAGCGATGAGCGGCTGGTCTACACCGGCTTCTGGCAGGGCCGCTTCGATCTCTACGAGACGGACATCGACGAGCCGATCGGTGACGTTCAGATGGTGGATCTGGCCCTTGCCGAAGAGGCGATCCCCGCCATCGATCTGTTCGAGCCCGACATCCAGGTCTCCATCGACGAGTCCAACAAGGAGGACAAGCGGGGCTGGCGCCTGTTCCTCGAGGACGCCCAGACTGCGGTCGGCGTGGACGACAACCAGACGTTCCTCGGCCAGATCTACTTGCAGTTCTCCGACTTCCTGGGCGACCGGAGGCTGTTCACGACCTTCGCCTCGGTCGAGAGCTTCTCGCAGTTCAACGTCACCTACCTGAACCTCTCCCGGCGGCTGCAGTGGCAGGTCTCGCTGTTCGACGACCGTGCCTTCTACGTCGGCTACGACTACAGGTACGGCTACTACGAGCGGGGACGCTCCCTGTTCCAGCAGACGGGGGCGGTGTTCTCGATCTCGTACCCGGCCAGCTTCTACCGCCGTTTCGAGGTCGGCGTGGGGTACATGCAGCGCAAGCTGGACTACCAGGCCTTCGCGCGCGACAGCGACTTCCAGCTGCTGCTGGATGACTTCGGGCGACCGATCCCGGTCGTCAGCCCGCGGGAGGACGACTATCCCGTGCTCCAGGCGGCGCTGGTCGGCGACACCACCGTGTTCGGCCCGGCCGGACCGTCGAGCGGCCACCGCTACCGCCTGTCGGCGGAGTACGCGCCGGATCTCGAGGACTCGGGAGTGCTGACTCAGACGATTCAGCTCGACGCCCGCAAGTACTTCCCCATCACCAGGCGCAGCGTCTTCGCGACCCGACTGTTCGGCAGCATGAGGACTGGCAACTTCCCCAGCCCGGTGTACTTCGGTGGCCTGGACACGGTGCGCGGCGTGGACTTCCGCGACATCGTCGGCGACCACGGCTTCTTCACGAATCTGGAACTCCGCTTCCCGCTGATCGACTTCTTCGTGACGCCGATCTGGACCTTCCAGGGAATCCAGGGGAGGTTCTTCATCGACGTTGCCGGCGCCTATTTCGACGGCATCCAGGACTTCGACGTCTGGGATTCGGAGAACAGCAGGTTGGACGACGCGATCGCCGCGTACGGTTTCGGGATCACGGTGAGGATGCTCGGGCTTGACCTGCACTGGGACTTCGCCACGCAGTGGGACCTCAAGGAGTCCGGCGACAGCCGCACGACGTTCTGGATCGGCCAGCGGTTCTGACGTTCCCGATGCCCGGCTTTCGGGCGGGCGCCGCACAGGAACGGGTCACTCGTGGAAACGGGACAGCTCTCCCTCTTCGGCGAGCGCGAAATCGCGACGGTGGCCCGGGAATCGCGACGTCGCGCCCGCCGACGTCCCGGCGGCGGCTTGCGGGCCGTGGTTCTGGGCTCCGGCAGCGGCGGCAACAGCACGGTGGTCGAGAGCGCCGAAGGGTGTCTTCTGCTGGATGCCGGCTTCTCCTGTCGGCAGCTGGAGCGTCGGCTCGAAGCGGTGGGCAGTTCCGCCGCCGCGGTCGATGCGGTGCTGCTCACCCACGAGCACGAGGACCACAGCAAGGGGGTGTTGCGCTTCGCCCGTCGGCATCGGGTCCCGATCTACTGCACCCGCGGCACGTACCGGAGCCCGTTGCGGGCCCTTGGCGGCCTGGCGCGTCCGATGGCGCCGGGCGTGCCTCTTCACGCCGCGGGGTTCGAGGTCGAGGTGTTCCCGGTGTCCCACGACGCACGGGAGCCGGTCGGCATCGTCGTCGAGAGCCGCTGCGGCCATCGGCTCGGGCTGGCCACGGATCTGGGTCGCCTGACCCGACCGGCGTGGCGGAGCCTTCGCGAGCTCGACATCCTGATCCTGGAGTCGAACCACGATCTCGACATGCTGCGCACGGGGCCATACCCTTGGCGGCTGAAACAGCGGGTCGCTTCGGACCGGGGGCATCTGAGCAACGACGATGCCGCGGCCGGGATCGAGGACCTGCTCTCGGACCGATTGTCCTGGGTCGTCCTTTGCCACCTCTCGGAGACCAACAACTCGCCGGCGTTCGCTGCCGCCGCGGTGCGCCCGGTGCTCGACCGACGCCGCTCGCGCGCGCGGCTGGTGGTGGCCGAACAGCATCGGCCGGGGCCATGGCTGGAGGTCGACGGATGACGAGCCACGAGGGTCCCCGGTGACGGCGCAGCCTCGGCGACTCGTGGCGCGGGTGCTGGTTCATCCCCGCGCCGAAGTGCTGGACCCGCAGGGCCGGGCCATCGGGGACGCCCTTTCCCGGATCGGCTTCGACGACGTGCAGGACGTTCGGGCAGGCAAGTGCTTCGAGATCGTGCTCGAGGCGGAGGACGAGGACCGGGCGGCCGAGGCGGTGGACCGCATGTGCCGCCAGCTCCTGGCCAATCCGATCGTCGAGGACTACGTCGTGGAGTGGATCCGGGAATGAGATGCGGCGTCGTCGTCTTCCCGGGCAGCAACTGTGATCACGACGTGTACCACGTGCTCGGCCATGTCCTGCAGCAGGAGGCGACCTTCCTGTGGCACCGGAACACCTCGCTCGAGGGTTGCGAGCTGGTGGTGCTGCCGGGCGGCTTTTCGTACGGCGACTACCTCCGCGCCGGCGCCATGGCGGTTCACTCGCCGATCATGGCGGCCGTGCGGCGTCACGCTGAGGCCGGCGGGCGAGTGCTGGGCATCTGCAACGGCTTCCAGATGCTGCTCGAGACGGGGTTGCTGCCGGGCGCGATGCGTCGGAATCGGGATCAGCGCTTTCTCGGCGTCGACATGCACGTGCGGGTGGAGCGGGACGATCTCGCCTTCTGTTCGGCCTGGCGGCGCGGCGAGGTGCTGCGGATGCCGGTGGCGCACGCGGAGGGCAGCTACGTGGACGCCGAGCAGGCGCTCGACGAGCTGGAGAGGCGCGGCCAGGTCGTCTTCCGCTATGTCGATGCAGCCGGCCACCGGAATCCTGACGCCAACCTGAACGGGTCCAGGCGCGACATCGCGGGGGTCTGCAACGCGGCCGGCAACGTGCTCGGGCTGATGCCCCATCCCGAGCGCTGTGCCGAGGAGGTGCTGGGGAACAGCGACGGTCTGGGCCTGCTTGCGGGCGCCGTCGCGGTGGGGGAGAGCGGCCATCGAGCTCCGGCCTCCGGGGGCGGCCAGGTTTGAACTCTCTCGAGGCGCCCGGTCCGTCGACAGCCGAGCCGGTAGTTGACGAGGCCCTGGCCAAGGAGTGCGGACTCACGGCGGAGGAGTTCGGCGGCCTTTGCGACCTGCTGGCGAGGACGCCGACGTACACGGAGCTCGGCATCGCCTCGGCCCTCTATTCCGAGCACTGCTCGTACAAGTCGTCGAAGATCCACCTGCGTCGTTTTCCCACCACCGGGGACCAGGTGGTCCACGGGCCGGGGGAGAACGCCGGCGTCGTGGACATCGGTCACGGCCTGGTGGCTGCGTTCAAGATGGAGAGCCACAACCACCCGAGCTTCATCGAGCCCTACCAGGGGGCAGCCACGGGAGTCGGCGGCATCCTGCGCGACGTGTTCACGATGGGTGCGCGTCCGATCGCCTGCCTCGATTCCCTGCGGTTCGGCGAGCTCGGTGGGGAGCGCGGGGCGAGGATGCGATACCTGGTCGACGGCGTCGTGCGCGGCATCGGCGACTACGGGAACTGCGTCGGGGTCCCGACGGTGGGCGGCGAGACCGGGTTCCACCGCTCCTACGGCGGCAACATCCTGGTCAACGCCTTCGCCCTGGGCGTGTGTCCGCGGGAGCGGATCTTCACAGCGGCGGCTTCGGGCGCCGGCAACCCGATCGTCTACGCCGGCAGCCGCACGGGCCGCGACGGTATCCATGGCGCCACGATGGCATCGGAGTCGTTCGACAGCGAGAGCGAGGCGAGGCGGCCGACGGTTCAGGTGGGTGACCCCTTCACCGAGAAGGTGCTGCTCGAGGCCAGTCTTGAGGCGATGCGGAGCGGTGTCGTGCTCGGCGTGCAGGACATGGGCGCGGCGGGCCTTGCCAGCTCGTGTTTCGAGATGGCGGCGCGCGGCACTGCCGGGGTCGAGATGGACCTGGATCTGGTGCCGCTCCGGGAGGCTTCGCTGACCCCTTACGAGATCATGCTCTCGGAATCCCAGGAGCGGATGGTCTTCGTCACCTCCCGGGGCCAGGAGCAGGCCGTCATCGAGACTCTGTCCCGCTGGGGCCTCGATGCCTGCCGGATCGGTCGGGTGACGGACACCGGGCGCGCGCGCCTGACGTTCCGAGGCCGGACCGTGGCCGACCTGCCGGTGGAACCGCTGGTCGACCAGGCGCCCGTGTACGACCGACCGGCGGCACCCCCCTCGGATCTGGCCGACCGGCAGACGGCCGTCGACTGCGGCGAGCCCGAGGACCCGGCGGCCGACCTGCTGCGCCTGGTCAGCACTCCCGAGCTGGGCGACAAGGCGTGGATTCACCGACAGTACGACTCGACGGTGCGGTCGAACACCATCGTTGGCCCCGGCGGCGATGCGGCGGTGCTGCGCCTCAAGGGAACTCCGTCGGCGCTGGCGCTGACCTCGGACGTCAACCCCTCGTACTGCTGGTTGTCGCCCCGAACGGGAGGCCGCCAGGCGGTTGCCGAGGCGGTCCGGAACCTGGCGACCGTGGGCGCCGAGCCCGTGGGCATGACGAACTGTCTGAACTTCGGTTCGCCGGAGAACCCCGCCATCGCCTGGCAGCTCCGGGAGTGCATCGGGGGCATGGCCGAGGCGTGCGAAGCCCTCTGGGTGCCGGTGGTGTCGGGCAACGTGTCCCTGTACAACGAGACCGAGGGCGAGGCCGTCCACCCGACCCCGACCGTGGCGGTCGTGGGCGTTGTCCCGGACCTGCGGGCGCTCGGTTTCGACGGGGAACTCGACCTCGTGCTGGGAAGCGCCTTCTGGAGGGCCGGAGATCGGGTCATCCTGCTCGGGCGCGACACCGCCTCGTACGGCGGTTCGGCCTGGCAGCGGCTGCTGCACGGCGTCGAGGCGGGGCGACCGCCGGAGGTCGATCTTCAGGCCGAGGCCGCCCTGTGCGCGCTGCTTTGCCGAGCGCGGCGTTCCGGCTGGCTGAGCGGCTGCCACGACGTGGCCGAGGGCGGACTGCTGGTGACGCTGGCCGAGTGCGCGATGGCAAGGAGCTGCGGATTCCGCGGTTCCGTGGCCTGTGGCGCTCGGGAGCTGTTCTCGGAAGGTCAGGCGCGTGCGGTCGTCACGGTTCCGCCGCGGCGAACTCGCCAGCTGTTCCAGGCTGCGGAAGCGCTCGGCGTGCAGGCCGCGGACATTGGGGAAACCGGCGGCGACCGCCTCCTGGTCGGCTTCGATGGCGGCACGGTGGACTGCGAGATCGATGGCCTGCGGCTGGCATGGGCGGGAGCCCTGCAGCAGGCGCTAGGCTAGCGCGGGATGTGCGGCATCTTCGGCATCGAGGGAGCGCCCGACGCCGCCAACCTGGCCTATCTGGGCCTCTACTCCCAGCAGCACCGAGGGCAGGAGAGTGCCGGAATCGTGTCCTGGGACGGAGAACGGCTCCATGCCGAGCGCGGCATGGGGAAGGTGGCGGACATCTTCGACGAGCGAAAGCTGACGGAGCTGCCGGGCGAACGGGCCATCGGCCACATCCGCTACTCCACCGCGGGTTCCAGCGTCCTCGCCAACGCTCAGCCGATCGTGGTCATGACCTCCATGGGTCCGCTCGGAATCGTCCACAACGGCAACCTGGTGAGCGCCATGGCCACTCGCCGCGAGCTGGAGGTCAAAGGGTCGATCTTTCAGACCACCAGCGACTCCGAGGTCATCCTGCACCTGATGGCGACCCGGCCTCACGCCGAGGTCGTTGAGTCCCTTCTCCAGATTCTGCCGCGCGTCAGGGGCGCTTACTCGTTCCTGCTCATCTCCAGGGACGGGCTGATCGCCGCGCGGGATCCCCATGGCTTCAGGCCGCTCATGCTCGGCGAGCTGGACGGGCAGCCCTGTTTCGCCTCCGAGACCTGCGCGTTCGACCTGATGCAGGCACGCCCGCTTCGGGAGCTGGAGCGCGGCGAGGTGATATTGGCGTCGGGCGACCGCGTGGAGAGCCATCGCCTGCCGCCGGTGAGGAGGGCGGCCCGCTGCGCCTTCGAGCACGTGTACTTCGCGCGTCCCGACAGTGAGGTCTTCTCGGACTCCGTGGCTCAGTCGCGGCTCAGGATGGGGGCGCAGCTGGCCCGCGAGGCCCCCGCCGAGGCCGACGTGGTCGTGCCGGTACCCGACAGCGGTCTCTACGGCGCGCTCGGTTTCAGCCGTGCGGCGGGAACGCCCATCGAGCTCGGTCTGATTCGGAACCACTACGTGGGTCGCACCTTCATCGAACCGCAGCAGTCCATCCGGCACTTCGGCGTCAAGGTCAAGCTGAATCCGGTACGGGAACTGATCGACGGCCGGAGAGTCGTGCTGGTGGACGACTCCATCGTCCGCGGCACGACCTCGCGCAAGATCGTGAACATGGTTCGGGAAGCGGGCGCTACCGAGGTTCATCTGCGGATCACGTCGCCGCCGTCAGCGTTCTCGTGCAGCTACGGCATCGACACGCCCACGCGCAGCGAGCTGATCGCCGCCGATCATTCCCTGGAGGAGATCCGCGGCTTC